>NZ_CP029463.1:0-312845 GCF_003148385.1 Flavobacterium sediminis | reverse complement strand
ATCGGTAATAGCGATCCAGCCTTTGTCAAGTAAGGGGTCTTCATGAACAGTTTTATGATAGAATTTTAATGCTTGTTCTTTGTTTCCCAGCTTTTCATAGCATTTTCCCATGCGCAACAGCGCGAAAGAGGTCGCATCATCAATTTCTGTTGTTATTGTGTAGCAGTCAATGGCTTCCTGATAACGTTTTAGTTTTTCAAGTGCCTTTGCTTTTTCTAAATAAGCACCTAAAAAAGATTCATCAATTAAAGTAGCATAATCAAATGCCCAAACAGCTTTTTCGTAATTTTTTAAAGCATAGTACTGGCGGCCTAACTGATGCCAGGCTACCTCGCTATATGGACTTCTGTCAATGAATTTTTCTAAGTAACGGATGGCGTCTTCATTTTGGTCTAAAAAGTCAAAACAATAGACAACATTGTATAAGGAGGAATAATCCTGTTCGTCTTCTTCCAGACATTTGATAAAGAATTCTTTGGCTTTTTCCAGATCGTCCATGAAAAGATATTCCATACCAATCATTGAATATACATCAGCATAGTCCTCGGTGTACTTTAAGGCGACTTTCAGGGAATCGATTGCTTTAGCATGTTCGTCTCTCTTCGAAAATATATTAGCCTGCTGAATGTAGATCTCTTCATTTGTAGGTTCAATGGCATACAATTCACCCAAGAGTTTTTCTGCAAGGTCTAATTTGTCTTCGTAAACCAGCATTTCAACCTGTACCAGCTTTAAACCTGTTGACTTAGGGTGTTGCTCTAAACCAAGTTTTAAAGCTTTTTTGGCTAAATTTAGCCTTCCGGTATCCATGTAATGGAGTACTATGTCTTCGAATTCTTCCGAATCGAAAAAGAAAACTTTATTCGTTTTCAACATGGACTCAAACTTGGATAGTGAAAGGTTGTTTTCATCTTCATCGTGACTCAATCTCATACGCTTTGCAATTTATGGTTTTGTCCTTACTAAAAGTAAGGAATATATTTGGGTCGATTTTTTGAATAGCAAATTGTTTTAAACAATTTAATTAACAATTCAGATCGCTCTTAATTTTCGTTTGCTATTTCATTTAGTATGTCAATAATGATGCCACAACCTTCTTTGATTTCTTCTTTTGATATAGTAAGCGGAGGGGTTATACGAATTGCCTTACCTTCGAAGAGTAACCAGAACATGATAACGCCTCTTTTAAGGGATTCTAAGATGACACGATTAGTGATTTCAGGACTTTCTGTCATGGCTGCAAGCATTAAACCCTTACCACGGACTTCAGTAATAAGCGGATGAACTAAAAGTTCCCGGAATAATTGTTCTTTTTCTAAAGCTTCTTCCATTAAATGGCTTTCCGTTATTTCCTGTAAAGTGGCCAGTGAAGCGGCAGCTATTACAGGATGTCCGCCAAAAGTCGTGATGTGTCCTAATTTAGGATCATGGCTTAATAGATCCATCATAGCATCAGAGGCTGTAAAAGCACCAACCGGCATACCGCTGGCCATTCCTTTACCCATAACCAAAACGTCAGGAACTATATCGTAATTCATAAAACCGAATAATTTTCCGGTACGGCCAAAACCCGGTTGAATTTCGTCTAATATCAATAGGGCACCTACTTCGTCACATCGCTGGCGTACTTTTTTCAAAAAACCGTTTTCCGGTTGGATGAAACCGGCACCGCCTTGAATGGTTTCTAACAGAACGCCGGCAGTTTTAGTGGTTATTTTTTCTAGATCGTCTTCGTTGTTGAAGGTGATAAAGTCAACATCGGGAATTAGAGGACGAAAAATTTGTTTGCGTTCTTCGTACCCCATAACACTCATACTTCCCATTGTATTTCCGTGGTAAGCATTATAACAAGAGATCCATTGACTTCTTCCGGTGACTCTCCGGGCTAATTTTAAAGCACCTTCAATAGCTTCGGTTCCGGAATTGACCAAATAGGTTTTATTCAACGGTTCAGGTAGGTGAGTAGCGAGTAGTTTACAGAATTCTGTTGCAGGATGTTGGGCAAACTCTCCGTATACCATTACATGAGAATATTTGTCTAATTGCGCTTTAATGGCATCGTTGACTCTTTTAGGTTGATGTCCTAATGTATTTGCTGAAACTCCTGCTACGAAGTCGAGATAAGCGTTACCGTTAGTATCGTAAATATAGCTTCCTTTAGCATGTGATATCTCTATTGCTAAAGGATGTTCAGAGGTTTGTGCCTGATATTTGAAAAAATCGTTAAGCATGGTAAATTGAGTGAATAAAAGTTAGATCAGGGCTGTTTTTCTACAGTCTTCTTGTCTTTGTTATCCGGATTATTTTTGTCGTATTCTAAAGTTTCCGGTAAAACTTCCATAGGAACATCTTCTTCTAATGCTTTTTTCCTGCTTTCGATTAGGATTTGTTCGTGAATAAGGTTCTCTTCTTCCGGAAAGATCCCTTCTTTAGATGTAATGCGTTCGTCTCCTCTCCATATAAATCCTCTTAACCTTCTGGCATTTTCAGGGAATTCACTTTCAGGGTAAAGATTGCTTTCTATTTTGTCAAATGCAGTTACCGTTTCTATCTGGTTGTTGCTGATCTGCATGTTAATCTTACTGCACTTTTTCTTGTCTATACCAATAAGTTCATTATCATCGTTATAGATGTAATAAATGGATTCTGTGTTTTTAACGAGATCAACTTCACTTAGTTTGTTGTCCCTGAATTTTCCGAATAGGTTTTGTCCTTTCATCTGATTGTAGCCGTTTTGGCTTAAGGTATCTTTTTGGACCAGAAAAGCATTATTCAAAACTTTCAGTGAATCCAGTTGCTCTGTTTGGTTGTTACCGATAAGATGCATAACATCACCGGTCATTTGATTTTCATTATTCCATAGAACAGGGTTTCCGATTAATTGTGTCAGAGCTGTTTTATTATTGGAATGGATAGAATCGCATTTTCCGCTCATATCGGTCTTGTAAAAGCGCACGTTGTTAAAAGCTCTGATCGTTCGGTCTTCGGGAGGACCGGTTACCAGAATTTTTTTGCCGTGCATATACAGCGAGTCGTCTTCTACTTTTGTAATAACAACAGCTCGTTTCGTTAATATGATGGAATCTTTTCGGGTTACAGGATCGCGCCACATTTCCGCATAATGCCCTTTGGCAACCATGTTGTTTATCGTATCCGTGATTTTGACATTATTGACGGCTCTGGAAAAGTTTCGGGATTGGTCGTAGTAAAGATCATCTCCTTCAATAATTTTATTATCATACGTTATTGTGGAGTTCTTTAATAGTTTCCCTGTATTGTTCTTGGTGTCATAAAAGCCGTTTTCAGTATAAATGACATTTCCTTCGTTTGTAATAGTTGATGGTCCGAAAACATAAGCATGTCCGGAGTCTTCGTAGAAATCCAAGTGATTGGTCTCTATTTTTGCTTTTGAGTTGGTAACAACAACTTTGGTGTTGAATTGGTATTTTTTAGACTGAACAAAGTATTTTCCGGATTTACTCTTTAAGGTATTTTCTTTGTTTACAATTGTACCGTAACTGTTGTAAAAAGCAACTTGATTTTTTTTGTCAAAATAGATTGTATCTGTTGTCAGAGTAGATTCAGGAGAGCGCAAATATACATCTCCGGTCGCAAAAGCCAATTCTTTTTGTCCGTCATATTCAGCATAGCGACTGTTCAGGGTAATGCTGTCTCCCTGATTTATACGAACATTTCCGAATGCTTTGATGTAATTTTCCTGATCAAAGTAATAGGCTTTGTTGCAATTGATCTTTACGCCATTATGCAGGACTTTCACATTTCCGGTAAAAACGGTAGCTCCGGGAATTTCGTCTTGATTCCGATCTACAAAATCCGAATTTTCTACAATTATTTTTTTGGTTTCCTGAGCATTTAATAGTGCGAAGCAGCTGAACAGGGAAATAATATATAAGGCTAATTTTTTCAAACTTTGATATTTTGGTTCAAAAATAAGTAAAAACTCTAAAAGCCTTTGAGTATTAAGAATTTTTTATAAAAAAAGCGTCCTACTTTTTTGTGGGACGCTTTGTGTATTATTTCACTATAGTTTGTGTTCTATCCGGACCAACTGATATAACTTTTATAGGAACTTCTACTTCTTTTTCAATAAAAGCAATATATTCTTTTAGTTCCTGTGGAAGTTCTTCATAGGAAGACATTCCTGTTAAATCTGCATTCCAGCCTTTTAATTCTGTGTAAACCGGTTGAACATTTTCAGGTTCTATGTTGTAAGGCAAATGATCAATTGTTTGACCTTTATACTTATAAGCAGTGCAAACTTTTAAAGTATCAAATCCGGAAAGTACATCTCCTTTCATCATATATAACTGAGTTACTCCGTTAATCTGAGCAGCATATTTTAAAGCTACGAGGTCTAACCATCCGCAACGACGGGCACGACCGGTCACCGAACCGAATTCGTTTCCTACTTTTGCCATAGTTGAGCCGGTTTCGTCAAAAAGTTCAGTAGGAAATGGACCAGAACCCACACGGGTTGTATATGCTTTGAAAATTCCGAAAACTTCTTTAACGCGGTTAGGCGCAATACCTAAACCGGTACAAGCTCCGGCAGCAGTAGTATTTGATGAAGTAACGAAAGGATATGTTCCGAAATCAACATCTAATAAAGAGCCCTGAGCTCCTTCAGCTAAAATAGATTTTCCTTCTTTTAAAGCTTTGTTTAAATAGTCTTCACTATCAATAAAAGTTAGTTTTTTTAAGGCTGCAATAGCTTCAAAAAATTCTTCTTCCATTTCTTTTAAGTCGTATTGCAGGTCAACATCATAAAAAGCGATCATGGCTTCGTGTTTGTCTGCTAAGGCTCTATAACGTTGTTTAAAATCGTTTAATTCAATGTCTCCTACACGTAAACCGTTTCTTCCGGTTTTATCCATGTAAGTTGGTCCGATTCCTTTTAATGTGGAACCGATCTTTGCTTTTCCTTTAGAAGCTTCAGAAGCTGCATCGAGTAATCGGTGAGTGGGTAGAATAAGATGTGCTTTGCGAGATATGAATAACTTAGAGGTTACATCCATATCAAATTTAGCTAAACCTTCAATTTCTTTTTGGAAAACAACAGGGTCCATAACCACGCCGTTTCCGATAATATTAATGGCATTTTTGTGAAAGATCCCGGAAGGAATTGTTCTTAAAACGTGTTTGATACCATCAAATTCTAAGGTGTGTCCGGCATTCGGTCCTCCTTGAAAACGGGCAATAATATCGTATTTTGAAGTAAGAACGTCAACGATTTTTCCTTTACCCTCGTCGCCCCATTGTAGTCCCAGTAGTAAATCTACAGTCATTTTTTAGCAGTTAGAAATTATAAGTTAGTATTAGTTTGTTGTGTTATTTTCTTTTTTTCTTCCGTAGAAGTAAAGCGAGTGGTTCTGAATTTCGATTCCGAACATATCTTCCATTGTTTTTTTGATCTGCTGGATGCGTGGATCGCAAAATTCAATAACTTCACCTGTATCGGTTAAAATAATGTGGTCATGTTGTTTGTCGAAATAGGATTTTTCATAATGCGCTTGGTTTTGGCCAAACTGATGCCGACGAACTAAACCGCAATCTAAAAGTAATTCTATGGTGTTGTATAGTGTTGCTCTACTAACGCGATAGTTTTTGTTTTTCATTTTGATATACAGGGATTCAATATCAAAATGTTCGTTTGAATTGTATATTTCCTGAAGAATAGCATACCGTTCAGGGGTCTTACGATGTGCTTTTTCTTCTAAGTATTTGGTAAATACGTTTTTTACAATTTCCTGATTGTTGTTGTTTTCCATTAGTTATAAAATGAAACAGCTACAAAGATACTCTTATTTTTTGAATGTGAAAAACATCTCTGAAAATGAAGTTGAGATCTTAGTTCTGATACACCCGATTCACCTTGTCTACGCCGTCTACTTTTTTAATATTATCAATTAATTTTTTCAAAACAGTATTGTTGGGAACAATAACGGTAATTCGCCCTTTAAAGATACCCGCTTCTCCGCTTAGTGATATGTTTTGAATGTTTACGTGCATCTCGTTAGAGATCACTTTGGTTAATTCATTCGTTAAGCCTAAGGTGTCCATTCCTGTGATTTCTATAATGGCTTTGAAATCTTCCTGAGAGGAGTCGATCCACTTGGCCTGAATGATACGATAAGCATAGTTAGACTGTAAACTAATAGCATTCGGACAATCTTTTCTGTGTACTTTTATGCCTTCATTGATTGTAATAAAACCAAATACATCATCTCCGGGAATAGGGTTACAGCAACTAGCCAGTTTGTAGTCCAGTTTTTCCTGTTCTTTTCCGAAAACCAGCATGTCATATTTTTTGCTGATCTCATTACGCTGAATGATTTCCGGTTGCGGATTCGGAGAACGCTTGATGGTTTTCTTGAAAAAGTTTACCAAAGTATTGTTCTTCTGGGCTGCAAAATCTTTTAACTGTTGGTTGTCGATGGTGCCTATACCTACTCTGTAAAACAGATCCAGACTGGTTTGTAATTTAAAATATACAACTAATTCATTGATAACATTTTCGGAAAGATTGATTTTTAAATGGCGAAGTTTACGAGCCAGTATTTCTTTTCCGTCTTCTCCTATTTTTTTGATGTCTTCGTTCAGTACATTCTTAATCTTATTTTTAGCACGAGATGTAGTAACGTAATCCAACCATTGAGCTGTAGGCTTTTGATTAGGAGAAGTGATGACTTCTACCTGATCTCCACTGTTTAAAATATGATTTAGCGGAACCAGTTTTCCGTTGACACGAGTACCTCTTGTATGTACTCCGATCTCAGAGTGTATAGAGAAGGCAAAATCAAGAGAAGTAGCTCCTTTAGGTAAGGATTTAATATCTCCTTTAGGAGTAAAAATATAGATCTCTTTGGAATACAGGTTTAATTTAAAATCTTCGACAAAATCTACAGCATTTGAAGTCTGATTTTCCAGAGCTTCTTTTAATTGATTGAGCCAGATCTCTAATGTATGTTCTTCGGTATCATCTGAATTTTTGTATTTGTAATGTGCTGCATATCCTTTTTCAGCGATTTCATCCATACGTTCGCTACGGATCTGAATTTCTACCCAGCGCCCCTTGGGACCCATAACGGTCGTATGCAGGGCTTCGTATCCGGTTGATTTCGGAGAAGAGATCCAGTCACGCAGACGACTTGGACTCGGGCGGTAATGATCGGTAACTATGGAATAAATTTTCCAGGCTAAGAACTTCTCGTCGTGTTGGGTGGCTTTATAGATGATACGTAAGGCAAACTTGTCATACACTTCATCAAATGTTACTTTCTGAGCACGCATTTTTCTACGAATAGAATAAATGGATTTCGGTCTTCCTTTGATGATGAACTCAATACCTTCATCGTCTAAAGATCTGGTCAAAACATCTGAAATGGATTTGATATAAGCATCCTGTTCCTGTTTGGTCTCTTTTATTTTGCTGACAATTTCGTTGTAGATGTCAGGTTCTGTGTATTTTAACCCCAGATCTTCCAGTTGGGTTTTAATGTTGTACAAACCTAAACGATGTGCTAACGGAGCATAAATATATAGCGTTTCAGAGGCAATTTTAGCCTGCTTATAGTCAACCATGCTTTCCATCGTCTGCATATTATGCAAACGGTCGGCTATTTTGATTAGAATTACCCGAACATCTTCATTGAGTGTCAGCAACATTTTTCGGAAGTTTTCGGCTTGAAGCGAAATATCCTGATCGGTTTTTACTTTGGCAATTTTGGTTAAGCCTTCAACGATCTTCGCAATTTTAGGATTAAACATTCGCTCTATATCTTCAACAGTGATATCGGTGTCTTCAACGACATCGTGCATTAGGGCAGCAGCGATAGAAGTAGCTCCCAAACCGATTTCCGCAGCAACAATTTTAGCTACGGCAATAGGATGGAAAATATAGGCTTCTCCGGATTTTCTTCTTTGCTCTTTATGAGCATCTACTGCTACATCAAAAGCTTTACGGATCAGTTTCTTATCCTCGTCGGAAAGTGTTTGATAACTGATGCGTAAAAGCTCTTTATATTCTTGCGCAATGGCTTTGTTTTCTGCTTCTAAATCTATTTCTACCATATAAAACCTCAATAACTATCTAAAGTTAGTACAAAGTAATGAAATTAACAATTTTATTTGAATCCTTTTTAGGTGCTTTTTTGTCCGCTTGCCTTTTTAAAAAAAAGATCACTTTATTGCAAGATACTATTTTTGGACTAATAAGCAGAAATAAATATTGTTATTCAAAAAATGAATGTTGGAGAACAGTTAAAATTATTAAAGTATTTGCCTTTTACTACAGAACAGAGAGCTAAAAAAGTAGTGGATTTGAATTATTTACGACTTTTTTTAAACTGCTATAATAAATCAGTTACACTTATTGATGTTTTAAATTATAGTTTTCAAATCATTGAAGTTGAACAAAAACAGAGAGGAATTGTCTTTGTATCTGTTCAAAAATTAATGATTGAAGATGATTCGTGGTTTCTTATGCTCAAGAATGAAATTGAACTATTTAATAAAAGAGCATTTGTAGATGATTTTTGGATAATAATTAAAGATGAAAAGAAGACATCTTTTTTAAGAATAGAAAAATTGATAAGTAATATGGGTTTAAAAGAGATTTTTACAGCCATTTATTTTTTTGATGTAATTGATAAACAAATAAAATCTTTAACTTAAAAATGAAAAATATAAGATTTCTTATTTTAGGGTTTTTACTTTTTTTGAATTGTAACAGCTTATTTTCCCAAAATAAAAAAGACAGTATCCCTCAAAAAGCAATAATGGGAGTAACCGATAGATTTCCTATTACAAGACTTTTAAATATTGAATACCAAGAGCAGACACCTCATAATTTTTCATCTCAATATCCTGATTCGGATTTGCCTAACGGAAGAGTAGAGCGTTTTTCACAGTTTAGAATTAGTTCAAATATCAATTTTCTGAAGAAGAAAAAATGGATATTGGGAACTACTTTAAATTACAATTATAATAAGATAGATTATAATTTTCTAGATATAGAAAGTAAATCCGATTTTCATTATCACTTTACTTCTCTGAATGCTACTTATTTTTCAAGATTGTTTAAAAAAACAGCTGTTTTTTCTGCTAGTACAATTATAGATGGTAGCGATCAGCATTTTGAACGAATTAAAGGAATGGCTACCGGAACGCTGGTTCTTAAGGCTAATGCTAAAACAAAAATGATTTTAGGTGTAGTCCTTTTGGTAGATCCTAATGCATTAGTTCCCGTATTTTTGACTTTTGGTTATGAGCATAAGTTTAATAATGGTTGGATAGCAGATATTGTTTTGCCTAAAAGTGTGTTAATGAGAAAACATGTTTTTACTGATGGTAGAATCTCTTTGGGTAGTACTTTAGAAGGAACTTATTTTTATGTATATGATTCGCAAAATAGTTCTAAAACATATAGTTTCAATCAAATGGAAATCAACTCCGGTTTAATTTATGAACATTATTTAGGGAATTCATTTATCATTACCTTTAGATCAGGTTTAAAATATGTGCCAATATCTAAAATAACAGAAAAGAATTCAACGCTCAATGACTATATTTTTAAAGCTAATCCAGATGCTTCTTTTTACTTTAATTTAGGTATTTCCTTTAATCCTTTACAAAAGAAAAAGAAATGATCGAAATATTTAAAACTAATGTGCAAGAGGAAAAAGAGGCAAAGAAAATACTTAACATATTAATTGCTGAGTTTCCAAAGTGTAAAATAAATTTTGATTTGGAAGATTGTGATAAGATTTTAAGAATAGAAGGAATAGATTTTACCGTTCGAATTATAGAAAAAAGACTTAAAAAGATAGGATTTATATGTACTGTAATTGAATAAAGTGATTTTAAAAAATGGATAAGAAAACTAAAAAAATAAAATAGTCAAAAGATTACTCTACATAACCATTTCTTTCTTTATTTTATTTTTAATTATAATTAGTGTACTACTCAATTTTATTTTTACACCTGAAAAAGTTACTCCGGTTGTTTTAGGAGTTTTGAATGAAAATTTAGATGGAAAAGTAGAATGCACTAGTGTAGAGCTTACTTTTTTTTCTACGTTTCCAAATTTTGGAGCTAAAATGAATAACGGAAATATTTATTCAGGAAAAGAAAATCAAGATACGATAGGATCTTTCAAAGAATGTAAAATAGCACTGAATGTTGTAAAATTATTAAGAGCTAATGAAATAGATGTTAGACGAGTAAGCCTAATTCAACCGAATTTGAGAATTTTAACGAAAAAAGATGGTAAGCTAAATTGGGATATCTTAAAGAAAGAGAATACAATTGATGTACAGACTGATACGGCAAAGTTTCATGTTGATTTTAATTCCATGAAAGTTAAAAAGTTGGTGATTAAAGAAGCTTCGATTTCATATCAAGATATGGTAAGCAAACTTGCAATAGCAATTCCTAAACTCAATCTTAACCTGAGTGCATCAGATGATAAAAAACAAACGGTTTTTAAGGTCGACTGTACTACAGAACAAATGGCTGTAGGAAGTGATATTTATAAAGTAGTTAAAGATCTAAAAACATATTTGAAAACCGATTTAGTGCTAAACAAAACGACTCGAGAACTAAAATTATCGGATACAAAATTAGAGTTGAATGACATCGCTTTTGATCTGGAAGGAGATTTTAAAAAAGTTCCCAAAGAGAAAAAAGTAAGTGTTAATCTTAAAGCATTTTTGAAAGTACCTTCTTTGGAAACACTTTGGTTGGCATTACCAAGAAAATATTTAAACATAGAAGACGTCGATATAGATGGACTAGCTCAATTGGAATTATCAACCACAGGTTTTTGGGAAGTGGAAGTTTACCAGTATCTAAAGGAATATTAAAAATTGAAAAAGGGAAAGTAGCTTACAAAAAATCATCCGGAACGATAAATCTTTTGGAAGCTGACATTAATTGGTTAGTTGATTTGAAAGCAAAAGAAAAAACACAGATTGATATCCATAAATTAATTGTTCAGGGAACAGGAATTCAGCTTAATGCAAAAGCAGATGTAAAACGTATTTTGACAGCACCTCAAATAACAGCAGATTTACAATCTGATATCGATTTGACACAACTTAAAAAAGCTTTTCCAGTGAGTACAAATTATCATTTTGAAGGGAAAGCTGTTCTGGATGCAAAGACCAACTTAAATTATGATTTAGCAAAAAACGAGGTAGACTATAAGAATATCATTCTTTCGGGAAAATGTTTTTTGAACAATTTAAAATTCAAAGCTCCAAAAGACACGATCTCGATTGATATCCAAAAGACAGAAATAGAAGTCGATAAAAATCAGATGGAAAGCTTTGTAGCCCATTTAGATGTAGAGCAATTAAACCTGAATTATAAAGATTTTCATCAAATTCATTCTAAAAAAATGAAAGCCGATTTAGCCAGAGGAAAAAAAGTAGGTTCAAAATATCCTATTGATGTAAACTTAGCTATTGAACAACTCAACTATTCTTCAAAAGACAGTATAGGAGGTGAGGTAGAAAATACGAATCTTCTTTTAAAAGTAATTCCGGGAAAAGGAGAAGAATCTTCTATTTTTTCAGCAGCCTTAGCTTCTCAAAAACTAAAAGCGCGTCAAAAAGATAAAAAAATATTCATAGAAGATGGTAATTATACTTTCAGTGTTCAAAAAGATAAGATAAAAGATAAAGACTGGTATCCTAAAGGTTCTATAGCATTTAACAAATTAGTAGCAATAATTCCAGAGTTAGGAATTCCTTGTTTAGTAAAGAAAACCAGAGTTAATTTTGAAGATAGAAATATTACTTTAGATAATGCATTTGTAGCTCTAGGAAAGTCTAAAATGAGATTAAGTGGAAACATAAACAATGTTTTTCCTAGAGATAAAAAAGACACAACCTTATACGCTTCGTTATCCGTAAGATCCCGTTATATAGATGCAAATCAGTTGATGAGTGCAATGCATAACAATACTGCGGCAGTTAATAATTTAGAGAAAGTGACAGAAGAAAAACTTGATAGCGAGAAAACAGTAACCCAAAAATCAGTTTTTAAAATTCCTGCCAATATTAATTTTTCATTAGATACATCGGTTGACAAATTAGCCTTTGGAGATTTGGAATTTTCTAACATAAAAGGAGATGTAAGTATAAAAGAATCACAATTAAATTTGTCAAATCTAAGCCTGAAATTAAATGAAGCCGAATTGCAAACGAAATTTAAATACAAACCAGTAGATGAAACTTCGGCAAAAATATTTTACTCCATGTCAATTCATAACATAGAAATGGAGCAAATCAAAGATATGGTTCCGGTTATTGACACATTATTGCCAGTCGCAAAAACACTAGAAGGAAAAGCAGATTTTGTGATAAAAGGAATGATGACAATTAACGAATCCATGGAACCTGTTATAAAAACAGTAAAAAGTATTGCCGCTTTAAAAGCTCAGAATTTAAAAATTACAGAAAGCGAAGCATTTAAAGAATTAGCAAAAACATTTATGTTTAAAGATAAAAGCAATGCTACTATTGATAATCTTGAAGTGGAAATGCTTATTGAAGACAGTCATTTGGAAATATTACCTGCTTTAGTCGAGGTTGACCGTTATCAGTTAGCAATAGGCGGAATTCAAAATGTTGACCTTTCCTATAATTATCATATATCGGTATTAAAATCTCAAATTCCGTTTAAAACCGGTGTGGATGTAAAAGGAATTATTCCCAACTATGATATTAGTTTATCAAAAGCTAAATATAAATACTATTTTACAGATAAAGAACGTTTACAAAGCAAAGCAGACAGCACATTAATAAAGAAAAAAGCTTTTATACAAGACAAAATTAAGTTTTAAACCGTATAAAAAAGAATGACAGAAGTTATAAAAAAAGGAGTGTTGAATTTAGCTATGAAAAATCTTCATCGAACAAACGGTTTGTTTGTACTTTGTTCTTTTTTTATAACTATAATCAATTTATTTATCAGAGATAATATTGTTATCATATTAATAATGTCATGTGAGATAGGTTTGTATACATTGTTAATAGCGAAGCTGGGAATCATAATTTTAAAATTTTGTGTAGCAAAATATAATGATGATCCCATTCGGTTTAAATGCTGGCGTTACGGATTGTCTTTTGGACTAGGACTTATCATTTTTTTGATTCTATCGGTTATTTTTACAAGATTAGCAGGAATATTTGATGATATTTTCTATACGCAACGAATTATTTTCTTTATTCTGTTTCCCAATGCATATATCATCATTGTCTTAGTTCTTCATGATTATGTAATAGTCAGAGAAACAAAAAACTTAACCGATTTAAAAAATTATCAATTAGAGATTAAAAAATCAGAAGCAGAAAATTTACTTCTAAAACAACAAATACAGCCTCATTTCTTATTCAATGCCTTAAGTACTTTGAAAGTGTTGTATAAAACGGATCAAGAAAAAGGAGAACACTATTTATTGCAATTATCTGATTTTTTAAGAGTTTCAATTTCTCATAATAATGAAGAAATGACAACACTCAAAGATGAGGTTTCTCTTTGCCTAAATTATCTAGAAATGCAAAAAATAAGGTTTGGAGATTCTTTGATTTGGGAGTTGAAAGTAAACGAATCTACTTTAGAAACTACTTTTCTACCTTCTTTTTCATTGCAACCTTTAGTAGAAAACGCCATAAAACACAACCATTTTACAAAACAGAATCCTCTTTTGATTGCAATTAGGCAAAATCAAGACAGTATAGAAATAACTAACAACATCAATACAAAAGAAAAAATAGAATTCTCAACAGGCATAGGACTTAGTAATCTTTCAGATCGTTTCTTGTTATTGACAGGCAAAGAGATTATCATTAAAAATGATGGTAATAGCTTTAACGTTAGTTTAAATTTAATTAAGAATGAAAATAATAATAATTGAAGACGAAGCATTATTAGCACAAGAATTAGCCACAACACTAAAAAGTATAAACAATACTATTGAAATTGAAGTCATTCTTGAATCAGTTCAAGAGGCAAAAACGTATTTCCAAAATCATCCTCGACCTGATCTGATTTTTAGCGATATTCAATTAGGAGACGGTTTAAGTTTTGAAATTATTAAAGACGAAAATATTAAAACTCCTGTAATTTTTTGTACGGCTTATGATGATTATGCCATAGAAGCCTTTAAAGCTAGTGGAATAGAATATATACTCAAACCATTCAGCAAACAAACTTTAGAAATAGCCTTGTTAAAATTTGAACATTTAAAAGAACATATTACCAGTAATATGATTCAAAAATATGAAGCTGTACAAGGGAATTTACAGAAAGTAAACAATACCAAAAAAAGTTTTGTGATTAATTATCGGGGGCGTTTTTTACCTGTATCACTTGATAAAATAGCAATGTTTTATCTGGAAAATGAAGTGAATTGCGTTCAGCTTTTTACAGGAAAGGTATATTATATTCCCAATTCATTAGAAGAAGTAGAACAAAAAGTAGATGATAATTTTTTCCGAGTAAACAGACAGTTTTTAATTAATAAAATGGCAATTCAGGAAGCTATAGAACATTTTCCCAGAAAGCTAAAAATTCAACTTACCTTTCCATTTGAAAAAGAAATTGTAGTAAGTAAAGAAAAGAAGACAAAACTGCTACGTTGGTTAAGTGGAAAATGAAAAATTAATTGAAATCCCGTTGACGTTTGGCTTCAAAAA
Source organism: Flavobacterium sediminis (assembly GCF_003148385.1). Classification (NCBI taxonomy): domain Bacteria; kingdom Pseudomonadati; phylum Bacteroidota; class Flavobacteriia; order Flavobacteriales; family Flavobacteriaceae; genus Flavobacterium; species Flavobacterium sediminis. The sequence continues at coordinate 298,122 of NZ_CP029463.1, read as the reverse complement.
GTAAAATAGCAGCAGCAACAGAAACATTCATGGAGTCTATTTCACCCTGCATCGGGATGATGATGTTTTTAGTACTTTCGGTTCGCCAAATCGCGGTTAAGCCTGTCGCTTCAGTTCCGACAACTAAAGCGGTAGGCAAGGTGTAATTTTGAGTATGGTATTCGGTCGAATCCTGTAATGTCGCCGAAAAAATGTTGACCTCGTGTTCTTTTAAATACTGTACTACTTCTTCAGACGTTCCCACAGCAAGTTGTATTGTAAACAAACAGCCTACACTTGACCGTACGATGTTAGGATTGTAAATATCAGCCCTGGGATTAGCAATAATTACCGCATCTATATTTGCCGCATCTGCGGTACGTAGAATGGCCCCTAAATTTCCGGGTTTTTCTAAACCTTCGGCAACCAGAATAAGCGGATTATTTGATAATTTTAAATCTTCAAGAGCTAACGATTTGGATTCGGCCACCGCCAAAATACCTTCGGTAGTATCTCTGTAGGCTAACTTTTGGTATACTTCTTTTGAAATTTCTATTTTCTCTGTTTCATTTGAAATTTTTAATGAGGCTAATTGTTCTTCCGAAAAGATATGAGGTAAAAACAGGACGGTTTTCAGGGTGTACCCGCCCTTTATAGCAAGTTCTATCTCTCTTTTTCCTTCAATTAAAAAGGTTCCGGTTTGTTTTCTGGTCTTGGCTTTTTCCTGAAGCTGGATCAGTGATTTTACATACGGATTCTGAACAGATTCTATTTTTTTCATCATGCTTTTAGTTCTCAGTTTCTTTTGGATCGGAATTATCAGTAGAAACAATACTTTCTTCCTTCGTAACTTCTTGTTCTTTACTTCCGAAAATGAATTTTCTCAGAGCGCCTAATAATCCGAGAAGACCCACAATGATAACTTTTCCGAATTTAGCTAAAATAGCAAAAAAACCTGTTTTTGCGAGTAGCTTTCCGGCTACAAGTCCGCCAATGGTCCATGCTGCTACATTATCGGTTCCGGAATCAAAGTCACTATAGCGTGATCCCTCTTTGTATGTCACACTTTTTGTTATGAGCGGAATAGATTTTTTAACTTCATCCAGTTGGTTGATACCGGAAACTGCCGAAAGGTTAAACATCCCTTTTCTTCCCAGTACCCTAAGATCATAATTTAAAGTATTGGTCTCACTATCGTCAAATTTTATTTCTTTTGCCCAGTGAAGCACTTTTGCAGTATTGTCATAATATGGTTTTGAAGCCCAACCTACCAGGTGCGCTTTTTCATAGCCTAATTTTTCTCTTTCAACATTTTCACTTTCAAAATCTTTCTGTAATTCTTCCAGTAACTCATCATAATCAATGTCATTGGCATCGTCGTCTTTTACATAGCCGATATTGTGATAGCTTATCACAAACATCCAAGAATTTTCACTGGTAACGCCTAGTTTTTCAGGTAAAATAGCTCCCAAAACAGTTGTGTCTCTCATATTCCCCATAGATCGGTTAAAACATATTGGGTTTGCTCTCCGTCTAAGAATTTATATCCTTTTGGGATATCAATATCAGCATTTTCATTTTTAAATTCAATTTTTCCGGTTTGATACTGCATTGAACTTTCGATCTGCTGAAAAAAAACAGCCAGAGAGTCAACCTCTTCTTGAGCAGTGGAAAAATAAGTACAGCTAATAGTTAATAGAAAGGTTAGTAGAGCTTTTTTCATATAGGGTTAATTTTTAAAGTATTCCTCGAGCTTTGATTTCTAAATATTTATTGATCGTGTCTAATGTTAACTGTTCGGGTTCGGTTAAAACCGAGTAAATGCCATATTTTTTTAATTCATTGACAATTAAGCGTTTTTCAAAAGCAAATTTTTCGGCAATGGTTTTGTCATAAATTTCTTGAACAGTGGTCGCTTTTTTATGAATCAGTTCATTAAGTTCCGTATTGTTAAAGAACACCACAACCAGTAAATGATTTTTAGCCATTCCTTTTAAATAAGGCAATTGTCTGTGTAAACCGTCTAATGTTTCAAAGTTGGTATACAACATAAGTAAACTTCGCTGGTTGATGTTTTTCTTTATATCTACATACAGACGACTGAAATCGCTTTCAAAAAAATCGGTTTTTATGTTGTAAAGATTTTCCATGATCTGCTGCATCTGGCTCTGGCGTTTTTCGGCAGCTATAATGTTCTCAACCTTCTTTGAAAAAGTCAGCATCCCTGCTTTATCGTGCTTTTTAAGGATTACATTCGATAAAACTAAAGTTGCATTGATCGCATAATCGAGTAAACTTAAACCATTAAAAGGCATTTTCATAACACGCCCTTTATCGATGAGCATGTATACATTTTGCGATTTTTCGTCCTGAAACTGGTTAACCATCAATTGGTTTCTTTTTGCAGTTGCTTTCCAATTAATCGTTCGGATGTCATCTCCCTGAACGTATTCTTTGATCTGTTCAAACTCCATAGTATGACCGATACGTCTTATCTTTTTTAATCCGTATTGGAAGAGGTTATTGGAAAAAGCCATTAAATCGTATTTTTTTAATTGAATATACGATGGGTAAGTGGGTACCATTTGGTTTTCCTCATAAATGAATCTTCTGCTGATTAAACGCAGCGGAGAAGACACATAAATATTAAGTTTTCCGAATGTATATTCACCACGTTCAGTAGGTCTCAGGAAATATTGATAACTATCTTTTGCCTGAGTTTTAATTTTTCTGGAAACTTCAAAATGCCGTTGCTGGAACTGATACGGAACTTCGTCGATGGCTTTAATCAGAACCGGAAAAGTATAATAGTTTTGTAAATGAATAGTAATGCTATTGTCATCACCATTAGAAAGTTTTTCCGGAGTAAGGCGAGAAGCGGTTACTTTTTTTCCGGAAGCAAAGAGTAAAAGGATATCGATAGTGGTAAAAGCCACTAATAACACCAAAAGATACCAGGCGGCATTGTAGAACATAGGAAGAAAGAACGACACTATGAATAGTGCAATGATCCCCATGATACAATAGAAGAAAAAATTATTGATGTATAGTTGTTTATAGAATGCCGGCATTGTCCTTTTTCAAATTGAGTTTTTAGTTATCGCGGAATTTCAACGGTATCAATGATCTGTTTAATGATTTCAGTACTGTTAACTCCTTCCATTTCACGTTCCGGAGTAACAACAACGCGGTGTTGCAATACCGGAATAGCTGCCTCTTTAATATCGTCGGGTGTTACAAAATCGCGTCCTTTGATCGATGCGAAACCTTTAGCAGCATTTAAAATAGCTATAGAAGCTCTTGGAGAAGCTCCCAGATACAAAAAGGCATTTTCGCGGGTATTGGAAACTATTTTTGCAATGTATTCAATCAAATGCGGTTCAATGATGATTTGTTTTACCAAATGTTGAAAATCAGCAATATTAGTTTTAGATAAAATTGTAGCGATAGCGGCTAATTTATCTTCATTTTTCAATTCATTTTCTTTATTTAAGATATGGATCTCCTCTTCTAAGTTCGGGTAATCGATATTGATCTTAAACAAGAAACGGTCTAATTGTGCTTCGGGCAGTCGATAAGTACCCTCTTGCTCAATCGGGTTTTGCGTGGCAATTACAAGAAACGGTTTCTCTAATACGTATGTAGTTCCGTCGGCAGTAATTTGGCGTTCTTCCATTACTTCAAACAAAGCGGCTTGTGTTTTTGCCGGAGCCCTGTTGATCTCATCAATTAAAACAAAGTTGGAAAATATCGGTCCTTTTTTGAATTCAAAAGTTGATTTTGACAAATCAAAAACGGAAGTTCCGATAATATCCGAAGGCATCAAATCGGGTGTGAACTGGATTCTGCTGAAATCAAGAGATAAAGTCCTGGCTAACAGTTTAGCACTAATAGTTTTGGCTACTCCCGGAACCCCTTCGAGTAAAACATGTCCGTTTGCTAAAACAGCTACGAGCAATTGGTCGATCATTTTATTTTGCCCTACAATCACTTTAGCGATTTCCTGACGAATTTGAGCCAGACCATCCTGTAAGGGCTGTAGATCGATACGAGATTCAAAATTTACATTTTCGGCATTTTCATTTGTCTCGTTTTGCGGATTGTTTTCAAAAAAGTTTTCCATTATAGATTTAATTTTTCAATCAGTTCGTTCAATTTAATAATATCAGCTTCTGTAGCTTGTGTTTGTCTGCGTAATTGGTTGATGTGATGGACCAATTTTGCAATATCGTCTATATTTTTACCGGTTTTTTGATGTAATCTTTTAATAAAAGAGTCATCCAGATTAAAGGTATCAATATAGTATTCGTTTCTAATTTTTTCAAGTAAATATTTGATCTTTTTTTCAATGATATCCAAATGATTCTTTTCCTGATAATACAGATTCCCTATGGTTTTGGTGAATTCTACGGTTGTATTTTTTAACGGTTCAATAACGGGAACTACTCGTTGGCGGCGCTTAGCATTAAAGATCATAAAAAAGATCATAGAAAGCAGTGCAAAGAGCCAAGCCCACTTTAATGAAGGTTCACTAAAAATAAAACGCAATGGTGACTGATCTAAATTTTCACTTTCATAGCGATCTACTTTCCAGAAGATAGGATCTTTTTGCGGGATATTATTCAGTATACTTTCAGCATAGGACTGGTTCTTCAGCATGTAATAATTTGTGAAAGCTTCCGGCTGGGTGTGTAGGTAAAAAGCGCCTTCACCAAAGGGAACTTTAATGAAATTGGTTTGTTCGTTTTTAAAATTCTTGCCGTATTTCTGTTTCCCTAAAACAGTTGTACGAGCAGAGTCAATTTCAATAAAATAACTGTTGTTAGTGCCTTTGTCAAAATAGTTCTTTTCTTTTTTTGCATTTTGAACCTCCAGTTGTAAGGTATCACTAAATATATTTCCATAACTTATTTTAAAATGAAGTGAATCTTGTAAGATCTTCGGAAAATCAAAAGAACTCAGAAAGATAGAGTTTCCGTGACTGGCAAAATACATTAGTTCTTTTAAGGATTCATCATCAATATCAAATTCGTTGTCAATGTACAAGACCGTTCCTGAGACACTATAAGAGGAATCTTTGTAACGGTATTTAGCATCTAAAAATTCGTATGGACTTTTCCCGAATCGTGTAACGGATTGCGGATTAAAATAGGTGTCACACTCGTTATCAAAGATATAGAGTCCGAAAGGCTTCTTGTCTTTGATCTTATAGGTTTCGGTCCAATCAACAGGTTTCGGTCGGCTGGCATCAATAGCGATGATGGCAATCCAGAGAAAGAACAGAATTCCTATGAATATTTTTAACTTTTTTGACATCTTATTGTTTTCCTATTGATTTTAAAAAGGCTTTTTGGGCTTTCTGGAAATCCTCTTCGGTTAGTTCAAATTCGCCATACCAACTGTATTCGTACACATACGAAAGAAATCGGAAATCTTTTTGTAAAGCCATATCGTTAATTTCGTATAGGTAGTCTGAATTCGTCTTTTCGATATCCCATTCAATAATGTTTCTGTCGGAAAGCGATTTTAGCAACCATAAATAATAGTAACGAATCGCAACGCGGAAATCTTTTCCGCCTACGGCATCTTTTACAATTTTATTGAAATCAATGGTATGGATATTTTCTTCAACATTTTCTGTTACGTTGATCTTTTTACTTGAACGACTAAAAATCCAGCCTCCTTCTTTGTTGATGATCATTCTGACGATCAGATAGACCACAAATAGAATAACGATAACAGCCAGAACGCGGATGAGGATCTGAAAACCGCTCAAAGCTTCTGAGGCAGAAGTATTACCGAAGATATCAGAGATCAAATTTTGTAGAAATCGTAAAATTTTATCGCCTAAAGAGGGTTCGTAACTGTCTTGTTCTATTTCGTAATTAAAATCGTTTCCGTTGTATTTTTCAGCTAATGCACTTCCGAATGTTCTATGAGCATTAGCAATAGAATCTCTAGCTGTTTGTGCTAAAGACTGAAAGGCTATAACAAGGCTTAATAGAAAGGTTATGTAGATGCTCTTTGTTTTCATATTAAGCAATGGTAACTGATTTTTTTACTTTTTGATGTACTTTGAACGGATAGATCAGATAATAAAAACTAATTGCTGAAAGCGTAAGTAAAATAATTGAAATGCTTAGAAATGTAGGCATTTCTAAAGCGTATCGGGTAATGAAACCTTCTAAAAAACCTGCTGCAAAGGTAAAAGGCATGGTGCTGATGAAGATTTTAAAACTGTTTTTGAATCCTATTTTGAAGGAATCTAAGCGCGAATAGGTTTTAGGAAATAAAATGCTGGCTCCTAAGATAAATCCGGCTCCGGCTTCAATGACCATGGCAAAAATTTCCATTGAACCGTGGATCCAGATACCGCGAACACTTTCCCAGAATACATTTTCCTGATAAAAGAAATATTGGAAAGATCCCAGCATGATACAGTTCTGCAACAATACATAAAAAGTACCGATCCCTAGAAAGATTCCCCAGAAATAAGACATGGCACCTACTTTTAAATTATTAAGCGTGATACCGATAAAACTTCCCCAATTACTGCCACTTTTGTAAACAGCTACAGGATTTCCGTCTTTGATATTCTCTAAGGTCATGTTTACATAGTAATCCCCTAAAATAAGTCGTACAAAGCTGTCGTCGTTGTGAGCAGAAAGCACACCAATCCCTGTTAGCAGGAAGAATGTAATAAAAGCGTATAGAATGTACCTGCGGTACTGGTAAACCAGTAAAGGAACCTCTGTTGTAAAAAAATACTGAATTCTATTGGTCTCAGTTCTTTTTGTTTTGTAAATTTTTTGATAGGTTTGTGCCGCTAAATAATTTAGATAAATGGTTGTCTTGCTTTTCGGGTAATAAGTCTGAGCATAAGACAAATCATTGACTAAATGAACGTATAAACTAGCCAAATCATCAGGATTTTTTTTAGCTTTGCCAAAAATAGCTTGTTCAAAATTAAGCCATTTTTCTTTATTTTGTTTAATAAATGCGACCTCTCTCATGGGAGTGCTAAAATATAAATTAAGATGCAATTAACCATAAACACTACACAAAATGTTACTATAAATTTTACAGCTGCGACTGTAGGAGATAGGTTATTGGCTCAGATCTTAGATATTTTAGTTAAGGCAGCATACATTATTTTAGTTGTTTTTTTATTTGAACTGACTGATTTTGACCGTTTTTTTACAGGTTTAGATCCTTGGTCAATTATGGCTGTCATTTCGTTGATCGGTTTACCGGTCATGTTCTATTCTTTAGTTCAGGAAAGCCTGTGGGAGGGACAAACCATAGGTAAGAAGATCGCAAAAATAAAAGTGATCAAACTGGACGGTTATCAGGCAGGTTTTGGAGATTATTTAATTCGATGGTTGTTCCGTATTGTGGAATTAACCGTTGGGAATGGTTTGTTTGCTTTAATCGTTATGATTATAAACAAGCGCAATCAGAGGCTAGGAGATATTGCAGCCGGTACGGCAGTGATCTCTTTAAAGAATAAAATTAATATCAATCATACAATTTTACAGGAGATCAATGATGATTATGTACCTACGTATCCGTTAGTTATCAAATTATCAGATAATGATATGCGGATCATCAAAGAGAACTTTGAAAAAGCAATAGCTATGAGAGACTTTAATACCATTATAAAACTACGGGAAAAGGTCATTGAAGTAACCGGAATAAAGAACCAGTCCGGAAACGATCAGGATTTCATCAAAACACTATTGAAAGATTACAACTATTATACGCAAAATATGTAATTAATAGGTAAGGTACAGGTATCCGGTTAAGGCTTCGGGATAGTCTTCGTCGTTAAGGTATAAAATGTAGAAATAAGTACCTTCAGGAGCTTTATTACCGGCAAATCCATCTTTAACATAACCGTCCCAATTCGGAACATTATTGTTACCTGTCCATAATAATTTACCCCATCGATTGTAAATTTCCAGTTTAAAGTCGGTAAAAATATCCCGCAATCCGTCAATGAAGAAATCATCGTTATAACCATCATTATTGGCAGAGACTGCATTGTAAATTGTCGGAGGACAATTTCGGACGATCAGGTCAAATGAGGTAATACTATAGCAGCCAAATTCATTTTCAATTCTTACATAAATAGTTTCCGGAGTCGTTAAAGCCTCATAATTCATTGTATTGAGGATTTCATTTTGTTCATTTTCGGCATCTTCATAGGAATTATAAAAAGTAACCGAATGATCAGCATTGGTTGTAACCGACTCTTCATAAGCCGAAAAGTCAAAATTACCTTTGGTAAGTCCTAAATTGCAAGAGGTAAGGTTTTCTAAAGTAGCAAACGGAGGAGATAACCACTGTGTTATTTCCATTTCAAAAGAATTGTTAGTTTCTACTAATTCTAAAATAGTATTATCATAATCAACAGTAGCAGTAAGGATGAAAATTTCCGTTGCGTCCGGCGGAATTGTTAATGTCACCGAACCTTGTTCATTGGCTCCGATGGCAATAGGATTTTGTGTAAACGTAGTTCCGATCAAGGTGTTGTTGACATAAAAGCCAATGGCAGTATCTTCCGGAAGGATCTCAGTACTATTAACATTGTAAACGGTATAATCAACAGTTATTGAGTCGGAATTACAACTTGTGCTGTAATCATTCAAAACAATAGTAGCGTCGGGCAGTTGACTATTCAGTTTTACAGCAACAGCATTAATCATGATAAAATCCTGAAAAGATGTTAGTTCAATCAAAGCATCTGTATCACTGACTTGGATATAATTTTGAATATTATAGATGTCCAGATCCATATTATATAGAGTATTAGATCCCGTAACACTATTAGTTCCGTTAAAAACATTATTGGCCGGATTAAGAGCGTTACTCAGAACCTGACTATTGATATAAAAGGATTCCGTAGGTAAAACGGCATCACCTTCCCAAGCGATGAATCCGGCAGTAGCACCGTTGTTATCTAAAACGTTAAGATTGGTCAGATTAATGCTAAGGTTATCCGGAACACCTTGTAAACCATCATAAATATTGATCTGATTGAGTTGAAAGACCGGATTTTCATAAACGATTAAAATGGCCCAGCCTGCAAAGTTAGTTTTTCGAATAAGATGTAAACTTTCATAGGCAGAAATGTCTAACCCGGAAAGTTCGTATGTACCATTTCCATAACTTTGTACGTAAGAGGTAATATCTTTGAAAGCACTGAAATAAGTATACGTATTGGGCGAAAAAAAACGGCTATGGCTAAAGGTACGATCAGGAGTGATTGCATTGCCGTTTAACTGAACATCAAAATCCCCATCGCCGCTTCCTGCCCAGTAAAGATAAGCTTTAACCACAGTATCATTAGGACCGAGATTTAAAGTAGCTGAAGAAGATGTGATCGTTACAGAACCGGCTGAGGTATTATTTTCGGCAGTATTCATGGTATTACCGACAAAAGTAAAATCATAACGCCCGTTAACCTGTGTATAAAGTGAAACATCTTGGCTGTAACTATAATAAGAAAGCAGACTTAATATGAAGAAAAATAAATTTCGGGTCTTTTTAGTCATTGGGTCACCGGATCTTTTATAAAGCAAATTGCCATAAAAATAATAAAAAAGCCAATAGCTTTTTATTCCTATGGTAAAAATTAGTAATTTTCCCCGTTAAAAGATGTAATCTTGAAAATTTATCAGGTAAGGAAATACGAGAAAGAAAGTAAAACGCTTTGGAACGAATTTGTTAAAAAAGCTAAAAATGCTACTTTTTTATTTGATCGGGATTTTATGGAATACCATCAGGATCGATTTGAAGATTATTCTTTATTGGTCTTTGATGCGAAAGAAAATGTAAAAGCTGTTTTTCCGGCAAATAAGGCAGGAGATACAGTGTTCTCACATCAAGGGCTGACTTACGGAGGCTTAGTTGTGGAGAAAAAAACAAAATCGGAAGAAATTTTTACAATAATGGATTCCATTGTTCGTTTTTTAAGAGCACAAGGGATTATCACTTTACAAATGAAATCCTTGCCTATCATATACAATTCAACGATGTCTAACGAATTGGATTTTTACTTTTTTAAATCCGGTGCCAATTGTTTCAGAAAAGATCTGAATTTAGCATTTCCTTTAAAGGATCCGGAATTATGGTCTAAAAGTAAATGGAAACATTATAAAAAGACTAAAAATATTGAAGTTAGATTTGATAATAAGTTCAACGATTTTTGGGAAGAAATATTAATTCCCAGACTTTTACAAAAATACAATGCAAGCCCGGTACATACCTTACAAGAAATAGAATCACTGGCATCCGATTTTCCGGAGAATATAAAACAGATTAATGCTTACATAGATAATCAGATCGTAGCAGGAATCACACTTTTTCAGGATACGTTTGTTGTAAAATCCCAATACGGAGCTACGTCAGACTTGGGAGAAAAGAACAGAGCGCTGGATTATTTGTATTTTACCTTATTTGAACATTTCAGAGCGGAAAATAAGCTTTATTTTGATATGGGAGTTGTTACAGACACAAGTTTTAAAGAAGGTTTTAATAAAGGCTTATTGCAGCAGAAAGAAGAGCTCGGAGGTGTTGTGTTTTGTCAGGATTATTACCAATTAGATTTACAGGTAAAATGATAAAATTTCTTGATTTACATAAGATCAATAAACCATTTGAAAATCGGTTTAAACAAAAATTTCAGCAATTCTTAGATAAGGGCTGGTACATTTTAGGAAATGAGGTTCAGACATTTGAAACTGATTTTGCGGCTTATAGCGGTAGCCGATTTTGTGTAGGAGTAGCCAATGGATTAGATGCTTTGACTTTAATTTTAAAGGCATATATTCAACTGGAAAAAATAGAAAAAGGAGATGAGGTTATCGTTCCTGCCAATACCTATATTGCAACTATTTTAGCAATTCTGGAAGCCGATTTAATTCCGGTTTTAGTAGAACCAAAGTTAGAAACCTATACAATAAACCCTGATCGGATCGAAGAAAAAATATCCTCAAAGACAAAGGCAATCCTTCCGGTACATTTGTACGGACAATTAGCCGAGATGGATGAAATTTCAGCTATAGCTAAACGATATGATCTATTAGTTATAGAGGATGCAGCACAATCTCACGGAGCTAAAGCTCATTATGAAAACTATCCGAAAGCCTATAGCTTTTATCCCGGAAAAAACTTAGGTGCTTTGGGTGATGCCGGAGCCATTACAACAGATGATCCCGAATTAGCAGAAGTTTTGTATGAACTACGGAATTATGGTTCGAAGAAAAAATATGAGAACGAACGCATCGGCGTAAATTCTCGTTTAGATGAGTTACAAGCGGCATTTCTGAACTTAAAATTACCTTTTTTAGACAAGGAAAATGAAGCCAGAAGGCATATTGCCCGATGCTATTTAACGGAAATAACAAACCCTAAAATCATTTTACCGGATTGGAATAGGGAAGCTGCTCATGTTTTTCATCAGTTTGTTGTCCGTACGGAAAACAGAAATGCATTTCAGAACTTTTTGCAAGCGAACGAAATTGAAACGATGATCCATTATCCGATTCCGCCCCATCAGCAAAAAGCATTAAAAGACTGGAATCAGCTTTCGTTTCCTGTCACTGAGAAAATCCATCAGGAAATAATCAGCTTGCCGATCAACAGCAGTTTGACCGAAGAAGAAATAGCAACCATTATTAAGGTAGTAAATGCGTATTAAGTTTGAATGAATTTCAAAAAATAAAGGAAAATGTGCTTTTTAAAATCTTCTCATTCAATAGTCTGAGTTTGGTTTTAAGAGTCGTGACCAGTTTTTTGACCTCAAAGGCAATTGCTATGTTCATCGGAGCTTCCGGAATGGCATTAGTAGGCAATCTGAGAAACTTTCTATCTTCTTTAGAGGCTTTAGGAACTTTGGGAATCCAAAATGGAATTATTAAAAGAGTAGCAGAGAATTATTCCGACAAAAAGAGATTATCACATTTGTTCTCAATACATTTTTTAGGAATTCTCATTCTTTCCGTTTTTTTAGGAATCGGAATTGTTGTGTTTTCTGAGTTCATTGCGAACAAAATTTTCGATCATGCCGATTATTCAACGGTTCTGAAAGCCATTGGAATTTTATTCCCTTTTCAGGTACTGAATGTGTATTGCATTGCTTTTCTGAATGGGTTGAGTCGCTATAAAAAAGTAGTCTGGGTAAATAGTGTCAGTTACTTGTCCGGATTGGTACTTTCTGTTGTTTTGATGTATTTTTTCAGAACAATGGGGCATTATTGGCCGTTTCAGTCATAGGGCTTGTTTTGTTTTTGGTTTCTTTTTATTTTGTAAAGGAAGAAATCACAGCTTTTCAGATCGGGAGTTTAAGAAGTAGCTTTAAAGAGCTGAAAGGAACCTTGTCGTATGGACTAATGAGTTTGTTCTCAGCAATAATTTCGCCTCTTATTTATTTGTTTATCAGAAGTCTGGTTATCAATTGGGACAGTCTGGATGCGGCTGGATATTACGAGGCAATGAACAAGATTTCGGCCCTGTATATGATGTTTATTTCTTCCATGATAACCTTATATTATTTGCCGGAATTTTCAAAAGATACAAATCAGATAAAGCCTTTAACTAAAAATTACCTGACTAAGATCATTCCGCTTTTTGCTTTGGCACTGAGTGTTTTATACTTGTTGCGAATGTATTTTATTCCGTTGTTTTTAAGCAAGGAATTTTTACCGGTTTCCCAATTGTTCTTTTGGCAAATGCTGGGCGATATTTTTAAGGCAGCTTCTTTAATACTGGGAATACAGTTTTACGCCAGAAAGTTAGTGAAGCCTTATTTTATATTTGAAATTATTTCTTTTGCAACGATGATCTCTTTGAGTTGGTTTTTGATTTCGTATGCTAAAGTAGAAGGAGCCGTTATGGCTTATTGCGGGACCTATTTTGTGTATTTTGTAATGTTATGGATGTACTTTAACGGTTTATGGAGAAAACAAACAGAATAGGCATATTGATCCCTTGTTTTAATGAAGTTGAGCGTTTTAAAATGCTCAACTGGAGCAAGCAATTTGAAACCTATCGGGATGTCGATTTTCTGTTTATAAATGACGGAAGCTCAGATCAGACTCAGAATGTATTGGATACTTTTAGCAAGGAGTTTGAAAATGTTTTTTGCCTGAGCCTGTTAAAAAATTCGGGAAAGGCTGAGGCTATCCGGCAGGGAATTTTTCAGTTTAACATTATTCAATATGATTATGTAGCGTATTTAGATGCTGATCTGGCAACTCCGGTTTCTGAATTGATTCGTATCTCTCAGTTTTTACTGCAAAACGATAATTTGGCTCTGGTAATGGGAGCAAGAATAAAACTGACCGGAAATCAGGTAAGAAGATCGTTGGTACGCCATTATTTCGGACGTGTATTTGCAACTATCGTGAGTCAGGTTATTCTAAAATTTCCCATCTACGATACGCAATGCGGGGCTAAAGTCATACGTTCTGATTTGGCATACCGATTATTTAAAGATCCTTTTATAACCAAATGGCTTTTTGATGTTGAATTGCTTTTGCGGTTTAAAAGGTCAGATCGTGAGTTTGAGTTAAAAATTAAAGAGATCCCGTTGGAAATATGGGAAGAAAAAGGAGGTTCAAAAATAAGAAAAAGAGAATTTTTTCAGTTTCCTTTGCAACTTTTAAAAATATATTTCAACTATGTTTAAATGGATCGATAAGATTTATATCCCTTTTGTAAAAACAGCGGAGGTAAAATTTCTCATTCTCTTTGGGTTTTTCTTCAGAGCCCTATTCTTTGCGTTGTATTTTACAATTACTAAATGGCCGGATAGCTGGAGCTTTATGGAGTTAGTGCCTTATCTGATGAAATTTAATTTATCCGGTTATACCGGAGAAAGGAGTCCCGGATATCCGTTATTGATAGCATTAGGGGGAGGAACTATGCGGCTAACGATCGTATATCAATTTGTTATCGGTGTTGTAACTTCTGTGATCCAGTATAAGTTATTATTAAAATTAGGTTTTCAAAATAAAAATGCGCTTTGGATCGCGGTTTATCTGGAAACTTTACTATATGTGTTTTTTTATGAAACAGCTATTTTAATAGAAAGCCTTACCGTTTTTTTACTATCGGCCGTTTTTTATATTTTAGCAGATAATTATTTTAATAAGCGAGACCTTAAATCAGAGTTATTGTTTAGCCTTCTTTTAGGTTATCTGGTTTTAACCAAACCTTTCTTTGCTTATATTCCGTTTGTTATCTATGGTTTTAGTGTTTTGTATCGATTTCATTGGAAAAAGATCATCAACCAGAAGATCATTATTTTAATTTTTCCCTTATTAGCCTATTTCGGTTGGTCTTATGTCAATAAAGTAAACACAGGATATTTTGTTTCTACAACTTATTTTGGTCTCAACATTTCCCAAAATTGCGTTTATTTCGCTGAAAAAGGTCCGGAAAAATACCGGTGGATCATAGATCCTTATGTAAAATACAGAGAAGAAACCATCAGAGAAAAAAAAGATGTGGCAATGGCTATCTGGCATGCTCATTATCATGATTTACAACATAAATATCCTTATTTTCCGGAGTGTTCCTATTATTTGGGAGAATATGCAAAAGAAACCATCAAGAACAATCAGTATGATTATTGGAAACAGGTTGTAACCCGTTCCTGGTTGGATTTTTGGAGGGTAAAGATTTATTGGGATTTTGAAAAAGTAAAATTAAAACCACTTGTAAGAACCATTTGGCGTTTGCAAAAGATTACATTGTACTTTTTTAAATGGAGTTTTCTGGCTTTAGTTCCTTTTTTTGTCTTCCGATTTTTTAAGAAACGTAAGATCACTTTTGAAATAGTAGCAGTGACCATTATATTTGCCGGATCGCTTCTACAAGGTATTGTTACTTACGGAACGAATGTAAAGTACGCTTATCCGTATGAATTTTTAATGATTATTGTAGTGCTGTTGTTTTTTAAAAAAGAAGTCAAATTGCCCAGACGGATAAGTACTTTTTTGCAATGATCCGATAATGATGTTCTGTCTCAATAAACTTTCGGGCATTAGTTGAAATATCAATGATCTCGGC
The DNA here is from genome assembly GCF_003148385.1 of Flavobacterium sediminis. Taxonomy (NCBI): domain Bacteria; kingdom Pseudomonadati; phylum Bacteroidota; class Flavobacteriia; order Flavobacteriales; family Flavobacteriaceae; genus Flavobacterium; species Flavobacterium sediminis. The sequence goes on along the minus strand of NZ_CP029463.1, from coordinate 283,065 downwards.
AGGATTTTCAATTAAAAAAGAGAGTTTTTGACATAGTTTTTCTACATCAGGAACAGCATTGATACAAACACGGTCATCCTGTAAATGGTAGTACTCGGAAAATTCGGTTTCGGCACCGGTAAAAACAACTTTTCCTTTAGCCATAGCCTCTAAAGCATTATAGCCCTGATCGTAAGCATAAACCTGATCTAAAAGGATATGTGCTTTGTTGTATAACTGAATATATTCGGCATAGGGAATGTTTTCCGTTACAATTGCCTCAACACAATTCGGGTATTTTTTTTGAATTCTTTCCAATGCCTGTTCAAAGAACGGAATGCCTTTTTTTTGATAACTCAAGTGGTTAATGCCTAAAAAGATGATAATTTTATCTTCAAAATGTAAAGGTTCAAATTTGATTTTGTCAACATTAACAGGATTCGGAATAAAATGGGTTTTAAAGCCCGTTTTTTGCATTGGAATCTCATAATCCAGATCAGATGTAATGAGCGATTGACAATTGTTTTTTAGCCATTGAAATGTTTTTCGGTAAGATGTTTTTCTGTATTTTAACGGAAACTGAAATAGTTTTTTGAGACCCGGATTTTCAAAGTAAGGGGTTAAAATAGAATAGTTAAGTTCTTGTTTGAAAAGATAGTCTATAACAGGAGTTTCATCGCCGCAAATTAATAAACTTCTGTTCTTTATCCTTTGAAACAGCTTTTTATAAAGCCATCGACTGAGTACCGGATAGGTTTCTAAAGCATCTGAATTAATTAGCTGAACATGGTTGTAATCTGAAAATTGAGGAAGTAAGAAATAAAAACGAATTGCCTTTTCAAGTTTTTCTAAATTGATGAGCTGTAGTTTTCGCAGTAGTTTATGAACATAAATGATCGGTTTAGTATGCGTAAAAGAAGCGTAGACAGAATGATCTACCGGAAATTGTTTGAATTTATCGCCGCAACCTACAATGGTAACCTCATGACCTAAAGTTTGTAGCCCTTCCTTTAAAGAATTGTGCAATCGGCTGTATTCACCAACTAAAAGGATTCGCATATAATTAATTCTAAAATATTCTAATTTCTGATTACATTTGTGTAAATATACTACAATTTGAGTGTGCTCTACCAACAAAATGATTTAGAAATTTTAGTTTCGACCATGAATCAAAAGGATCTCGGTTTTTTATATCGAATGTTTCCCGATGATCTATGGCAATCAATTTCCGTTTTGGTGGTGAATCAAACCGACGGAGAAGAGCTGCAGTCTGGTTTTGAAAATGTGAAAGTTGTGAACTGTTATGAATTCGGACTTTCAAAGAGCAGAAATATAGCCTTACAACAGGCTGAAAAAGATTTGGTTCTGCTAGCTGATGACGATGTTATTTTTGAACATGATTTTGCGGCTAAGTTATTACATGCGTTTAATAAAAATCCTTTTACAGATGTTGTTAGGTTCCGGTATACTCAAAACGGAAAACAGATCAAGAAATATCCGCAAGCCTTCTGTCAGGATTTAAACTGGTTTCAGGTTTTAGATATCTCTTCTGTAGAATTAGCTTTTAAGAGAAAAGTTATTCTGGAAACTAATGTCAGGTTTGATGAAAATTTCGGTATCGGAGCTTGTTTTCCGATAGGAGAGGAGGCAATTTTTGTGTCAGATCTGAAAAATAAAAACTTCAGGATAAGTGGTGAGCCGGAAGTCATTTTAGATCACCCGGGAGAAACAACAAGTAAAAGGATAAATTCTGAGATGCTTTATTTTAATCAAAGTGCCGTTTTTTTTAGAATTTTCAGGAATAAATATGTACTTTGGATTTTCTTAAAACTATTTTTTGATCTCAAACAAGGTAAAATAGGGATACTTCAGATTCCCAAGTTAATTTCACAGGCTATAAAAGGTAAAAAGCAGTATGTCAAAAATTCAAGATTGTAAAATAATTGCCATTCCGAAAATCCATGATCCGAGAGGGAATTTATCGGTTATAGAAGAACAAGTTATTCCTTTTGAAATAAAGCGTGTGTATTATTTGTATGATGTTCCGGCCGGAGCAGAACGCGGCGGACATTCGCACAAAGAACAGCAAGAATTTCTAGTGGCTTTATCCGGAAGTTTTGAGGTAATATTAAATGACGGTGAAAGGGAGAAAACAGTTGTTCTGAATAAACCCTATGAAGGCTTATTAATAGCTAATAATATTTGGCGCGAATTGCGCAATTTTTCTTCAGGATCTGTATGCTTGGTTATCGCTTCAGATGTGTTTGAAGAAAGTGATTATATCAGAGGATTTAATGACTTTTTACAAACAAAACGTTAGTTGTAAATACTAAAATCAAAACCTTTACTTCTTAAGAATTGCTTGAACCGCAAAAGCTTTTTAAGAACACTGCCGGGCATTTTATACAATAGTTTTGTTTTGAACGGAATTGAAGTCTTTATTGTTTTAAAATAATGTTCTGATCGCTCTAGATCACCGGCAATTTTAAACTGCATTGCATATTCTAAACGGTAGAGATCCAAAAACCGTTGTAAACTTCCGTTACTTTTTTCTTTTTCAGAGAATTGTTCAAAATTCATTAATCTTTTCCGAGTGATCGGAGTTTTAGAAAGTTGGTTGTCTAAAGAAAAATTGTATTCTACAGTGAATGCCGAAGTCAGGGCAACAGGATATTCAAGAGCAATCTTAGTATATAGTTCCAGATCCTGTCCGCTAGTTACAGTAGGATTGAATCTTTTCTCCGTAAAGATACTTTTCGGAATAGCAAGAGAAGATGTTAATCCGATCCGATAAGGTAAACTGGCGTCAAAAAAATTGTTCACGACACCTCTGAAGTCTTGGGCAATATTTTTATAAAATGTTCTGACGTTCTTGTGAGTAGCTATTTTCATAAAATAACGACTTGCATAGATACCACAATCAGGAAAATCCTGATACAAAAGATAAATTTCCTCTAAGTGATCGGGTAGCCAATAATCGTCAGCGTCTAAAAAAGCAATCAATTCTGATGTAGCCTTTTCAATTCCGAAATTACGTGCCGTTCCTACACCTTGATTGTCCTGATGGTATAATTTAATCCTTGAGTCATGGTATGATTTAAGAATCTCAACAGAATTATCATCGGAACCGTCATTAACAACGATAAGTTCGAAATCTGTAAAAGATTGTTGTAATACAGATTCTAGGGTTTTCTGAAAAATAAACCCTTTGTTGTAAAGTGGTATGATGATCGAAATTTTGGGCATTTATTTTGTAGCGACTAAAATGATTTCGTTTTTACGGAAGCCAAAATAATCATTTTTATCAAAACTTTTGACTTCAATCGAAAAACCAACGGATTCTAATCGTTTTTTTAAGCCTTCAACGGAATAGATACGAACATGATCTTCTTGTCCGAAATGGATCAAGCGGTCTTGTTCTGAAGTGATATTTTTGTCTTCGTAGATCTCTCCGTCTTTAAAAGGAGTCTGTATCAGAATCTTTCCGTTTGTCTTTAAAACCCGAAACAATTCTTTCATAGCTTGCACATCATCAGGAATATGTTCCAGAATATGATAACAAAGAATAAGGTCAAAAGAAGCATCAGAAGTAGCTATCTCAGTGATATCGTAGTGATGGTCAGAAATAAAATCACCTGACAGATCAGAGGCATAATAGTCCTTATTTTGTATATTTTTCCACTTTCGGTACAAACATCTGGAAGGGGAGAAATCTAAAACGGAATGTACCTGAGGTAAATATTCAGAAGCAATGATCTCCCATAGTCTTCTGTCGCGTGATAAGCTACCGCATTTCGGGCAAAGTTTGTCCTCATTTTCCAGAATGATCCATTCTTTATTTTTAAAATGGCAGATAGTACATTCGTGTTGGTTTCCTTTTTTAGATAAGGCAAAAAAACTCCGCAAACCGGGCTCAATCATATAAAGCACCTTATTAGGAATAAGGTTGCGGATAACTTTCTTGAGAGAATTATACATTTTGTTTTGGGCTAATGGTACAAAAATAGCCTAATTTATAAAGGAAAAACAGATTTAAATTTGGTTTTTTTGAAATTAAATTGTTTCGTATGCTTTTTTCAAATTGTTTGAATAAGAACTTGAAGAAATTTAAGAATCCGAATTTCTTTAAGAATTGATAACTTGTTCCTAATTTTGTGTCTGTATATTCTAAGCGTTGGTTACAGATCAGAAAGTATAAGTTTTCAATAGCCTTTTCTGTTTTTTTTATAAATACGGAGTTCGTCTCTACATTAAGATGGATCAAAGGGTTTTTAAAATGTTCCACAAGAACGTTTTCTTGCTTTAAAAGCTTTAAAAAAACAACATCTTCATAACCGTATTCTGTTATGTATTCCGGAAATCTGATAGTTTGAAAGATTTCTTTTTTAAGTGCCAGATTCCAGGTAAAGACAAATTGATATGGATTTTTTTTTCGAAATTCTAATTTTTTCACTTCTGTTTTCGTACCATATAACCAGCGAAGTTTGTTTTCGGCAAAAGGTTCTTCCGGATACAAAACGCCACCGAAGATGGCATCTTTATTAGTTTCTTTTAAAATAGTTACCCAATTTTTAATGTAGTTTTTTTGTTGCGGCATGGCATCGGCTTCCTGAATTAATATCCAGTTATATTGCGATTGCTCTACCAGAAAATTAATGTTTTGTCCCCGACCTAAATTTTTTTTGTTTTTTATATACCTACAGTGTGATAAATGTGTTATTTCTTCGTTATCAGCTGAAGTATTACGACTATCATCTCCTACAATTATCTCATAATCAAAACCTAAGGTGTCGGCTTGATTCTTTAATTCCCTTACTAATGGCAAGACATTATATTCGTATGTAGGGATCAGAATAGAAAGCATATTTACACCGTTCTTTGAACTACTTCAAATACTTTTCCTTCATCAAACTTTAGGGTTTTAGAAGGGAATTTCAATAATAAAGCATAATCGTGAGTAGCCATAACGATAGTTTTGCCGTTAGCATTAATTTTTCGTAACAATTCCATTACTTCAACACTGGTTTGCGGATCAAGATTTCCGGTAGGTTCATCGGCTAGTATTAAATCTGGGTCGTTAAGTAAAGCTCTGGCAATGGCAATGCGTTGTTGCTCTCCACCCGAAAGTTGGTGGGGCATTTTATTGAGATAATGCTTTAAGCCTACTTTTTCCAGTACTTCATCAATCTTAAGGTTTATTTCTGCTTTGTCTGTCCAACCGGTTGCTTTCAGTACAAAAAGAAGGTTCTCTTTTATATTTCTGTCCGGTAAAAGTTTAAAATCTTGAAAAACAACGCCCAATTTCCTTCTCAGGTAGGGAATGTTCTTTTCTTTTAAACCGTTTAAATCATAACCTACAAGTCTTCCTTCTCCTTCTTTTAAAGGTAAATCAGCATATAAAGTCTTTAAAAAACTACTCTTTCCTGCTCCGGTTTTACCTATCAGATAAATGAACTCCCCTCGTTTAACTTCTAAATTAATATTGGTCAATACGGGGTTTTTTTCTTGGTAAATGGTCACATTTTTTAAAGAGAGAATGCTTGTGGACATAATTTGACGACAGATTTTGGTGTAAAAGTAAGAACTAAATTTTCGGTTACAAAATTTTATTTCACTTAACGGGAAGTTCCTTTTTTTATTGCTTGGTTTAAAATAATTGTTTGATCGTTTTTATTTCGTTACGGTTAATAAAATGTTACAATAATCTGTTAACACTTTTCGTTAATACCATAAGGAAATATTATCTTTGAGGACTATTACAAAAAACAAATTCAAATGATTAAGAAAATCAGACTAGCCTCCCTTTTGTTTATGGGAAGTCCGGCTTTGCTTTTTTCGCAGCAAACGGCCATTTATACAAATGAATTGAAAGAGTTTGACAGAGCGGTTGAATTGTACAAAGACAAACAGTACCAATCCGCTCAGATTATGTTTGGGGAAGTTAAAAATACAATAAAGAATCAGGAAGTTCAGGCTGATTGTGCTTACTACATTGCAAATTGTGCCATTCGTTTAAATCAATACGGAGCCGATCAATTAATTGAAGATTTTGTAGAAGATTATCCGACAAGTACAAAACAAAATCAGGCGTATATTGAAGTGGCTCATTACTATTTTAACCAAGGAGGCTATGCTAAGTCCTTAGAATGGTTTGACAAAGCCGATACGAGTAATATGTCAAATGCCGACAGGGAAAAATACAATTTTCAAAAGGGATATGCCTATTTTACTTTGAAACGAAATAAAGAAGCTCAGAAACACTTGAATCAGGTAGTTAATTCGCCTGTTTACGGTAGTCAAGCTAAATATTATTTAGGTTATATGTCTTATGAAACAGATGATTATAATGCTGCTAATGAATACTTTGATCAGGTTTCAGATCAGGACAAGTACAAAGAAAAGATGGGCTACTTTCAGGCCGATATGAATTTTAAACTGGGAAATTTTCAAAAGGCTATTGATCTGGGGCTGGCTCAGTTGCCTAAGTCAAATGCTCAGGAGAAAAGCGAACTGTCTAAAATTATCGGAGAAAGTTATTTTAACCTGAAACAATACGATAAAGCACTCCCTTACCTGTTAGATTACAGAGGAAAAAAAGGCAAATGGAATAATACTGACTTTTACCAGTTAGGGTATACCTATTACAAGCAGAACGATTATGAAAATGCTATAAATCAGTTCAATAAGATCATTAACGGAAATGATCATGTGGCACAGAATGCTTATTATCATCTGGCAGAATGTTATTTGGAAACAGATAAAAAACAACAGGCTTTAAATGCTTTTAAAACAGCTTCTGAAATGGATTTTGATCTGAAAATTCAGGAGGATGCCTATCTTAACTATGCCAAGTTGAGTTATGAAATAGGAAATCCTTATCAATCCGTTCCGGAAGTATTGAAAGCTTATTTGGATAAATATCCGGATACATCTTACAAGCAGGAAATTAATAATCTATTGATCAGTTCATACATCACATCTAAAAACTATACAGAGGCTTTAGAGTTGTTAGAGAAAAACAAATCCCCTGAAAATCGTCTCGCTTACCAAAAAGTAGCTTTTTACAGAGGACTGGAACTTTTTACAGACGGGAATTATCAGGCGGCTTTTGACTTGTTTAAAAAGTCGATCTCAGAAAATAAAGATCTGAAGTTTACGGCACGTGCAACTTTTTGGAAAGCTGAAGCAGAATATAATTTAGAACAGTATAATGAAGCTATGTTAAGCTATAAACAATTTTTAGGTTATAGTGAAGCAGCTTCTGTACCGGAATATAAAAATGTTCAGTACAATTTAGCGTATGCGTATTTTAAATTAAAGGATTATGATAATGCCATCAAGCATTTTACGGATTTCTTAGCGGTGGTTAAGAATGATAATGTAAGAAAGGTTGATGCTTATTTACGCTTGGGAGATTGTAACTTTATTTCAGCTAAGTATTGGCCGGCAATGGAAGCATATAACAAAGCTATTGAAATGAATAGCGTAAGTAAAGATTATGCTGCATTCCAAAAAGGGATCAGTTACGGATTTGTCGGAAAGAATGACCGAAAGATTGAAGATCTGGAAAAATTTATTAAAACGTATCCGAACTCACAATATGCCGATGATGCTTTGTATGAGTTAGGGAATACGTATGTGAATGAAAATAACGAATCAAAAGCTATTGCATCTTATGATAAGTTAATCGCTAATTACCCGAGTAGTTCTTATGTAGCCAAATCGATTTTGAAACAAGGATTGATCTACTACAACAACAATAAATCAGAACCGGCTTTAGTGAAGTTTAAAAAAGTAGTAGCGGAGTTCCCGAATTCGCCGGAATCTTTACAAGCGGTTTCAACGGCACGTTTGATCTACGTCGATAACGGAAGAGTAGATGAATATTCAGATTGGGTAAAAACGTTGAGTTTTGTTGAAGTGTCGGATGCCGATTTGGACAATACTACTTATGAATCGGCTGAGAAGCAATATTTGATGAATAATAGCAAACAGGCTATTTCAGGATTCAGCAATTATGTAGCTAAGTTTCCGAATGGATTGCATGCTTTACATGCTAATTTCTATTTGGCGCAATTGTATTTTGCTGATGGTTTAGAAAGTAATTCGGTTAAACATTATGAATATGTGATCAGTCAGCCGAGAAATGAATTTACAGAACAAGCTTTAGCTCGTTTGAGTCAGGTATATTTAAAAGCGAAAGAATATGACAAAGCCATACCGGTTCTGTCCCGATTAGAAAATGAAGCCGATTATCCGCAAAATAAAACCTATGCGCAGTCTAATTTAATGAAAGCATATTATGAAAAAGAGAATTATGCGAGTGCTGTTGTATATGCCGAAAAAGTTTTGTCAAACGATAAAGTAGATGACCGGATAAAAAGTGATGCACAGATCATTATTGCACGTTCTGCTATTAAAACCAATGACGAAACAAAAGCAAAAGCAGCTTATGCAGATTTGTTGAAAATTGCAAAAGGAGAATTAGCTGCCGAAGCATTGTATTATGATGCCTATTTCAAAAATAAAGACGGAAAATTTGAAGAGTCAAACAAAGCGGTTCAAAAATTAGCAAAAGATTATTCAGGATATAAATATTACGGAGCAAAAGGCTTAGTAGTAATGGCAAAAAACTTTTACGGATTGAAAGATAGTTTCCAGGCAACTTATATTCTAGAGAGTGTAATTAAAAATTTCGGAGATTATCCTGATGTTGTGGAAGAAGCTCAAACCGAGTTGGCAGCCATAAAAGCAGAAGAAGCCAAAACGAATTCATCAATCACAGAATAAATTACTTCAGATGTTAACTGATAATCGAAAAAAAGAAAACGTACGTATGAAAAATATCAAGATATACCTTCCTTTAGCTATAGCTTTGTTCATAAGCCAAGTTTCGTTAGCACAAGAAGAAGATAATATAGGTTCAGAAGTTGTAAATGTTGTAAAACCTTATACTCCGGCTATTTCTGATGCTTTTAAAGTGAAAGAAACACCGGTAATAGACGATGATGAAAACACACAGAAAGAAGCAATAGAATACAATATTTTTTCTTTTCCGGTAGCCTCAACCTTTACGCCGGCAAAAGGAAAAGCAGCAGGAGTTGATAAAGCAGAAAAAGAAAAGCTCTATAGGAATTATGCAACTCTGGGTTTCGGAAATTATCCGACAATCAATGCCGAACTCTTTGTTACCGAAAATTTCGGGCGTAACAGTTACATAGGCGGAATGTTGCGTCACCTGTCATCGCAAGGCGGAATTAAAGATGTGGTTTTAGATGACAAATATTACAACACCAGTTTGGATGTTACTTACGGTACCCGGGATCGTGATATGAGTTGGAATGTTGATCTAGGTATAAAAAATCAAATCTATAACTGGTACGGATTACCTGTTGAGAATATCATCTTTACAGAAGATATGATTAATGCAATAGACGAAAAACAATCGTATAACACTATTGCACTGGGAGGAAAATTGAGTTTAACGGATAGTTATTTCAGCGAAGTAAGTTTGCAGTTCAAGCGCTTTTCCGATGCTTTAAGTTCAGGCGAAAATCGCTTTTTTGTAAAACCGAATTTTGATATTGAAGCTTTCGACCAAAAGATCAAGGCTAATTTCATTATTGATTATGTTGGTGGAAGTTTTGATAAAGATTACGAAGGTCTTTCTGATATCAGTTACAGTACTATCATTTTCGGAACTAAACCGAGTATTTTATACCAGCAAGACGATTTATCAGTTCAGTTAGGTGCAGGAGTATTCTACAGCACAGGTAAATTCAACGGAACAAGTGATAGTAAAATATTTGTATATCCTAATGTAAAAGCATCGTATAAGATCGTAGGCGATTTATTGATCGGTTATGCCGGTGCTGAAGGAGGATTAAATCAAAACTCGTATGCTGATTTTGTAGATCAGAACCCTTTTGTATCGCCAACGCTTTACGTTGCACCAACTGACAATAAATATGATATTTATGTCGGTTTAAAAGGGAAATTAGCTAATTCAGTAGCATTTAATGTAAAAGGTTCTTATAACAATGAAGATGGAAAAGCACTTTTTACAAGTAATCCCTATATTTATGCAAATGCAAATACAGAAGGCTATACTAACGGAAACTCTTTCGGCGTGGTATACGATAATGTAAAAACGATAAGCATTTTCGGAGAACTAAAAGCTGATTTCTCTAAAAGTCTAAGCTTAGGAATTAACGGAACCTATAATAACTTTTCAACAGATTATGAAACAGAAGCATGGAATTTACCGCAATTGAACATCGGAGCGACTGTTGATGTTGATTTTGATGAAAAATGGTATGCTGGAGCCAAAGTGTTTTTTGTAGGCGAAAGAAAAGACAGAATTACAGTTCAGAGCTTAGCGGCTGTTTTTCCGCCGGAGTTCATGACAGAGGAAGTAACACTTGATAGCTATTTTGACCTGAATATGCATGTGGGGTATAAGTATAATGACCGTTTAACCGCTTTCTTGAAAGGAAATAATTTAGCAAGCCAACAATACAATCGTTGGGCTAACTATCCGGTTCAGGGAATTCAGATTTTGTTAGGTGCAAATTATAAATTTGACTTCTAAACCACAGAATTAAAACAATATAACCTGTAAGATTTTTTAAAAGCTTACAGGTTTTTCTTTTTTTAGCTATGACATCACTTAAATCGAAAATATATACACATTATCAAGAACTTTTAGAAGATAAGGTTCAAACCCTGCGAAAACAAATTTCGGATCTGGCAGAGGATGCTCAAAACGATGCTAAAGGTTCTGCGGGAGATAAGCATGAAACAGCATTATCAATGATGCATTTAGAGCAGGAAAAGCTAAATCAGAAACTAAAAGAAACCTTAGTACAAAAAAGCATATTAGAAAGTATTGATATTTTAAAAGTAAATAAATTAGTAGGAATAGGAAGTCTGGTATATACGGATAAGTTCTTGTTTTTTGTAAGTACGGCACTGCCAAAAATAATTATTGATGGTGCAAACATAATCTCATTATCACTTGAATCTCCTATCGGAAAAGAGATGAAAGGAAAGCACGCCGGAGACGAATTTAGTTTTAATACGTCAAAATATAAAATCTTAAAAATAGAATAGATAGATTGTTACAAAACAACTTCTTTGTCAATCTGAGCCGGTTTCAGATTCTATAGTAAATTGATTATCATTTGAAATCGAAGATTTAACAACGTAGGACACGGTCAAAATAGCAACTGTTTAACTTTTTACAACCGTTTCTCTCGGTTCTTAAAGAAGATCTTCTTTTCCGAAGATTAAAAAATTAAATAAAAAAATTGAAATATGTAACTAAAGTTAACTAAAACCGATTCGTTTAGTTTGTAATAGTTGTAAAAAGTGTATTTTTTGTTTTAAAATATAACTAATAATCTCATTGTGGTTTATAAAAATAAGCTAAAAGCCCAACTTTGCTTCATCAAAATAATGTTACAAGATAAAAACATTAAAAAAATAAAGTAAAAAGATAGCAACGATATGTGTGGTATTTTAGCAGTTATAGGAAAAGGAAAAGATGAGGCTTTAGTTAAGCAACTTTCTAAAAGAATGAGTCACAGAGGTCCGGATGAAAGTGATGTTCATGTGACGGAGGCAGGACATATTCTGGCTCACGAACGATTATCAATTGTAGATTTACAAACCGGAAAGCAACCTATTCAGGGAACTTCAACCGCTTGGATGGTTCACAACGGAGAGATCTATAATCATAAGAAATTAAGAGAAACAGTTTTGAAAGACCATACATTCAGAACAACTTCTGATTCTGAAGTTATTGTACACTTATACGAAGAATTCGGATATGATTTTTGTGATTATTTGGACGGAATGTTTGCTTTTGTTGTGGTCAATGGAGATGATTTTATAGCCGGACGTGATCCGCTGGGGATTAAACCGTTGTACTACGGTATTGATGATAGAGGAAGGTACTATTTCGCAAGTGAAATGAAAGCAATTGCAGACCAGTGTACGACTTTTTCAACTTTTCCTCCGGGGCATTTTTATACTGAAAAAACAGGATTTGTTAAATATTACAAACCAGAGTGGGAAGAGGCCGCAAAAGCAGTTGAAGAGATCGATTATAAAGCCATTCGTGAAACATTGACCGAAGCGGTTAAAAAACGTTTAATGGCAGATGTCCCTTTTGGAGTATTGCTTTCTGGCGGATTGGATTCTTCTTTGACTTCTTCGATAGCGAAAAGATTACTGGAAAGTTCCGGACAAGTGTTGCACTCATTCTCTATTGGCTTAGATGAATCAGCACCTGATTTAATTGCTGCAAGAAAAGTAGCGGAGTTTATCGGTACCCAACATCATGAGTTCTACTTTACGGTTGAGGATGGTATCCGGAACCTTGAAAAATTAATATGGCATTTAGAAACATATGACGTAACGTCCATCAGAGCCAGCACGCCAATGTATTTTATGTCTAAGGCTATTAAAGAAACAGGAATCAAGATGGTATTGTCCGGTGAAGGAGCAGACGAGATTTTCGGAGGATATTTGTATTTCCGCAATGCACCTTCAGCAGAAGAATTCCAAAAAGAAACTATCGAAAGAGTTCAGAAGCTATTTACAGCTGATTTATTAAGAGCAGATAAGTCAACTATGGCTCATGGTTTAGAAGCTCGCGTTCCGTTTTTAGACAAAAGTTTCCTGGAATTAGCCATGAAAGTAAAACCGGAAGAAAAACAACCGAAAACGTATAACGGAGTAGAAAAATATATTTTGAGAAAAGCGTTTGATACCCTGAAAAACCCTATTTGCCGGATGAGGTATTATGGCGTCAGAAAGAACAATTTTCAGACGGAGTAGGATATAACTGGATCGATACCTTGATCGAATATTGTGAATCACAGGTAACAGATGAAGAATTTGCTAAGGCCGCAGAATTGTTTCCGTACAACACACCGTTAACAAAAGAAGCCTTTTATTATAGAAGTATCTTTCATAAACATTTTCCGCAACAAAGCGCAGCGCAAACCGTGAGAAAATGGATTCCGAAGTGGCAATCTAATCAAGACCCAAGCGGAAGAGCAAATGAAGCCCATGTAAAAGCAGATGTAACTATTGCTACTAAGGATACCTCTAAACTGACCGTTTAATTTTTTTATGGTTATAGTTTGTTTTGATAATCGTCGACTCGTGTAAAATGAGTCGGCGTTTATTGTTTTAGGGCAATAAATCAGCTATTTTGTTAATAACTTGCCGATAAAATGCAATTCTTTAAGATATTTTTTTTATCTTATTACTTATATTTGTCTGTTTAATAGAAATGAGAATATAAGCATTTAGATATGAGTGAAGAAGTAAAGAAGAACAATTATTCGGCTGATAGTATTCAGGCATTAGAAGGGATGGAGCACGTAAGAATGCGTCCTTCCATGTACATCGGGGATACTGGCGTTAGAGGTTTACATCACTTAGTTTATGAAGTAGTAGATAACTCGATTGATGAGGCTTTAGCCGGACATTGTGACACTATTTTGGTTGCCATTAATGAAGACAATTCTATAACAGTTGAAGATAATGGTCGTGGTATCCCGGTGGATATCCATAAAAAAGAAGGCGTATCAGCGTTGGAAGTAGTAATGACCAAAATCGGAGCCGGAGGTAAATTTGATAAAGATTCGTATAAAGTATCAGGTGGTCTTCACGGAGTAGGTGTTTCTTGTGTGAATGCGCTTTCAGATCATTTAAAAGCTACAGTTTACCGCGAAGGAAAAATTTGGGAACAAGAATATGAAAGAGGAAAATCTCTCTACCCTGTAAAACAAATCGGTACCACAGAAAAAAGAGGGACTATTGTAACTTTCAAACCGGATGGAACGATTTTTCAACAAACTTTAGAGTATTCGTATGATACCTTAGCCGCTCGTTTAAGAGAACTTTCTTTCTTGAATAAAGGAATTACCATTACACTTACAGATAAAAGAGAAAAAGACGAAAAAGGAGACTTTAAGTCGGAAACTTTTCATTCAAAAGAAGGTCTGAAAGAATTTGTAAAATTCCTGGACGGAAACAGAGTGCCTATTATAGGTCATGTTATCAGTATGGAGAATGATAGAGGCGAAATACCTGTTGAAGTAGCATTGATCTATAATGATAGTTATACAGAAAATATATTTTCGTACGTAAATAATATCAATACCCATGAAGGAGGAACGCACCTTCAAGGGTTCCGTATGGGATTAACACGTACCTTGAAAAAATATGCCGATGCTTCCGGATTGTTAGATAAATTAAAATTCGAGATTTCAGGAGACGATTTCCGTGAAGGATTAACAGCGATCATTTCAGTTAAAGTAGCCGAGCCTCAGTTTGAAGGGCAAACCAAGACTAAATTGGGTAACAGAGAGGTGGTTTCTCCGGTTTCTCAGGCAGTTGCGGAAATGTTAGAGAATTATTTAGAAGAAAATCCGAACGATGCTAAGATCATTGTACAAAAAGTGATTTTAGCCGCTCAGGCGCGTCACGCTGCTAAAAAAGCACGTGAAATGGTACAGCGTAAAACCGTAATGGGAGGCGGTGGATTACCCGGTAAACTTTCTGATTGCTCTAATCAAGACCCTGAAAAATGCGAAATTTTCCTTGTAGAGGGAGATTCGGCAGGGGAACGGCTAAGCAAGGTCGTGATCGAAATTTTCAGGCTATTTTACCTTTGAGAGGTAAGATACTGAATGTAGAGAAAGCAATGCAGCATAAAGTATTTGAGAATGAAGAGATTCGAAATATTTTTACAGCATTGGGGTTACTATCGGAACAGAAGAGGATAGTAAAGCATTGAATTTATCTAAATTAAGATACCATAAAGTAGTCATCATGTGTGATGCCGATGTGGATGGTAGCCACATCGCAACGTTGATTTTGACCTTTTTCTTCCGTTACATGAAAGACCTTATTGAACAAGGTCATGTTTATATTGCTACTCCGCCTTTATATATGGTTAAAAAAGGAAATAAAAAGGAATATGCTTGGAATGATGAGCAACGTGACCAGATTTCAAATCAAATGGGAAGCGGATCTTCTATCCAGCGTTACAAAGGTCTTGGAGAGATGAATGCGGAGCAGTTGTGGGATACAACTATGAATCCGGAATTCAGAACATTAAGACAGGTTAGTATTGATAGCCTTTCTGAAGCAGATAGAATATTTTCTATGCTAATGGGAGATGAAGTACCGCCTCGTAGAGAATTTATAGAGAAAAATGCAGCTTATGCAAAAATTGATGCGTAAGACGAATTGTAGTATAGCGGTTTTGTTTATGCTTTGTTTTTCAATGGCAAAAGCGCAAACAACATTAGAACAAGAAATAGGGTATCTGTTATCAGATGCCCTTTTCTATTCCGAAAAGTATATAATACCGGCAACTGACGGCGCGGTTTATCAGGCTTCATCAGCATGGATGAGTACTGCTAAAAAACGTGAAAAATGGACTGTTGAAGCCGGGATTTATGGAAATGTGTTTTTTGTTCCCAATAGAGATAGGTCATTTACAGTTTCGAACAGTGATTTTCAGTTTTTTCAGATTGAAGGAGCGGAAAGTGCAACTGTACCTACCGCATTAGGGATAATCATCAGGTGTATTTGGTGGGAGATTTAGACGGTGAACAGATCCGTTTTAAAACGCCGCAAGGTATTAATCAGGAGACAGTCGTTTATCCTTACTTACAGGTGGGGGTAGTATTGCCTTATGGCTTTGAAGTAATGGGGAAATATTCGACACGAACTAAGTTGAAAAAAGGCGATTATCAGGTCTTCGGATTTGGATTAAAGCACAACTTCAGTCAATATTTTCCATCACTTGAAACTAAAAAAATTAACCTAGCTGCCATGATGATGTATTCTAATGAAGATATTAGTTTCGATTTCTTAGATGTGAATACGAGTTATGGTAATATGGGGATCAATCGGTTCACCGGAATTGTAAATACTTATCATCTGCAACTTGCCGCTTCAAAAGAAATTAAAGATTTTGAATTAATGTTAAGTTTTATTGCAAATGTAAGTGATTTTAGTTACAAGGTAAATGGAACAACCGAAGAACCTACAATTTTTGCAAATGCAATTAATGATCTGTTGCCGGAATTAGAAGAAACTAAATTCAACTATGTGGGGGAATTCTCTGTGAATTATTTCTTTAATAAGTTCTATGCTAAAGGAACATTTTCTTTCGGCAAATTTGCGAATGCAAATTTAGGTTTAAACTATATAATCAACTGATAAATTAAACAGGATGAAAGTAACAGTAGTAGGTGCAGGACATTTAGGTGCTACTTGTGCTAATGTTTTGGCATACAGAAAAATTGCAAGCGAAATCGTATTGCTGGATATTGAAGAAGGTTTAGCAGAAGGTAAAGCGTTAGATATCATGCAAAGTGCTCCGACTACGGGGTTTACCTCTGTGGTTTGTGGTTGTACCAATGATTATGAAAGAACAGCTGATAGTGACGTTGTAGTGATCACATCCGGTATACCGAGAAAACCGGGAATGACCCGAGAAGAGTTGATCGGGATCAATGCGGGAATCGTAAAATTGGTAGCAACAAATGTTCTTAAATTTTCACCGAATGCAATATTCGTTGTGGTTTCCAACCCTATGGATACTATGACCTATCTGACATTAAAAGCAACCGGATTGCCTAAGAATAAAGTAATAGGTATGGGAGGGGCTTTAGATAGTTCTCGTTTTAGGTATTATTTGTCTCAGGCTATGAATGAACCTATGAATGATATTCAGGCAATGGTTATTGGAGGGCATGGAGATACGACAATGATTCCTTTAACTCGTTTAGCAACTTATAATGGTTTACCTGTTACAACTTTTCTATCTGATGAAGAACTACAGGAGGTAGCTGCTAAAACAATGGTTGGCGGAGCTACTTTGACTAAATTATTAGGTACGTCGGCTTGGTATGGACCGGGTTCGGCAGTAGCATTTTTAGTGGATAGTATTTTGAACAATCAAAAACGGATGATTCCTTGTTCAGTATATTTAGATGGAGAATATGGTGTTGAAGATGTCTGTATTGGAGTGCCTTGTATCATCGGAAAAAACGGAGTGGAGCAAATCGTTGATGTAAGGTTAGATGAGGAAGAAAAAAATAAGTTTGCAAAAAGTGTGGAAGCAGTACGGAATATGAATAAAGACCTTCGTTCAGTCTTGTAAACTTTTGAACTTCAAATGTTAAAAAAATAAACAACTTTCGGCTTATATAGGTTTAAACAGTAGAATAATCATATTTAGAAAAAAAACGAATTTTATTTTGTAATAAAATTGGTTAATCCTGTTGTAAATTATATATTTGTCCGTTTTTTATAAAAAAATAGAGTAATTAATATTTAGTAGTAATGCAGAATAAAGGACTAATTAAATTTTTCGCAGTATTATTTGCCTTGGTTTGTCTTTATCAATTGTCATTCACTTTTGTGGCAAACGGAATTGAAAAAGATGCGAAAGCACATGCAAATGGAGATTTCCAGAAAGAGGTAGCTTACTTAGACTCAGTAGCTAAAGAAAAAGTATTCTTAGGGTATACTTTTGACGAAGTAAGAAATAACCAAATTAATAAAGGTCTTGACTTAGAAGGAGGTATCAACGTGATCCTTCAAATCTCAGTTAAAGATATTTTAAATGGTTTGGCAAATGGTTCAAAAGACCCTGCTTTCAATAAAGCTTTAGCAGATGCAAAAAAGAACCAGGAAGGAAATCAGGATTATATAGATGCTTTCTTTAAAGAAGCAAATGCTGCAAATATCAAATTGGCAGATGCGGAAATTTTTGGAAACAGAAATTTAGATGACGTAATCAAGTTTGATATGACTAATGCTCAGATTGAGCCAATTATTAAACAAAAAGTTCAGGAATCTGTAGAATCAGCTTTCAAAGTATTAAGAGAGCGTATCGATAAATTCGGTGTAACTCAGCCTAATATTCAGTTATTAGGAAATTCAGGAAGAATTTTGGTTGAATTACCGGGAGCTAAAGATGTAGATCGTATTAAAAGACTTTTACAAAGTACGGCACAATTAGAGTTCTGGGAAACTTATAAAGTAGAAGAAGTAGGGAACTTCTTAATGGCAGCTAATGAACTTCTTAAGAAAACAGAAGTTAAAGAAGAAACTTCTGAAATTAAAGAAGCAGCTAAAGGACTTGATTCTTTGCTTACAGATAATGTAGATTCAACAAAAGTACAAGTGAATCCTTTGTTTGACAGTATGTTAATGCCGGGGCAACAAGGAACTCCGTATGTAGGAGTGTTCAATGTTAAAGATACGGCTAAAATTAGTTCTTATTTAAACCGAAGCGATGTTCGTTCATTATTGCCTTCAGAATTATCGAATGTAAGATTTGCTTGGGGTAAAATCAATGAAAAATCACCGGAAACGGTTGAATTATACGCTTTAAAAGGAAACAGAGAAAATAAAGCACCAATTAGTGGTGGTGTAATTGTAGATGCCAGAGATACTTTTGATCAATTAGGAAAGCCTGCTGTGTCAATGCAAATGAATGGTGTTGGAGCACGTGAGTGGGAAAAGTTAACCGGTAAAGTATCACAACAAGGAAATGCAATTGCTATTGTTTTAGATAATATTGTTTATTCGGCACCCGGTGTAAGCAGAGGTGCAATCAGCGGAGGTCAGTCTGAAATTTCAGGAAGTTTTACTATCAATGAAACAAAGGATTTAGCTAACATTTTAAGAGCAGGTAAATTACCGGCTGCTGCTGAAATCGTACAGTCAGATGTTGTTGGACCGTCATTAGGAGAAGAAGCTGTGAATAGCGGTATGATTTCATTCATTATCGGTTTCTCTTTAGTGCTATTATGGATGATCGTGTACTATGGTAAAGCTGGTTTCTATGCTAATTTAGCTTTATTAGTGAATATCTTATTCATTTTTGGTGCTTTAGCAAGTTTTGGTGCTGTATTGACATTGCCGGGTATTGCAGGTATCGTATTAACAATCGGTATGGCAGTAGATGCTAACGTAATTATCTACGAAAGGGCTAAAGAAGAGTTGGATTCCGGTAAAACGGTTGAAGAAGCCATCAATTATTCATTTACATGGAAAGGAGCAATGTCTTCAATTGTTGATGCTAATATTACAACAGCATTGACCGCTATTATCTTATTAGTTTTCGGTACAGGTCCGATCAAAGGTTTTGCTACCACTTTATTGATAGGTATTATTACTTCTGTATTTACAGCAATTTTTATTACAAGAATATTATTGGATTGGAGTTTGTCAAGAAACGAAAATATCACTTTTGCAACTTCAGTTACTAAAAACTGGTTTAAAAACTTAAACTTTGACTTCTTATCAAAACGTAAGATCGCTTATATGATTTCAGGTGTTTTGATCGTTTTGAGTTTGATCTCATTGTTCACAAAAGGTTTAAATCAAGGTGTTGACTTTGTAGGAGGTAGAACTTATCAGGTTCGTTTTGATAAAGAAGTTTCTGCACCTGAAGTAGCAGCTGACTTAACTAAGATTTTCGGAAGTGCTGAAGCGAAAGTGTTCGGTAATAAAAATCAGTTAAAGATTACTACAAAATATAAAGTAAATGAAGAAGGTGAAGGAGTAGATAAAGATGTAAATGAAAAATTATACAGTGGACTTCAAAAATATTTACCGGCTGATTTAACGTATGATAATTTTGTTAATTCTTATGAAGGTAAAGAATTTGGAATCATGCAGGCTTCTAAGGTTTCCGGTACTATATCTAAAGATATTAAGACAAACTCTATCTGGGCAGTATTAGGATCGCTATTAGTTGTATTTGTTTATTTGATGATCTCGTTCAGAAAATGGCAGTTTGGTTTAGGAGCAATTGTAGCGGTAGCGCATGATGTTATCATTGTATTAGGTATATTCTCGTTCTTCTATACTATCTTACCGTTTAATATGGAAATTGATCAAGCGTTCATCGCTGCTATCTTAACGGTTATCGGGTATTCATTGAACGATACGGTAATTGTATTTGACCGTGTAAGAGAGTATTTAGATTACAATTCGTCACCTGACTTTAAAGGATTGGTAAACAAAGCCTTGAACTCTACATTGAGTAGAACGGTGAATACATCTGCTACAACATTAGTTGTATTGATTGCAATCTTTGTTTTCGGAGGAGAAACAATTCAAGGTTTCGTATTTGCGATCTTAGTAGGTATTTTGGTAGGTACCTATTCGTCTTTATTTGTGGCAACACCGGTAATGAACGATACGATGAGTGCTAAAGAAGCGGAAAGAATGGCTTTGAATAAAAAAGAAGAATAATAAAAAGATAAAAATATTTCTTTAGAAAAAAGTCCTGACACTGTCAGGACTTTTTTTTGTAAATTAACATTTTAAAATGTATTTGTTATGAGGAAAATTTCTGTTTTAGTATTGTTGTTGCTAATAGCCTGTAATCAAAATATAGTTGTGGATGAATTGGATAAGAGTTTGACTAATAATCGTTGGCAGCAAGCAGATGATAAAGTATTTGAATTTGCGATAGAACAAGAAGGCGAATATCAGTTGGAACTGCATCTGGCGCATATTTATGATTTTCAATTTGAACAGGTGCCTGTTGAAGTGTATTTATTGAAAGAGGAACAGATTCTTTTAGGAGAAGAATTAGTGGTTAGTTTTAAAGATGATGATGGAAAAGAGTTAGGCGAGTGTGTAGGAGATATTTGTGATTTATATATCCCTGTGAGTTCGAAAATAAAGTTGTCTGAGGGAGAGTATAGAGTAGTGGTTCAAAACGGATTTAAAGGAACTTATTTACCTAATATGTTAGGAGTAGGTATACGGCTTAAAAAGACCCCGTAAAAAAAGCCGAGTTCACTCGGCTTTTTTTACGATTATTATTGCTTTTAAGCTGTTTTTTTAGCTCTGTATACTAAGTAGAAACCTACTATGATGAAAGGAATGCTTAGCCATTGTCCGGTTGAAAAAACACCTAAGGCACTTTCGAAACCTCCTTGGCTTTCTTTCACGAATTCTACTAAAAAGCGAACGGTCCAAAGTAAGATCAAAAAGATACCGAAAATATAACCTAATTTGTTTCTGGCATCTGTTTTCCAATATAAATAGAACAGAATGGCAAATACAAAAATGTATCCGAATGCTTCGTATAGTTGAGCCGGATGTTTAGGCGTTACAGCATTTAATAATTCGGCATATTGAGGATTGTTTGCAATGGCATCATAAGCTTGATTAACATTGGTAATTCCTGTCTTTTCCACTGCTGATCTAGGACTGTAATAGTCTCTGATGAATTTAATTCCGAAAGAAGAAGTAGTAGGAGTACCGACGATCTCTGAATTAAAGAAATTTCCCAGACGAACAAAGATCCCACCTAAGGAAACAGGGATTACAATACGATCTAAAATCCAAAGAACCGGCTTTTTAACTACTTTCTTACTGTAATAAATCATTACTAATATGATTGCAATAGCAGCACCGTGACTTGCTAAGCCTGCAAAACCTGTAAATTCCCAACCTTGAGCTGTTTCTCTGATCGGTAGTAAGATCTCTAATTTATGGTCTTTAAAATAATCCCAATCATAGAAAAAAACATGTCCTAATCTGGCACCGATAAGAGTGGCTAAAACAGTATATACAAATAAATTATCCAGTTTGTCTAAAGATTCACCTTCTCTTTGGTAAATAGCTTTCATGACGTACCAGCCTAATCCAAAGGCGACAACAAACATTAAACTATAAAAACGCAGGGTGAAAAAACCGATGTCTATTCCTTCAGAAGGATTCCAAACCATGTTTAAGGCAAGCATAAGTATTTATTTTAGGCTAAAATAAGGATTAAAATTGGTAAAAATGTTAAAGAAATTGAAATAAAAAGGACTTAAATCTGAAATTTAAAGAGCAATATTGTCAGGGAACCGGGTCGTATCCACTACCTCCCCAAGGGTGACAACTCAGGATTCTTTTGATAGCCAGCCAACCCCCTTTAAATAGTCCGTGTTTTTTTAACGCTTCTACTGTATAATGTGAACATGTGGGTTCGTATCTGCAAGTAGCAGGAGTGTACGGAGAAATGGCCACCTGATAGAAGCGGATTATAAAAAGGAATGGAGCAATGAGTATTGAACGTAGGGTTATTTTGTTGTTTTTTGAGCACATAATCAGTCTTCTGAAGTAAAATTATTAAATAATATTTGAAAGATAAAAGAGAACATGATTAATGTCAGCTTTTATACTTAAAAGAGTACTTATTTTTGTATTGTAGTTTTAAAATTTCATTTTTTTGGGCGTTGGTTAGAAATAACAAACGATTTTTTGTTTTAATTTATAGTTTTATAGAATTGTTAAAAAGAAAAAAGGATTGGTTTTTTACCAATCCTTTTTTTATTGAAATTAAATGCAATTAATAATTAAAAGTAGTTCCTTCTTTTCCGTCCTTTAATAGGATACCTAATTGAGCCAGATTGTCCCTTATCTGGTCTGATAAAGGCCAGTTTTTATCAGCTCTGGCTTGATTTCGCATACCAACAAGCATATTAAGTACTCCGTCTAATTTGTCAGAGTTAGCGCTGGTATTTTTTTCATCTTTAATCCCTAAAACGTCAAAAACAAAGGTAGCTAAAGTTGTTTTTAGAGTTTCGATGTCAGTAGCGTTTAAAGTTTCCTTTTCGTCATGAACTAAATTAACAAATCTGATTCCTTCAAATAACTGGGCTATTAAAATAGGAGTATTGAAATCATCATTCATGGCATCATAACAACTTTGTGTCCATTCTGCAATATTTAAACTGGAACTATCTGAAGCTTTAAGTTTATCAATAAGTTCAATACTTTCCATTAATCGGTTGTATCCTTTTTCGGCGGCTAAAATGGCTTCGTCAGAAAAATCTAAAATACTTCTGTAGTGTGCCTGCATCATGAAAAAACGAGCAACACCAGAACTGAAGCCTTTACTCAGATTCGGATTATCTCCCGAAAATATTTCTTGCGGTAAGATATTATTTCCGGTTGATTTAGACATTTTTTTACCGTTAAGGGTCAGCATGTTAGCGTGCATCCAGTAATTTACAGGGTTGTGTCCGGTGCAAGCCTCTGACTGAGCGATTTCACACTCATGATGTGGGAATTTTAAATCCATTCCTCCGCCATGAATGTCGAAGGTTTCTCCCAGATATTTAGTACTCATGGCTGTACATTCTAAGTGCCAACCGGGAAATCCGTCACTCCATGGAGAAGGCCAACGCATGATGTGCTCAGGTTCGGCTTTTTTCCAAAGAGCAAAATCCTGAGGATTTTTTTTATCACTTTGACCGTCCAAATCACGGGTGTTGGCAATCATATCTTCTAAGTTACGACCACTTAAAATACCGTATTTGTAATCTTTATTGAATTTAACAACGTCAAAATACACAGAGCCGTTAGAAAGATAAGCATAGCCATTATCAATAATGGCTTTGATGATTTCTATTTGTTCAATAAGATGTCCGGTTGCAGTTGGCTCTATACTAGGAGGTAAAAGATTGAATTCTCTAAGAATTTCATGAAAATCAACGGTGTAGCGTTGAACGATTTCCATAGGTTCAACCTTTTCCAAGCGAGCCATCTTGGCAATCTTATCTTCTCCGTCATCAACATCATCAACCATGTGACCGACATCTGTAATATTTCTTACATATCGAACTTTATAGCCTAAATGCAATAAATAACGAAAAATGACATCAAAACTCATAAAAGTTCTGACATTTCCTAAATGAACGTTGCTGTAAACTGTAGGTCCACATACATACATACCAACTCTTCCTTCATGGATAGGTTTGAATATTTCTTTTTCTCCACTAAGGGAATTATAAATTTTCAGTGTTTGGGATGTATAAAGTTTCATCTAAAAAGTGTATGTGAGTTTTTGTCTATTAATGAAATTTAGTTTCAAGTTTGATGTAGTCTAAGAATTCTTTTCTTACATTCTTGTCCTTAAATTGTCCTCCAAATTCAGCTGTGACTGTGCTACTTTCTATATCGCGAATGCCTCTTGAGTTAACACATAAGTGCTTTGCATCAATAACACAAGCAACATCTTCAGTATTTAATACTTTTTGCAATTCCTGTACAATTTGTATGGTTAGTCGCTCTTGTACTTGAGGGCGCTTTGCAAAATAATCAACAATACGGTTCATTTTTGATAGCCCCACTACTGTTCCGTTAGAAATATAAGCAACATGAGCCCTACCTACTATAGGTAAAAGATGATGTTCACAAGTAGAGTAAACTACGATGTTTTTTTCAACCAGCATTTCACCGTATTTGTATTTGTTTTCAAAAGTTGATGAACTAGGCTTTTTATTAGGGTTTAATCCACTGAATATTTCACGGACAAACATTTTAGCAACACGGTTAGGAGTTCCTTTTAAACTGTCGTCAGTTAAATCCATTCCTAAGGTATGTAAAATATTCTCAACGTCTTTTTTGATTAATTCTATTTTTTGATCATCTGAAAGGTCAAATGCATCTTCGCGTAAAGGAGTCTGAGCACTTGTAGCAATGTGGTTATTGCCAATTTCGTCTTGTAAATCCTCGTTTTGAATCATTTTTATGGTTTTATAAAGCTTTTTTTAATTCGCAAAGATAACTAAAACTTTAAAAATAATAGAAGCTAAAATAAAAATGGTTTTTTATGAGTTTTTTTGGATATTTCATTTACTTTGAAAACTAAATAATAGATAAAAAATGTTAATTATTAAGAAAAAGGTGTTTTAATATTAAATATTTGTAAATTTGTGAACCTAACTATATCCATGAAAAAATGAAAAAAATATTTTTTATTCTTCTGTTTTTAATTGGCCTTTATTCGGGCTTTTCTCAATCCAAAACCAATAAATGTAAATTTAATTTTTCTTTTGAGGTTTTAAATAGTAAAGAAAATATGTCACCAAAAGATGAATATGTTTCTTTAAACTGGGATTTTTCAAAATTGAATTTAAAAAAAGATTTAGTTGAAATTGAGATCGTTCCGATCTTAGATTGCTTTAATGGTTTAGATGCAACTGATTTGAGAGATGTTGTAACTATTAAAAGTACAGATAAAGACTTTAAAAGTACTGAAGAGAGAAAAATTAGACATTTAGAGTTAATGTCAAAATGTTTTAAATATAGATTGATTGTGAGAAATAATAATTGCTCAGAAACTTCTGAGTGGAAGTATTTTTCTTTTTTTTAATTAATTATTGCTAGATAATGATAAAGAAATTACTTTTTCAATTCGTTTTATTACTGTCTTTTGTAGGGTATTCTCAGTCTCCGACTTGTGATGCTGCAGATCCTATATGTTCTGGTAATGTGGCCCCTTTTCCTAATACAACAGGAGTTCCTTCTTTCGGAGGGCCAGGATGTTTAGGTACTACACCTAATCCGGCTTGGTTTTATTTCCAAATATCGGAATCCGGAAATTTGGAGTTTACTTTAAATCAAGGGAATAATGCACCTAATTACAATAATCAAGATGTCGATTTTATTCTTTGGGGACCTTTTACAGGACCTAATTGTGTCGATTTGTACGATTATAGTCCGGGAGCGACAGTAGATAATATTGTCGATTGTAGTTATTCTGCTGCTGCAACTGAAACAATTTCAATTCCTAACGGAATAGCGGGAGAATTTTATGTTTTATTAGTAACTAATTATTCTAATAATTCAGGATATATAGAGTTAAATCAAACAAATCAAGGACAATCCGGAGCAGGATCTACTGATTGTGATATAGTGTGTGGTGTTGATTTAGGCGCTGACCAGTATTTTTGTACTACTAATGTTAGTTGTTATACCTTAACGGCAGAGTTTAACCAAGCTCCTACGCAAGCAGGTACACCAACGTATTCTTGGTATTTAGATACGGTATTTTACCAATCAACGAATGTAAATACATTACAGGTTTGTCAATCAGGAACCTGGAGTGTTGAAGTAGTTCGTCCGGGATGTTCCGATGTAGCTACAGATAGTGTAGATGTTGTTTTCTCGTCACCTCCGGTTTTAAATACACCAAGCGATATGTCGGGGTGCGGCCCTTTTGATTTGAATTCTCAGATTTCTGCAATCGTGGCTCCGAATGATCCATCGAATTATGTCGTTTATTTTTATCTGGATGTCTTTGAATGTTGGGGAGGTACCTCTAACTATATTCAAAATCCGGGTGCTTTTATGCCAACGGCTGCTTCAACTGAGATTTATGTCAGAGTTGAAAATGCAGGAAATCCAAGTTGTGCTAATGCAGACGAATATTTTACAATTAATTTAAGTACTTGTGTTACCGCAACACAGCCTTCTGATTTATATTTATGTGATTTAGACGGAGACGGAGTAGAGTCATTTGATTTAACGCAGCAAGACGCTACAGTATTAGGGTCGTATACACCTGCATCTGATTATACGATAACGTACCATACGACGCAGGCCGGAGCCGATGACGGAACTATAGATTTAGCGACACCTTTCAATGCCTATCTCAATACGAGTAATCCCCAGACGATTTACGTTCGATTAGAGGAAAATGCTACAGGAGATTACGGTACGACGACTTTTGAGTTAAATGTTTTGGGAGTTCCGTCTATAGTGATCACAGATCCTTCAGCGGTATGTTCGCCTAATACAGTAGACATAACAGATCCTTCCGTTACGGCCGGTAGTAGCAATACAGGGACATTTGATTATTGGGAAGATGCAGCGGCAACGGTAGCAGTATCCGATCCGACAGCAATAGATGTCAGTGGTACTTATTATATAAGCACAACAGTAGGTAGTTGTAGTGATATCCAGCCTGTAGCGGTAACGATCAATCCAACGCCAAGTTTAGTGATTACGGATCCTGCATCGGTATGTTCACCTACTACGATAGACATAACAGACCCTGCTGTAACAGCAGGTAGTACCTTAGGCGGGACGTTGAGTTACTGGGAAGATGCAGCCGGAACGATAGCGGTATCCGATCCTACAGCGATAGATGTCAGCGGCACGTATTACATTATGAGTAGTTTAGGTAGTTGTAGTGATATTCAGCCTGTAGTAGTGACGATCAATGCGACGCCAAGTTTAGTGATCACAGATCCTGCATCGGTATGTTCACCTAATACAGTAGACATAACGGATCCTGCTGTAACCAGCGGTAGTACAAACTTAGGGACTTTCAGTTATTGGGAAGATGCAGCAGCAACGGTAGCAGTATCCGATCCGACAGCGATAGATATCAGTGGAACATATTATATTATGAATGCGCAAGGTAGTTGTAGTGATATTCAGCCTGTAGAGGTAACGATCAATCCAACGCCAAGTTTAGTGATTACGGATCCTGCATCGGTATGTTCACCTACTACGATAGACATAACAGACCCTGCTGTAACAGCAGGTAGTACCTTAGGCGGGACGTTGAGTTACTGGGAAGATGCAGCCGGAACGATAGCGGTATCCGATCCTACAGCGATAGATGTCAGCGGCACGTATTACATTATGAGTAGTTTAGGTAGTTGTAGTGATATTCAGCCTGTAGTAGTGACGATCAATGCGACGCCAAGTTTAGTGATCACAGATCCTGCATCGGTATGTTCACCTAATACAGTAGACATAACGGATCCTGCTGTAACCAGCGGTAGTACAAACTTAGGGACTTTCAGTTATTGGGAAGATGCAGCAGCAACGGTAGCAGTATCCGATCCGACAGCGATAGATATCAGTGGAACATATTATATTATGAATGCGCAAGGTAGTTGTAGTGATATTCAGCCTGTAGAGGTAACGATCAATCCAACGCCAAGTTTAGTGATTACGGATCCTGCATCGGTATGTTCACCTACAACGATAGACATAACAGACCCTGCTGTAACAGCAGGTAGTACCTTAGGCGGGACGTTGAGTTACTGGGAAGATGCAGCCGGAACGATAGCGGTATCCGATCCTACAGCGATAGATGTCAGCGGCACGTATTACATTATGAGTAGTTTAGGTAGTTGTAGTGATATTCAGCCTGTAGTAGTGACGATCAATGCGACGCCAAGTTTAGTGATTACAGATCCTTCAGCGGTATGTTCGCCTAATACAGTAGACATAACGGATCCTGCTGTAACCAGCGGTAGTACAAACTTAGGGACTTTCAGTTATTGGGAAGATGCAGCAGCAACGGTAGCAGTATCCGATCCGACAGCGATAGATATCAGTGGAACATATTATATTATGAATGCGCAAGGTAGTTGTAGCGATATCCAGCCTGTAGAGGTAACGATCAATCCAACGCCAAGTTTAGTGATTACGGATCCTGCATCGGTATGTTCACCTACAACGATAGACATAACAGACCCTGCTGTAACAGCAGGTAGTACCTTAGGCGGGACGTTGAGTTACTGGGAAGATGCAGCCGGAACGATAGTGGTATCCGATCCTACAGCGATAGATGTCAGCGGCACGTATTACATTATGAGTAGTTTAGGTAGTTGTAGTGATATTCAGCCTGTAACAGTGACAATTAATTCAGTTCCTGGTTTTGTAGTGAATGATCCTGCATCGGTATGTACACCAAGTACAGTAGACATAACGGATCCTGCTGTAACTAGCGGCAGTACAACAATAGGGACATTGAGTTATTGGGAAGATGCAGCAGCAACGGTAGCGGTATCCGATCCTACAGCAATAGATGCCGGCGGCACATATTATATTATGAATTCAGTTAATGGTTGTGCAGCTATGGAAGCAGTAAATGTAACTATAAATGCGAGTCCTACTTTTGTAAGTATCAGTAATAACAGCCCGATATGTTCAGGAGAAACGGCAACGTTTTATGTAGAAGGAACAGCAAATGCTTATGTAGCGTATACAATTGACGGAGGAAGCAGCACACAAGTACAGTTAGATACATCAGGTCAGGGTAGTATTTCGGTTAACAATGCTACATCAGATGTAGTAGTAAATATAATATCTATAGATAATGGTTGTACGGTAGTAGTCGGTCAGAACAGTACGGTAACCGTTAATCCTCTGCCAAGTATTACCTCTGTGACTAATGACGGTCCGGTATGTGAGGGAACCTCGGGTAGTTTTACCATTACAGGAACTCCGGGATCAGAGGTAGAGTATACCTTAAACGGAACCCCGGGTAGTGTAACATTATCATCATCAGGGACAGGAAGTGTACCGGTAGCTAATGTAACGGTAGATCAAAACTTGGAGTTGAGTATGATAACCAACCTTTCAACTACGTGTTCAAGTACGGTAGGAAACAGCAGTACATTATCAGTATTGCCTTTACCGACAGCAAGTATCAGTGCGCAAAGCAGTGCAGTTTGTTTAAACGGAGCAACGTTCTTGGATTTTAGCGGAACACCAAATGCAACAATAGAATTTACAGACGGAGCATCAACCTATCAGGTACAATTAGATGCGTCAGGAAGTTATACGAATTGGGCAACCCCTGACTTAACAGTAGATACGACTTACACTTTAGTAAGTGTAACATCTTTAACGACACCTGCTTGTGTACAACCGTTAGGAGATAATGTAACGATAACGATCAATCCGACACCATCTATTAGTGATTTGGTATATTCCGATCAGATCTGTAACGGAACATCAACAGATATCTCCTTTACATTAAACAATACAACGTCGTACTATTGGAGTGCAACGATTGTGAATATTGACAATACCACTTATGTACAAGGCGGAGATGAAACCGTAGCGATCAACCAGGTAGTGAACCTACAAGATTTATTGGAGGTAGGTTACATTACGGTTCAGATTACACCGGTATTAAGTGGAGGTAGTTGTTCAGGAATAGAAGAAGAATTTACCATACAGGTAAATCCGATGCCTGATCCGGCAAATATCGACATTAACATAGCCTCAGTATCTGTATGTAGCGGAGATGTGGTAGAGGTTAATATCTCAGGTCTTCCTACAGGTATGGACTTCAACTGGGTAGCACAAACCAGCGGATTGAGTACAACAGGTTCCACCAGCGGAACAACAGACAGTACGATCTCATTACCGTTTACGGTGAATGATCCTATGCAGTCCGGAACAGTATACTTTGAGATCACTCCTGTTTTAGGGACTTGTGTAGGTCCTGTGATCGTGAGCGATACCATAACGGTAAATCCGATACCGGGCAGTATCTTAGAGCCAACAGTAGCACCTGAGATCTGTAGCGGAGAGATTGTTTATGACGATCTGGATATTTATGTAGGTTACCCTAACATAACGGGTGTAGAGGTTTACTGGGAAGTACAGGATGCCGTAGGCGTAACAGGAGCTTTACCGGGTAATACGAATGTATTGCCTGCAGAAATACCTGATCAGTTGTTTACAACAAGCGATAGTCAGGGATATGTGATCTACAAAGTCTGGACACAGTTAGGTAGTTGTATGGGCGAGATCAAATACATTACGGTTTATGTGAACCCATTGCCAGAGCCGGAACTTGAAAACAGTGCCATTTGTGTGGAACAGGTAAGCGGTGTGGTTTATCAGACCACGATATTGAATGCAGGAGACTTCAGTGGCGGTAACTATCAGTTTGAATGGTTTATGGATGCCGGAAGTGGTCCTGTATCAGTAGCAACATCATCTAATGATTCAACATTAGAGGTATCAGAGGCAGCGAGTTATTATGTAGTGGTAACGAATCTGGACACAAATTGTGAAGGGATCTCCAATACTGTAGTAGTAGAGGAGACCAATCCTGCGACAAATATAGTGACTACGGTAACGGATGCCTTTACGGATAGTGCAACGGTAGTGGTAACGGTATCCGGAGGAAGTAACGGAGATTACCTGTATCAGTTGGATGAGGAATCGTTACAATCGAGCAATGTGTTTACCGGAGTAAGTTCGGGAGAACATCAGATCACTGTAGTAGACACACAAGGATGTACCTTCTTACAGGATACGGTAACGGTGATAGACTATCCTAAGTATTTTACACCGAATGGAGACGGAATACATGATACTTGGAATATTGTTGGATTAAATCAGGCAGAAGCTAAATTGTATATCTTTGACCGTTATGGTAAATTGATAAAACAAATAAGTACATTAAATGAGAGTCAAGGATGGGATGGGACTTACAATGGGCATCCTTTACCATCAACAGACTACTGGTTTAGTCTACAGTATCAAGAGAATGGTGTGGCAAAAGAGTTTAAAGCTCACTTCTCGTTGAAACGATAAAATAATAAAATTAGAAAAATAAAAAAACCGCTATTAAGCGGTTTTTTTATTTTAAACTAATAAATATTATAGTATGTTTTTTTGGAAAAAATTAGTTTGGATATACAGCCAAAGCTTCTTTTAAGATATGAACTGATTTTACTAGATCTTCTTTGTTTAATACATAAGCAATGCGAACTTCATCCAGACCAACTCCCGGAGTTGAATAAAATCCTGCTGCTGGTGCTACCATGACAGTTTCACCATTTAAGTCATAATTCTCCAGTAACCATTGAGCAAAGTTATCTGCGTTTTTAACAGGTAATTTAGCAATGCAGTAAAATGCTCCTTTAGGAACAGCTACTTTTACCCCCGGTATTTTATTTAATTCACTAATTAAAGTATCTCTACGGCCCTTATATTCTGTGATAACTTCATCAAAATAACTTTGTGGTGTATCAAGAGCAGCTTCACTGGCAATTTGAGCATAAGTAGGGGGACTCAAACGGGCTTGAGCAAATTTCATAGCTGTAGCCATGACTTCTTTGTTTTTAGAAACAATACAACCGATACGAGCTCCGCACATACTGAATCTTTTAGAAACAGAGTCGATCATTATAGCATATTCTTCTAAGCCTGGAACATTCATAACAGAATAATGTTTGTATCCGTCATAAGTAAATTCACGGTAAACTTCATCAGCTATTAAAAATAGATCGTGTTTTTTTACGATGTCGGCTAATTTTTGAATTTCTTCTTCCGAATACAAGTAACCGGTAGGGTTTCCCGGATTGCAAATTAAAATAGCCTTAGTTCTGGGAGTAATTAGTTTTTCAAAAGCTTCAATCGGAGGCAAAGCAAAATTTTCTTCAATCCCGGAAATTACAGGAACGACTTTTACCCCGGAAGCAGTTGCGAAACCATTATAATTAGCATAAAAAGGTTCCGGAATTATAATTTCATCATCTTGATCCAAAACACTTCCTAAAGCAAAGAGTAAAGCTTCAGAACCACCTGTTGTAATGATGATGTCTTGAGATTCAACAGGTAATCCTTGGTTTTTATAATATTGTGATAATTTGTTTCTATAACTTTCAAATCCGGCAGAATGGGAATACTCCAAAACAGAGATATCTGCATCTTTTACAGCATTTAAAGCTACTTCAGGGTCTTGATATCCGGTTGCCCGATATTTAGATGATATACTTTATGACCTCTCTTTTTAGCAGCTTCAGCATACGGAACCAACTTTCTGATAGGGGATTCCGGCATTTGTTTTCCTTTGTTCGATATTTTTGGCATGACTTGTTTGTTTTACTCGACAAAATTGCATTTTTTTTAGTTGCAATAAAAACAAATTCTAAAATTTTGTTTATCAATATAAAAGAAAAATATTCTATGAAATAAAAATCGAGTCTTTATAAAAAAAATAGTGTTGTTTTGTTAAATTATAAACGATTTTATGATTAAATTTAATAATTGATAAAAAAAATAGTTTTTTTTATCTTTTTGAAAATTAAATAGTAATGAAGGGGAATTTTAAAATAAGCTATTGTTTTTTCTTCTTGGTATTCCTGAATAGTAGTTTATTCGGGCAATTTCAGTTGGACAAAAGATACAAGAAATATAAAATTCCTTTTGAGCATACACATAATTTAATCATTTTAAAATGTACTTTAAATGGAAGTCCCTTGAATATGATTTTAGATACCGGTTCTGAGAAAAATTTACTGTTTACCTTCCCTGAAAACGATACAATTACTTTTTACAATTTACAAAAATTGAAAGTTAAGGGAATAGGTATAGGTGAAGATATAGAAGCCTATTTATCGAGGAATAATAAATGTGCAATCGGAGATTATGTAAACTCTAGTTTTGAAACACTTTTGGTTCCTGATGTGAATATAGGACTTATTGATAAATTAGGAATTCCTATAAACGGTATAATCGGTTCCGAATTTTTTACGGCATATTGGGTAGAAATTGATTATCAAAGAGAAAAGATAGTTGTTATTCCTAAAGAGAAGTTTAAAACTAACAGACTTAAGAGATACGAACGTGAACAAGTAGTCGTTCAACGTGGAAAACCTTACATTAAGATCAAAATAAAAGAAAGTGAACATGAAGATGAAAAAGACTACAAATTACTTTTGGATACCGGATTAGGAGACGGTCTTTGGCTTTTTGAGAATGATACGTTGAAATGTACCCATCGTTTTTTCAAGGATATTTTAGGGAGAGGGCTGACAGGGGAAATTACAGGAAAGAAGTCACGAGTTAATGAATTATTTATTAAAGGATTTAAGTTTTCTGAGGCATTGGTTTCATATCCCGATTCGGTTTCATTAACTGACCTTGAGAGGCTTCAAGGTAGGAATGGTTCTTTAGGAGGCGAGATTTTAAAGCGTTTTAACTGGATTCTGAATTATGAGACCGGAAGTTTTTATTTTAAGAAAAATAGTTTGTTTGACGAAGCTTTTAATTACAATATGTCAGGGATAGAAGTTCAACATAACGGTTCGCAGTGGATTAAAGAAACAGTTTATGATAATTCGGTCGGGAATAAGGTTAATATGAACGAATTTATTTTTGAAGACTCTAATCGTAAATACAATTACACATATAAACTCAAGCCTATTTTTGAGATTTATTCCATTAGGGAAAATTCACCGGCAGAAAAAGTTGGTTTACAAGTCGGGGATTTAATAGTAAGCCTTAACGGAAGGAGCGCACAACATTTGTCTATTCAAAAAATAACAGAGATTTTTCAGTCTCAAGAGGGGAAGAACATAAAAATTGAAGTTGAGCGTGACGGAGAAAATTTAAAATTTGAGTTCCGACTTGAAAAAGTATTATAAAAAAAGCCCCATTCGGGGCTTTTTACTAATTTATTTATCTTTTTTAACGATGACAGTTCCTTTAATTCTTAGCGGAATTACGCCGTTAGGCTTGTTTACTGCATTGGTCTCCACTGTAACCGTTTTACTGATCGGTCCCGGATTCATATTGTATTTCACTACAATCTTATCTGATTTACCTGGCATAATAGGAGCGTCTGGTTTTTCTGCGACAGTACATCCGCAACTTGAATTTACTTTTTTAATAACTAAGGGAGCATCACCTGTATTTGTAAAAACAAATTCTCGTACACCGCTGTCTTCCCCTTTAACTACTTCTCCGTAGTTAATGGTTTCCGTCTTAAATTCAATCTTAGCACCTTCTTGTGCAAATACATTGATACTTAGTAGAAATAGAACAATAAGTCCAAGTAGTTTTTTCATCATAATAAAATTAATAGGTTATGGTAAAAATAAGCGAATAAACTTAAAGAACCAATAAATCCTCTTTTTTATTTTACCATATATCCTTACTTTTGCATAAAAATTACAAAAAGTGTACCAAAATTCAATTTTATATAATCCTTTTAAACCGATCCTTGTTAAGGAACGAGTCTGATTTTGGTGTCAGTTGACCTTTCCGATAGTATTTTAATGGATCTTAAACTTGAAAGAAACTTAGTTCTCGGAAAGAGAAATTATCATAATGAATTTGTAAATTATTAAAAATCAATACTTAAAATATATCATAAACGTATGATTCCTGCACAATTTAATCCTAAAGATGTAGAACAAAAATGGTACGACTATTGGATGAAGAATAATTATTTCCATTCAACGCCTGACCACAGAACTCCTTATACTATTGTAATTCCGCCACCTAATGTAACCGGAGTGTTACATATGGGGCATATGCTGAATAATACTATTCAAGACGTGTTGATCCGCCGTGCTCGTTTAAAAGGACTTAACGCTTGTTGGGTTCCGGGAACCGATCACGCTTCAATTGCGACCGAAGCAAAAGTTGTTGCTAAATTGAAAAATGAAGGCATTAATAAAGCCGACTTAACACGAGAGGAATTTTTGAAACATGCTTGGGAATGGACTGACAAACATGGCGGAATCATTTTAGAACAACTTAAAAAACTAGGTTGTTCATGCGATTGGGAACGAACTAAGTTTACTATGGATGACGATATGACAGCTTCAGTTATCAAATCGTTTGTAGACTTATATAACAAAGGATATATTTATCGCGGTTACCGTATGGTAAATTGGGATCCGGAAGCAAAAACGACATTATCTGATGAAGAAGTGATCTATGAAGAGCGTCAGGGAAAATTGTATCATTTGCGTTATAAAATTGAAGGGACAGAAGAATATGTTACAATTGCAACCACTCGTCCTGAAACTATTTTAGGAGATACTGCTATTTGTATCCATCCGGATGATGAACGTTATACGCATTTAAAAGGTAAAAAGGCAATTGTTCCTATTTGCAATCGTGTAATTCCGATCATTTTTGACGAGTATGTTGATATGGAATTCGGAACCGGTTGTTTAAAAGTAACTCCCGCTCATGATGTAAATGATAAAGAATTAGGAGAACGCCATAATTTAGAGATCATCGATATTTTTAATGAGGATGCTACTTTAAATAGTTTCGGATTGCATTACCAAGGAAAAGACCGCTTTGTAGTTCGCGAAGAAATAGCCAAAGAACTGGAAAATATAGGTGCCTTGGTAAAAGTTGAAGACCATCTAAATAAAGTTGGAACTTCAGAACGCACAAAAGCAGTTATTGAACCGAGATTATCAGACCAGTGGTTCCTGAAAATGGAAGAATTGGTAAAACCTGCCATCAAAGCAGTTTTAGAAACTGAAGAAGTAAAATTATATCCTTCTCGTTTTAATAATACCTATCGCCACTGGATGGAAAACATCCGGGATTGGAATATTTCCCGTCAATTGTGGTGGGGACAACAAATTCCGGCGTACTATTATGGTGAAGGAAAAGAAGATTTTGTAGTAGCCGAGACCAAAGAACAAGCTTTAGAGTTAGCTAAAAGCAAAACCGAAAATACCGCTTTAACAGTTGCGGATTTAAAACAAGATGTTGATGCATTGGATACTTGGTTCTCATCATGGTTATGGCCTATGGCTGTTTTCGGAGGCGTATTAGATCCTGAAAATGAAGATTTCAAATACTATTATCCGACAAATGACTTGGTTACCGGACCGGATATTTTATTCTTCTGGGTAGCTCGTATGATTATTGCCGGATACGAATATACAGGTAAAAAGCCATTTTCAAATGTATATTTAACAGGATTGGTTCGCGACAAGCAACGCAGAAAAATGTCAAAATCATTAGGAAACTCACCGGATCCGTTAGATTTGATCGATAAATTCGGTGCTGATGGTGTTCGTGTAGGCTTATTGTTAAGTGCTTCTGCCGGAAACGATATCATGTTTGACGAAGAACTATGTAATAACGGTAAAGCCTTTGCAAATAAGATCTGGAATGCTTTTCGTCTGATCAAAGGATGGGAGGTTGCAGATATTCCTCAACCGGAAGCTTCAAAAGTTGCCATTAACTGGTACGAAGCGAAGTTGCAAAAGACATTGATCGAAATTGAAGATAATTTTGAAAAATATCGGTTGTCAGATGCGTTGATGGCAATTTATAAACTGGTTTGGGATGATTTCTGTTCTTGGTTTCTGGAAATGATTAAACCGGGATACCAACAACCGATTGACCGTGCAACATTTGACAAAGCTATTGAGATGTTAGAGGCTAATCTGAAGTTATTGCATCCGTTTATGCCGTTCTTAACAGAGGAAATCTGGCAACATATTACAGAGAGAAGACCGGAAGATGCTTTGATTGTTGCAAAATGGCCGGAAGTAAAAGAAGCTAATGCAGATTTAGTGGATCAATTTGATTTTGCTGCTGAAGTAATTGCAGGAATCCGAACAATCCGAAAGGAAAAAAATATTTCATTCAAGGAAGTTATTGATCTGAAAGTAATCAACAACGAAAAAATGCCAATTACTTTTGATGCTATTATTTTAAAACTTGGCAATGTAGAAAGTTTAGAATATGTAACGGAACAAGTAGAAGGAGCATTGACTTATCGCGTAAAATCAAATGAATATTTTATTCCTATTTCAGGAAGCATTGATGTTGAAGCTGAAATAGCTAAGCTGCAAGAAGAACTAAAATATACACAAGGCTTTTTACGTTCGGTTCAAGGAAAGTTGTCAAATGAAAAATTTGTTAACGGAGCTCCGGAGAAAGTAATTGAAACGGAGCGTAAAAAAGAGGCAGATGCTTTAGCTAAAATTGCGACTATTGAGCAAAGTTTAGCCAGTTTGAAATAATAATTGTATTTCAGAATATTTGATTTAAAATCCCAATTCATAGAATTGGGATTTTTTTATGGTTTTATGAATTCAGGAAATGTTGGAATTTCTCCAGATATTGTGCAATATGGAATCCATCCATCAGTCCGTGATGTGCTTCAATAGAAATAGGTAAAAACTTTTCATGGTTTCGTTCCGAAAGCTTTCCGAAAGTAATTTTGGGTACAGATTCTTTAGAGTTAAGATTAGTAGGATGTAATATAGCGCTAAATGAAACCCAAGGCAAAGTAGAGTAACGAACTAAATTGATTTTCCTGTCTTCACCATTTAAGCGCAATCCGCTTGAATTTTGTACTGCATCGATTTCTTCTTGTAAATTTGTATTAAAAGATTCAAAATTATCACTGTAATTTACAAACGTAAAAGCGAATGTTCCGTCTTTTCTCCCAATTGTAGTTCCGACATGAATGGTGTCTAATTCAAAAACTTTATCATCAATAATTCGTAATTTGAATTCCGGAATTTCATTAACCGCTTTTATAGACTGATGCATATAATAAGCAAAAAAAGAAATACTATTGTCTTTTGCTTTTTGAAAAGCCTTTGTACAATTTACTTCTGTAGTTACACCAAAATAAGGACTGACCATTTTTGAGAAAAATTCAAAATGCTCTTTACGGTTCCATTTTTCAATATCAATCTCTTTCATTTTACTTTGATTAAGAAATTACTAAATCATACTTTTCCAATAAACCTTTTAGCCCTTCTACAGAAAATTTAGCTCTTTTCATTTTATTTTGCTCCGGATCAATAGAAAAATTATAGCTGGTCGTGAAATCAGCTTTCGAAAGATTAGTTTGGTAAAAAACAGTACGTCTTAAATCACAGTTATCAAAAACCGTTTCTGATAGATCACTTTCCATAAAATCAGCAGAAACCAAACTGCATCCTGTAAAGTGCATTTTCTTAAGTTTTAGACCATAAAATTTAGTAAAATCCAATCGGCAATTGGTAAAATTGAAATAGTAGATTACTTGGTCGGTCATCGCAAAATTGACATTCGTAAAATTACAATCATCAAATTCTACACCACGCAATGAAACATAGTTGATCTTAGTATCATTGAAGTTACAATGCAGAAAAGTACAATCCACAAAGACAACACTTAAAAAAATACATTGTGTAAAATCGCAATGATCAAAAGTACAATTTTCAAATTCTTTGAATTTAATGTCGTTTTCATTAAAATTTTTGTTTTGGTATTTCTGATCGTGAATAAAATCGGAGTTCATGTTGTATTTCGGTTAGTATAAGAACCAAAAATAATCATTTTGCAGCAGAACCTTTGGAAATATGTTTTTTTGCAGCACTTTAAAAAGTATTTTTGCGTTCCAAACCCAATACAATGAAACAATTTACAATTATCAGCTTATTCCTTTTCATGGCTTCAACGGCACAGGAACATTATAATCTGATCGTCGGAACGTATACCAATGCTTGCTTTAGTGAAGGAATTTATGTCTATGATTTTAATTTACAGACTTTGGAATACCAATTGAAATCACATACTGATAAGGTCATGAATCCAAGTTATTTTGCTCTTGATTCGGAGAAGGAGCATTTGTATTCTGTTAACGAAAACGGAAATGAAAGTACACTTAGTGCTTTTCGTTACGATCCTCAGACAGGGCTACTTAATTTGATGAACAAAGTAGATAGTAAAGGAGCTGATCCTTGCTATATCATTAATGATGATAAAAATGTGATCTCAGCTAATTATACAGGCGGAACGATTAGTGTGTTTCCTAAAAAGCCTGACGGAAGTTTAGCGGATGCCGTTCAGGTAATAGAGCACAAAGGTTCCGGACCCAATGAAAAACGTCAGGAAGCTTCCCATTTGCACATGGTCTATTTTAGTCCCGATCATCAATATGTATTTGCCAATGATTTGGGGAGCGATAAGATTTATATTTATCATTACCATGCAAATGGTGGCACTCAGACGTTGCTTTTAAAGGATGAAATAAATTTAAAAAAAGGAAGTGGCCCAAGACATTTGGTTTTTAGCCCTAAAGGTAATTTTGTATATGTATTACAGGAATTAGACGGAACTTTGTCAGTTTTAGAATGGAAAAAAAACCAGTTACATCTGATTCAGGAAACTACTGTTGCTCCTAATTTGTTTAATGGAATAAATGGCGCAGCCGATATTCACATGAGTCAGGATGGAAAATTTCTGTATGTAACCAATCGTGGCGATGCTAATACCATTTCGGTATTTAAAGTTTCTGGTAATGGAACATTGAACATGATCCAGCAGATCAGCACACAAGGAAGCGCACCGCGCAATTTTACTTTGAGTCCTGATGATGCGTACGTTTTGGTAGCCAATCAAAATACAAATAATATAGTGATTTACAGTCGGAATACTAAAAACGGAACATTGACCGATACCGGAAAGAGAATAGATTTGTGCCAACCGGTTTGTTTGGTATTTGACAAAGTAGAATAAAAAAACGTCGCTTAATGCGACGTTTTTTTTTATATTATTTTCCTTTTTTGCGTTTGGCAGCTCTTTTAGCTTCAACGGCACGGTTTCTCGGAGCTGTTTTTCTCGGTGTTCTTTTTCCGGGACCTCCCAGATTCACTTTTTTATTTTTATCTTTCTTTTCGTGAAAAGCATCGCCTTTTTCTTCTCTTTTAATTGGTTTTCCAATGGTTTTGAATTTGCGACGATCTTTTTCAAAATCTAATTTCTTTTCAGAGATTTCAATGTAATCCGGTAGATCCATTGCCTTAAGCTCTTTTTCCATTAAAAGTTCCGCTTCAATCAGAATTTCTTCTTCTTGCGGACTTACCATACTGATAGCCGTTCCTTCTTTATCAGCACGACCAGTTCTACCGATTCGGTGAATGTATTGTTCCGGAACTTCTGAGAATTGTAAATTGATAACGTGAGTAATATCAGAAATATCTAATCCACGAGCCATAATGTCTGTAGTGATTAAGCCTCGTAATTCGCCCCGCTGAAAAGAAGCCATAGTATTTAACCGATAGTTTTGTGATTTATTAGAATGGATCACACCAAATTGTCCGGCAAAGTCTTCGTCCAATAGATCAAAAGTAGTGTCGACCAATTTTTTATTGTTCACAAAAACAAGGATACGTTCCATATTGTCATTGCGGACCAGTAAATCTTTCAATAAATTTACTTTTGTCAGAAAGTTGGGAACATGGTAAACAAATTGCTCTATCTTTTCTAAAGGAGTTCCGCTAGGTGCTAAAGAAACTTCTTCCGGAAAATCAAAATATTCATCCAGTATTTCATCGACTTCTTCAGTCATAGTGGCCGAGAATAAGATATTTTGCTTTTTATCTTTCATCATCGTCAGGATTGAAGTGATCTGGAAGCGAAATCCTAAATTCAAAATCTCGTCAAACTCATCAATCACCAATTTTTGTAAAGCATCAAAACGAAGCACGCCGTCTAAGGCTAAATCCATTGTACGTCCGGGAGTACCTACTAAAATGTCGACTCCTTCAGCAACTGCTTTTCTTTGTGTATTGATGTTAACCCCACCAAAGACCCCTGCAACTCGAACCGACATAAATTGAACCAGTTTTTCTAACTCTTCCTGAACCTGAACCACTAGTTCGCGAGTGGGTACTAGAATTACCACACGCGGGCTATCAGTCGTTTGAAATTTCCACTGTTTTAAAATAGGGATCAGATAGGCAAAGGTCTTTCCGGTTCCGGTTTGAGCAATTCCCATCATATCTCGTCCTGATAAGATAACAGGGAGAGCCTTTTCCTGAATAGGAGTAGGAGTAGTTAAGCCAAGAGTGTCTATGGCTTTTTGTAAGGATTTAGGTAAATCGAAATCTTGAAACGTCTTCATCTACGGCATAGTTTCTGCAAAAGTAGTGTTTTTTAGTGACTATGACCCTAAAGTAAGAAATAACGAAACTTCTTGACAGAGAAAATTATATAGTCATAGAAAACAATTGACGCTGCGGTGCCTTGCGTTTTAAGCGCAGATCAAAGGCCATACAAATATTACGAACAAAAGGCTTTCCTTTTTCAGTAACTTCCAGAGATTGCCCTTTAAGTTGCAGAAGTCCGTCGTGTTGCATTTCTTCCAAAGAGGCTAAAACATCCTCTAATTCGTTAAACTGCATAGATGGGTCAGCCCAGGAAGTTTCAAAATGACACATAATATTTAAAATGTGCTGGCGAATAATTAAATCTTCCGTATTTAAAATGTGACCTCTGTAAACCGGAATCTCATTTTTATCTAAACGAGCATAATAATCTTCTAAAACTTTTTCATTTTGAGCAAAGGCTGTCCAGCTATCACTGATAGAAGAAACTCCCAGACCGATCATCAGTTTGGTATTGGTTGTGGTGTACCCCATAAAGTTTCGATGCAGTTTTCTATCGGCAAAAGCTTTAAACATGGAGTCACTTTTTAAAGCGAAGTGATCCATACCAATCTCTGCAAAGCCGTGTTTACTCAATTGAAGTTTACCTTCTTCATATAAGGCTCTTTTCTCATCATCTTTCGGTAAATCTTCATCATTAAAGCCTCTTTGACCATTTCCTTTGATCCACGGTACATGGGCATAGCTGTAAAAAGCCAAGCGATCAGGATGTAGTGAATTGGTTTTGTCTATAGTGTCCAGAACATCATCCAGAGTTTGAAAAGGTAGTCCAAAGACCAAATCATGACTGATAGAAGTATAGCCGATTTCTTTAGCCCAAAAGGTTACTTTGGCAACATTGTGAAAAGGTTGAATGCGATGGATAGCTTGCTGCACTTTTTCAGAATAATCCTGAACACCAAAACTTACACGTCTGAATCCCAGATCAAATAAGGTTTGCAAGTGCTCTTTACTGGTATTGTTGGGATGTCCTTCAAAACTGAACTCATGTTCATCAGCTACTACACTTTCTTTTAAAATACCTTCAATGAGTTGTTTCAGATTTTCAGGTGAAAAGAAAGTAGGTGTTCCGCCACCCAGATGGATCTCTTTGATCTTAGGTTTAGCGGAAAAAAGGTCACAATACAATTCCCATTCTTTTAAGACCGCTTCTATGTAAGGATGTTCCACTTCATGACGTTTGGTAATGCGTTTGTGACAGCCACAAAAAGTACACAAACTTTCACAAAAAGGTAGGTGAATGTATAAACTGATCCCATCTTTATCATTAGTTTGTTTAAAAGTATCTACACAGGCATGAATCCATTTGTCATAAGAAAATGAATTTTCTTCCCAATAAGGGACAGTCGGATAGCTGGTGTATCTCGGTCCTGGTACATTATATTTTTGCACTAATGAAGGTTGCATGGCTAAGTTTATTGCTAATTAAAGACAAAATTACTCTAGATTATCAAAAAAAAAAATGATAATTGTCATATAGGCAGCTATGTAACAAAGATTACATATTTGGTGCGTTTATTGAAGTAAATTTGTTATGCAAAAATAAACGAGATTAAACACATTTTAAGTATATGAATTCAAAATTTAACGAAATAATAGGTCAAAAGCAATTAGTTCTGGTAGATTTTTATGCAGATTGGTGCGGACCGTGTAAGATGATGTCTCCGATTTTGCAAGAAGTAAAATCGGTAATAAAAGACGAGGTAAAAATCATTAAAGTAAATGTAGATCAGCATCAGGATCTGGCATCAGAGTTTATGGTACGTGGTGTTCCTACACTCATGTTGTTCCGGGACGGGAAAATGTTATGGAGACAATCCGGTGTACTGGCAACTCATGATTTAGTGGGGATTATACGACAACATTTGAATTAATTTATTAACTTTATAAAAAAATCAACCATGAAACTAAAAATGTTAGGTCTTTTGATGTCGCTTTTTGTAGCAGCATCTTGTGTTAACCAAAAACAAAGCGGTGTAGAAGTTGTCAAGCCTGATGGTTTTGAAACTAAGATGGCTGAAGCAGATGTACAGTTATTAGATGTCAGAACACCTGAAGAGTATGCCTCCGGACATTTACCAAATGCTAAGAACTATAATGTTTTAGCTGATGATTTTGAATCTAAAGTAGCTGCTTTAGATAAAGAAAAACCGGTAATGGTATATTGTAAAATGGGAGGGAGAAGTTCTAAGGCTGCCGCTAAATTAAAAGAATTAGGGTTTAAACATATCACCGATTTAGAAGGAGGGATTATGAGTTGGGAATCGGCTGAAAAAACCATTGTGAAGTAACCACAAAAACTAAATAGTATGAAAAAAAATATTGGGAACACTGATCGGTTAGTAAGACTGGTTGTTGGAGTAGTAGGTTTACTTTTAGGGCTTTCCGGTATTGTTGAAGGAACAGTAAAATGGATAGCCATTGTAGTTGGGGTTTTAATGCTTCTTACGGCGTTGGTTCGTTTTTGTCCGGCTTATCCTTTGTTAGGGATTAATACCCGCCGTAAAACAAAAGAAGAAAAATAAATTAGATTGTTTTTTGTATTCTAACAAGCCTCTATGAAAGTAGAGGCTTTTTTACGGTATTATTTTTTGCTAAA
This sequence comes from Flavobacterium sediminis, assembly GCF_003148385.1. Taxonomy (NCBI): domain Bacteria; kingdom Pseudomonadati; phylum Bacteroidota; class Flavobacteriia; order Flavobacteriales; family Flavobacteriaceae; genus Flavobacterium; species Flavobacterium sediminis. Next base: position 239,160 of record NZ_CP029463.1, on the reverse strand, counting down.
TTATTATAGTTTTTTTATTCTAAAAAGATTAAGATTTCTTACTTATAAGCGAAAAACTATTAGAAATCTAAAACAAAATAGCTTAAAAAGTGATTTTGCTTGAAAATTACTCGATAAGCAACTATAGTTAGGAAGAGAAGTTTCATTTTAAACATAGAAAGGATGTGAATTTTCTTTATTTTTAGATAAATAAAAAACATCAAAAATGAATATATATGATATTGGTCTGGATAAAAATCCGGCCAACTTTACCCAACTCACTCCGCTAACTTTTATTGAGAGATCTGCTACTATTTTCCCTGAAAAAACTTCCGTTATTTACGGTACCAAAAAATACAGTTGGAAAGAAACCTATGATAGATGTCGGAAATTGGCTTCTGCCTTGACTAAAATAGGAATCAATAAGAATGATACGGTTTCAATCATTGCTGCTAACACACCGGCAATGTACGAAGCTCATTTTGGTGTACCGATGTCGGGAGCGGTTTTAAATACACTTAATGTACGCTTATCAGCAGATACCTTAGCTTTTATGTTACAACATTCAGACGCTAAAGTTTTGTTAGTTGATAAAGAATTTTCAGAAGTGATAGCTAAAGCTTTAAATCAAATTGAACATTCTATTTATGTCATAGACATTGATGATGTTCATGTGAATACAGGATTTCCTGTCGGAAAAATAGAATATGAAGCTTTTTTGGAAACCGGAGATAATGATTTTAATTGGATCAAGCCGGAAAATGAATGGGATGCCATAGCTCTTAATTATACGTCAGGGACAACTGGGAACCCTAAAGGAGTTGTTTACCATCACCGGGGAGCTGCTTTAAATGCGATCAATGATCTATTGGTATGGAAAATGTCTAATGCAGCAGTTTATTTATGGACACTACCGATGTTTCATTGTAATGGCTGGTGTTTTCCCTGGGCTTTAGCTGCTGCTTCAGCTACCAGTGTTTGTTTGCGTAAAGTGATTGCAAAAGACATTTATAAAGCAATTGCTGATGAAAAAGTGGATCATTTCTGCGGGGCTCCTATTGTATTACAAACGATGATTAATGCGCATCCTGATGATAAAAAAGTTTTGGAACACAAAGTAAAAGCAATGGTTGCCGGTGCAGCACCACCGGCTTCAGTGATCGAAAATATTGAAAAAGAAGGTTTCGAAATCACACATGTTTACGGACTAACAGAAACCTATGGACCTTCTGTAATATGTGAGTGGAAAGAAGAATGGGACGATCTGCCGTTAGAAGAACGTGCTGAATTGAAATCAAGACAAGGAGTTCGGTATTTACTTTTAGACGAACTGGATGTACTAAATCCGCAAACGATGGAACCGGTACCGGCAGACGGTGTTACCATAGGTGAGATTATGATGAAAGGAAACAATGTAATGAAAGGTTATTTAAAGAATCCATCGGCTACGGAAGAAGCATTTAAGAAAGGATGGTTCCATACCGGAGATCTGGCTGTTAAGTATCCTGATGGTTATGTACAGATTAAAGATCGCTCTAAAGATATTGTGATCTCGGGAGGTGAAAATATTTCTACGATAGAAGTAGAAGGTGTAATTTACAGAATACCGGAAGTAGAAGAGGTGGCTTGTGTTGCAAAACCGGATGAAAAATGGGGAGAAGTAGTTTGTGCTTTTATCAAATTAAAAGAAGGAGAAAACATAACGAACGAACAGATCGTGGAACATTGCCGTAAAGAATTAGCCGGTTTTAAAGTTCCTAAATATTTCTATTTTATGGATTTGCCAAAAACATCTACCGGAAAAGTTCAAAAATTTGAATTAAGAGCAATAGCCAAAACTTTATAGTTTTGGCTATTGCGCATTTTAATGTTTTGCTAACCATTCATTGATGGTCTGTATGGTTTCGGGAGTTACCGTATGAGCATAATTAAACTCCACATAAGTGTTGGGTATGCCTAATTTGTCTACGATGGATTTACTTTGTCTGCCGTATTCGATTGGTAAAGTAGTATCCTTTGTGCCATGAATGATCAAAGCATTTAATTTTTTAAGTTTTTCTTTAGAAGCAATGATCGGTTTGATCTCAGTTAAGATTCGACCGCTTAAAGCAATAATTCCTTTTAATTTTTGAGGTTGTGTCAATCCAACACTAAAAGACATAATAGCACCTTGGCTAAAACCGCCCAAGTAAATAGCGTTGCTGTTAAACGAGTGTTTTTCTTTCAATTGGTTAATGAATTGGATAAGTACTGTTCGGCTTTTTTCGGCTTCTTCGGCATTAATTATAGGTCTTCCTGAGCTGAAATCAACAGCAAACCAGCGATAATGATTTTCAGAAATAGTAAACGGAGCGCGAGCTGAAATGACTAAAAACTCATCAGGAAATTGATCAGCTCGGGAAAATAAATCTTTTTCATTGCTTCCCACACCATGTAAGAGAAGTAATAATGGCGGATTTTCAGTTTGAATTTTAGGTTCTCTGACCAAATAATGCAAAAGCATTGTATCGCCTTTAGCATAATTATATTGTGATGTTGAACTCATGATAATAGTTTTAAAATTATTTAATAAACCTGAAAACACCTCATGCTCAGACTGGCATATTGGTATCCTTCATAGATATATTTAACAGCTTCATTCTTTTCTGTCATAGCCAGAACATAAAGCATAGGCAAATAATGGTCGTTTGTAGGTATGGAAAGTGCAGCAATGCTCCCTAATTTTTTGTAATCGACCAACGTATTAAAATCGTATTGGTTGATCTTTTGTTTTACCAATTCGTCAAATTCTACCGCCCAATCGGTTGGTTTGGCATCAATATTAAACCAATTTACTTTATTTAAGTTATGGACAATATTACCGCTACCTATAACCATAACACCTCTTTCTCGGATTCGTTTCAGGGCTTGTGCCAGTTGAAAGTGATAAGCTGAAGGTTGGGTATAATCTAAGCTCAATTGGAATACCGGAATATCGGCTTTAGGAAAAATATATTTCAGAACTGTCCAGGCACCGTGATCCAATCCCATAGAATGATCTTCAATAATCTGAAATTGAGACGCCATTTCGCTGACTTCTCTGGCTAGTATCGGATGTCCTTTAGGCTCGTATTTTATTTGGCTCAGGCGTTCGTCAAAACCACCGAAATCATAGATAGTTCGAGGTGTTGGGTTAACAGAAACATAAGTTCCGCGGGTTTCCCAGTGGGCAGAGATCATCATGATGGCATTGGGGCGTTCTATTTGGGTTCCCAATTGTTGTAGTGTTCGTGTAAATGTATTATCAAATACAGCATTCATAGGATGTCCATGTCCTAAAAATAACATCGGCATTTTCTTTGATTTTGGAAAAGTAGCACTTATCTTTTCAAATTCGGTCAGGTTAAAGCCTGTTGCCATTACAGGACTTATTGCCATGAGTTTTAAAAATTCCTTTCGATCCATGATTCTCTCAATTTACAAAGCAAATTTCAGATTTTCAGGATTGTATTTCGTTCACATAGGTTAAGAAAGGAAATTATTTTTTGTGCATGTTCTGGCGAATGCGACTCAATGATTGCGGTTTAATCCCAAAAAGGAAGCGATAAGGTATTGCGGAACCCGTTGTAGAAAATCAGGATTGGTACCGATTAAATCTTTATAACGCTGTTCAGCATCATCGGTAAAAGTTTTCGCAATTCGCTGTTGGGAATGGATATAGGCATTTTGAATAAGAATGCGGAAGAAACGCTCAAATTGCGGTAATTTTTGCATAGCCAATTCAAAGTTTTCCTGAGAAATAGCTAAAGCTGTAGTGTCTTCTAATGCTTCAATACTAATAATAGAAGGCTGGTGGCTGAAAAAACTGTACAGATCTGAAATCCAGTGATTTTCAAAGGCAAACTGAACGGCGTGTTTTTCACCTTTTTCATCAGTTAAATAGGAGATAAGAAGACCTTTTTCAATATAATAAATAGTAGAACAGAAGTGATCTACTTCTAAAACAGTCTCTTTTTTGGAAAAATAGACCGGTTTCAGAAAATCAAGAAAAAGTGCAAAATCTTCATCCGTTAAGGATGAATTGATTTTGCGTTCTATATCTTGTCGTAGTTTCGGATGCATATTTTATTCAGAGCAATTTGCTTTTTTCAGAGGCATGGTTGAGGTAAAATGGATTTGGGATTTGTCTTTAAAAGCTGTTCCCTCATCATTTAATTCGCCATAGCCTTCAATTAATTGATTGTCTCTTATAATAAATGCAATTTCGCGTGCGCCCATGCCGCCTTCGGAATGGTAATCGTAGATCCCGATTAAAGTATCACCATGAAGTGTTCCTTCGAATGTACCTGAATTATAGTCTTTTTCAGCTAACAAGTAGCTTAATTCTCCGGAAACGCTTTTGCCTACAGCGTCAATTTTTAGTGTGATATTCTCGTCATTTACTTCATAGATATAACATCCGGCTGCTAAAAGCGGTTTTTCTTCTTCCGTTTGAACAACTTGTTCAGGAGCTGTCGGAGTTTCATGTTCCGTTGCCGGTTTTTCTTCTGTTTTTTTACAACTTACCCCAAACAACCCGATAGCTGCTAAAAAAAGGACTTTTTTCATAATGTATATTTTTAAGACTTAGTAAAACTTAGAATTGTTTTTCCGTTTGATTTTAAATTCAAAGTAGCATCTGAAATAGAATATTCGTCTACTTGCTGTAATAAAGTTAAGAAAGTAGTTTCATTTTCTGCACTTTTCAGACACATTTTGCGAGTAGTAATGATATTTTTAAAAGATAATTTTTCATTTTCATACAGCATAGCTCCGTTCATTCTGTTGCAACCGGTACTGCCGTAAAAGTAATTCTCATCGTTTTTAATTTCCAGTTGCGGGAAGTTATCAAAGTCAGCTTCCGTAAGTATTTGATCGTTCATCTTTTGAAGTTTCCAGGTACCTAAAAGTTTGTAATCTATGATATAACGACCACAACCGTTTAAAGATTGTTTCGGTTCTCCGTTTTTCTGATATTCAATTGTTACTGAGTTCGGATACTCTTTTCCGGACATTTGGTTGACACAGTTTTCATCTGTTAGTGTCACTTTAAAAGAGAGCATTTTATCTTTAAAGGAATAAATAGAAGTATTTTTAGATACTTTAGGTGCTGTGTACGGAATTGCAATAGTATCGCTGAGCGACAGAAATAAGATGTTCTTTGTAGAAAAGCGTATGCTCCAGAAAGGCTCTGTCCCGTTTCCTGAAAAATAATCAGTCATAAATTCCATATTTTCCGGTGTTGTCTGGGCTTTACTAAGGTTTTCTTGAGCAGAAAGATTTGTGTCTTTAGAACTTTTGCAGGAAAGAAAAAGTATAAAAAAGAATAGAACACTTATTTTTTTCATTGTATGTGAATTTATGTTTTAAAGATAATTAAAAGCATTGGTTCGGGCAAAAGCTGAAGATTAAAAAAAATCCCGCCTTTTCGACGGGATTTTTAATTTGAATATATTTTGATGAGATCTAAATCCCCAAATAATTACTTGGTGTAATTTGTTTCAGTTCCTTTTTGATAGCATCAGAAACATTTAAAGTTTCTATAAAAGCCTGAATGGATTCCTTATTGATCGCACTATTGGTTCTCGTTAAATCTTTCAAAGCTTCGTAAGGGTTCGGATAGCCTTCGCGTCTTAAAATGGTTTGAATGGCTTCTGCTACAACAGCCCAGTTTCTTTCTAAATCTTCGGCTAATTTGTTTTCGTTCAACAATAATTTACTCAAGCCTTTTAAGGTCGCTTCGAAAGCAATGATCGTGTGTCCGAACGGAACGCCTACATTTCGTAAAACAGTACTATCCGTTAAATCGCGTTGTAAACGGGAAACCGGTAGCTTAGCTGATAAGTGTTCAAAAATAGCATTTGCAATTCCCAAATTTCCTTCACTGTTTTCAAAGTCAATTGGGTTTACTTTATGCGGCATCGCACTTGAACCTACTTCTCCGGCTTTTATTTTTTGCTTGAAATAATCCATAGAAACATAAGTCCAGATATCACGATCCAGATCAATGATGATTGTATTGATGCGTTTAAGAGCATCAAAGAAAGCAGCAAAATGATCGTAGTGCTCAATTTGCGTTGTTGGGAATGAATGGTGTAAACCTAAACTTTCTTCCACAAACTTAGTTCCGAATTCTTTCCAGTCGATAGTCGGATATGCAATTTTATGGGCATTGTAGTTTCCGGTAGCACCTCCGAATTTGGCAGCAAACGGAACGTTGAACAACAAACGCATTTGCTCTTCAATTCGCTCTACAAAAACTAATATCTCCTTCCCTAATCGGGTAGGGGAAGCAGGTTGTCCGTGAGTACGGGCTAGCATAGGAACGCCTTGCCATTCCACACATAGTTCTTTTAACTTTTGAAGAACCGAAATAAGCGTTGGCATATATACATTTTCAAAAGCTTCTTTTGTAGAAAGCGGAATAGCTGTATTGTTGATATCCTGGGAAGTCAATCCGAAATGGATAAACTCTTTATAAGCTTCTAATCCTAATTGGTCAAATTTATTTTTGATAAAATACTCAACCGCTTTAACATCATGGTTGGTAGTTTTTTCTGTGTTTTTGATCCATAAGGCATCTTCAGTACTGAAATCTTGGTACATTTTACGCAACTCAACAAAAAGTTTTTTGTCAAAATCGGCTAGTTGCGGTAAAGGAATTTCACAAAGTGAAATAAAATATTCAACTTCAACTAAAACGCGGTATTTTATTAAAGCCTCTTCGGAAAAATAAGGTGCTAAACCTTGTGTTTTACTCCTGTAACGGCCATCTACCGGTGAAATAGCATTCAGTTCTGTTAGTTGTTGCATGGTTGTGTTGTTTAATTTTTTAAAAGAAATGCAAATTTAATAATTAGTGGTAACTAATTCATAATTAGTTATTAGTTTTTTTGTTTTTTGAGACGGAGTCAAAACTCTTTTTATTTCAATTCATAAATTAACCAAGTAACAGGTTCCGAAGCTTTTCCATACCTTCGGTTGCTGAAAGTGCAAACGTTTCAAGTGGATTGGCTAAGTCGAAAATAGTTGCCGGTTTGGGGTCAATATAAAAGACAGGAATATGGGGCTGAGTATAGTGAACTAATCCGGCTGCGGGATACACTTGCATAGATGTGCCGATAACCACTAAAATATCAGCTTGTTCTACAAGAGGAAGTGCTCGGTCTATTTCGGGTACGGCTTCACCGAACCATACAATGGCCGGACGTAGTTGCTCATCTTTTGCATTCAGATCCCCTAACCGTATGTCTTCTGTCCAGTGGATTTTTTCATTTTCTGAATGTTCTCCCCGAACTTTGGTTAATTCGCCGTGTAGATGGATAATTTTAGAACTTCCGGCTCTTTCGTGAAGATCGTCTACATTTTGGGTTATAATATGAACTTCAAAATTCTGTTCTAATTCAGCCAGAATATGATGCCCTCTGTTTGGGACAACTTCTTTTAACTGTGCTCTTCTTTTATTGTAAAAGTTTAGAACCAATTCCGGATTTTTATACCAGCCTTCAGGAGAAGCGACTTCCATAATGTCATGATTCTCCCATAAGCCATTTGAATCTCTAAAGGTACTGATACCGCTTTCGGCACTCATTCCGGCACCGGTTAAAACGACAATTTTTTTCACTTGCTAATATTTAGACAGATTATATATGTCGGTTGTTATATAGTTATACTTTTCCTAATGTATATAGTTGTTCTAAAGTAGGGCTTATACTTCCGCCTTCTGGTTCTAAAGTAATACCGAAGGCTTCGGCATCATCTACTTTTTCTACTTTGAAAATTTTAGAATTACTAATTGCAAAGCCTTTTAATAACCCTATACTTTTTGGTGTTAAGGGATCTAATTTTAATCCCCAAACCTGATATACCTTGCCTTTCGGAGGATCTGGCAAACCGGCAGCATCTATAAAAACATCTTTGGTTTCTTTATTATAGTACGCTTTTGCAAAGGCATAGGGAGCTACTTCCTGACCATTTAAGGTAATTTGTATATTGTTTTGATCTCTTAAAACAGTTAATATATTTTGAGCTTCTTGTTTTTTTAATTCTAAATCAACAATAGACTCCTGCATTTTACTTTTTTCCACAGACAATTGATCGATAGTTGATTTTGTTTGATTCAATTTGTAAAATTGAAATCCGAAACCTAAAACGAATATGGCAGCGGCTGCCCATCCGGTATAGCTAATCCATGATTTTTTCTGACTAATGGGCACAACTTTATGCTTGTCTAATAATCGAGTTCTTATTTTTTCATAATTTGTGGCTGATAGGTGCGGGGCAACACTTTGAGAAAGATTAATAACTGCATTTTCAATGGCTAAAATTTCATCCTGAACTTCAGGGTATTGTTTTGCCATTTCTGCAATTGTTTCATTTTCTTTCTCAGAAAGTTTTCCGAATACATATAATTCTAATGTACCCGAATCTATTAATTCTCTACTATTCATTGATCATCATTCTTAATTCATTCATGCAATTTCTATTTTGAGTCTTTACCGTTCCTAAGGGGATCTCTAATTCTTCAGAAGCTTCTTGTTGAGTATATGCTCTGAAAAATAACAATTCTATTAACTGTATACATTTAGGTTTTAATTTTTGAATAAACTTTTTTACTCCTATAGCATCTATTTTGTTAATTGTCTTAGAGTTGTCTTCAAGCATATATACGAAGTTATCGACAGAGGAGTTTCTTAAGTTGTTGTTAAAGTTTTTGGATCGCAATTTGTCAATGGTAGTATTTCGGGTAATATTTAACATCCAAGTATACAATCGTCCTTTCGAGTTATTATACGTATCAATGTTGTTCCAGATCTTTACAAAGACTTCTTGAAGAATATCCTCAGCTTCTTCCCGGTTCCTGATCAAGTTGAAGATTACGCCGTAAAGATTCTTAGAATAATTATCATATAACAAAGTAAAAGAATGGTTGTCTTTTTTAGACAAAGCTGCAACTAAAAGTTTTTCTTCCATAGTTTTTATATTAATGCTAAAGTAAGAATTTTTTTTTTTTTCATTTTTTTAAAACCAAGATTCAATATTTCCCGTAAATGGTAATATAACAATATTAAAAACTATTTAAGATGAAAAAAACAAAATTACCTTTAGGGCTATTATTCTTGGGAATGATAGGTTTAATTTTAGTAGCAGCCGATCATATTGACGCACCTGCAGTACAGGGAGGGACGTCTGATATCACGGATTTTTATTCTTTTCAGGGGGCAAATACAAATAATTTAGTGTTTGTAGCTAATGTTCAGGGATTATTATCACCTACTGCTACTTCAAGTGCCTCATTTGATGAAAATGTTATGGTAGAGTTCAATATTGATAACAATGGTGACAATATTGAAGATTTAGTTATTCAGGCATTACCCAGAAACGGGAAAATGTATTTTTTCGGACCGGTGGCATCAGGAACTTCGGGAACATCAAGTAATGTAAAAACAGCAGCAGCCTTAGGGAATGTGGAAATTACAGAATATGGTGAAGTAGCAAAAATAGGAACAGCCGCAGGAGCCAGTTTTTTTGCTGGTCCTAGAGATGATCCGTTCTTTTTTGATTTCGGACAATATTCAGAGATCATAGCAGGTAATGCTTCAAGTTTTAATAATCCGGGTAGTGATACGTTTGCCGGAACAAATGTAATGTCAATTGTAATTGAAGTCCCTAAGGCAATGTTAGGAGGTTCAGGAACACTGAATACATGGGTAGAAACCAAAAGAAAATAATTAAAAATTTTAAAGTAAAAATTATGAAAGCAATCCAATATAAAACGTTGTTAGTAACTTTAATGATAGCCTTATTAAGTACAAGTTGTAGTGATGATGATTCGAATGATATGATGAATAATAATGCCCGGATTTTTCTGGGACTTATGTTCAACAGGACCAAATGGGGCGTCCGGCTATAAATACGGTTTTTGTGAGTTCAGAGAATAAAGATAATTTTAATACAACAGTACCATCTATGATGGAAGCTAGTTTTCAATCTGCTTTTCAAACGAAATTAATGGCTTTGAATCCCGGATATACAACAAATGCATTAGGACTGGATGCTGCGACTTTTACAACAGTCTTGGCAACCGATGTTTTAAATGTATCTACGACAGGGACAACTACCTTTTTTGACGGAACGAATGTTCTTACAGGAAGAGCCTTAACGGATGATGTTATTGATGTAGAGTTGTTGCTGATATTCGGGGGACCTGACGGAACAGCCAACGGAGGATTAACTTCAGATAATGTAAATGCTAACGATAAACCGTTTTTGACTTCATTTCCCTATCTGGCTTCTCCTTGGTAGAACATAGATTTACTGCTTAACCTGTGAAATAAGGAGCATCTTAAAGATGCTCTTTGTTTCCAAATTATTAAGGAACCAATCAAAAACAAGAATGATGTTATGAGAAAAAATAAACTACAACTAATTATGATGCTATTAGTTTATACTCTCTTTTTGAGCTGTAATTCAAAATCAGGTAATGAAAAAGAAATCGTTGTCTATAAGTCTGACTATCAAAAGTATATTCAGATTAAAGAAAATGAGGAAATAGAGAATATAAATAAGGAGCTTCATTTTTGGCAAGAAAAGTATAATCTAGCACCTAACCAGTATCCTTATCTGATAGAATTGTCAGGTTTATACTCGCAGTTATTTGAGATGACAGGAAATATCCGGAATCTTTATCAGGCTGAAGAGTTGCTTTTAGATTGCAATGCAAGAGTGAACGGAGATCATTCAGGGATTCACCGCTCCATTGCAAAAAATTACATTTCACAACATCGTTTCAGGGAAGCGTTAACACATCTGGAGAAAGCTTATGCAGTAGGAGAAAATAAAAAAGCAACTCAGAAAATGCTTTTTGATGTTAATATGGAACTTGGCAATTATGAAGCGGCTGAAAAAATATTGGATGAAAATAAGAACTTTAATGATTTTGATTATTTAATACGTTTGGCCAAATGGAACGACTATGTCGGAGATCTTGATAATGCAATACGACTGATGGAAAAGGCTATGAAAATTGCAGAGAAATCAGGAAATCAAGGACTAAAAGTCTGGATTTATTCTAATATTGCCGATTTTTATGGACATAACGGAAGAATCCGAGATGCTTACCAATACTATTTAAAAACCTTGAAAGCAGACAATAATAATATTTATGCTTTAAAAGGTATAGCTTGGATCGCATATTCGCATGAACACGATATCGAAAAAGCATCAGAGATTATCAATTATATTGAAACACAGCATACAGTTCCGGATTTATATCTTTTAAAAGCAGATATGAGTGAATTTTCGGATAATTTTACTAAAAAAAAGTTAGCCTTGAATGAATATTTTTATACTTTAGATAAAAATTATTATGGAGATATGTACAACAAATATAATGTCTTGTTATATGCAGAAACTCCGGGTAAAGAGCTTAAAGCGTTAAAGATCGCAAAACGTGAAATTGATAACCGACCTACACCGGAATCCTATGATTTATTGGCTTGGACTTACTATAACATGGGAGAATTTAAAAAAGCTTATGAAATAGCTACTGAATATACAATTAACAAAACACATGAGCCGTTAGTCTTGTATCATAACGAGTTGATCCTGAAAGCAAATAATAAATTAACCAGTGAGAATTCTAATATTAGTGACTTGGTAACAAGTATATTTGAATTAGGTCCGAATATTGAAAAAAAACTTAAAACCCTTTAGTAAATACTTCAATGAAAAGAGCATTTTTATTTCTGATTTCGTTGCTTTCGGTCTTCAGTTTCGGACAAAATTTCAAAGGAATTGTGGTGGATGTTTTTAGTTTATCGGTAGCAGATGTATATGTTTATAATTTGAGTTCAGAAGAGCATTCACATACGAATGAATTGGGAAAATTCAGCTTAATGAAAGCAAATGTCGGGATACTTTAAAATTTAGCAAATTAGGCTTTAAGAGTGTTTCTTTTAGCATAAGATCATTAGAAGAAAATATTACTGTTACAATTGAAGAAGATGTATTTAACTTATCGGAAATTATATTAATGCCAGATATTGATATCAATTCTAATCTCACTAAGATCGATCTGACAACAAATCCGGTAAATTCTTCTCAGGAAGTATTGCGCAAAGTCCCCGGCTTATTCATTGGACAGCATGCCGGAGGCGGAAAAGCAGAACAGTTGTTTTTACGAGGTTATGACGTGGATCACGGAACTGACGTAGCGATCAGTGTAGACGGCATTCCGGTTAACATGGTTTCTCATGCACATGGACAGGGATACTCTGATTTACATTTTGTAATCCCCGAAACTATTGAGGATATAGATTTCGGAAAGGGGCCGTATGAAGCAGCTCAGGGGAATTTTGCTACAGCAGGCTATGTCAATTTTGAAACGAAAGAGAGACTGGATAAGAGCAGAATTTCAATGGAAGTCGGACAATTCAATACATTACGGACTTTGGGGATGTTTGACGTTTTAGACGATAAACAAAAACAGACCAATGCTTATCTGGCTACGGAATATATTATGACAGACGGTCCGTTTGATTCTCCGCAAAATTTCAACCGCTTTAATATTTTCGGAAAATACAATACCGTATTGAATTCGCAGACCAAGATCGATGTACTGGCATCTTATTTTAAAAGCAAATGGGATGCTTCCGGACAAATTCCGATGCGACTGGTCGAAAGCGGAGCTATTTCCCGTTTCGGTTCGGTAGATGATACGGAAGGAGGTTTTACGTCCCGATTTAATCTGGCTTTAGGAGTTGACAAGATCATTGATGAAAATAGTTTTGTACATGCAAAAGCCTATGTGACGCATTACGATTTTACGCTCTTTTCTAATTTTACATTCTTTCTGGAGGATCCTGTTAACGGAGATCAGATCAAGCAAAAAGAGGATAGGATGTTGTATGGCTTTCATTCGGAATACAATCATTTGAAATCGTTCAATACCTTTAAATTAAAAACCAGAGCCGGAATAGGAGTAAAGGTTAATTCTGTGACTAATAGCGAACTTTCTCATACGGTAAACCGTTATACCCTTTTGAATGCTATTCAATTAGGCGATATAGAGGAATCTGATTTTTTCGGATACTATACCGCTGATTTTCAATTTGCCAAATTTACGATCAACCCTGCAGTTCGGTTGGAGTATTTTAAGTTTAATTACGAAGATAAATTAGTGTCGAGTTATAGTAATTTATCAAATGATGCCTTTAAAGTATTGCCTAAACTGAACATCAGTTACATGCAAAATGAAAAAGTAGTATACTTTATTAAATCCGGGTTAGGTTTTCATTCTAATGATACCCGGGTAGTATTACAACAAAATAAAGATATTTTACCAACGGTTTACGGGACGGATATCGGGGTTATTTTAAAACCGGTCAAAAATTTGATTGTCAATACCGCTTTATGGACTTTGTTTTCCAATCAGGAATTTGTTTATGTAGGGGATGCCGGAATTGTAGAGCCTTCCGGAAAATCAAAACGATCCGGAGTTGATCTGAGTGTTCGTTATCAGATCGGGAATTATCTCTTTTTAGATTGGGATGCTAATTATGCTTATGCCAGAAGTACGGAAGAGCCTAGCGGACACAATTATATTCCCTTGGCACCGGAGTTTACTTCTGTTGGCAGAATCGGTTTGAGAGCTTATAAAGGTTTTACTTCGGGATTGCAATTCCGTTATATGGGTGACCGTCCGGCTAACGAAGACAATTCAATAGTTGCGGAAGGCTATTTTGTGACTGATTTTAATGTAAGCTATGATTTCAGTAAAAATTTACAGTTAGGATTAAATATCCAGAATTTGTTTGATACCGATTGGAACGAAACCCAATTTCTAACGGAATCGAGATTGCAAAATGAAACAGAAAGTGTAGAAGAGATACATTTTACACCAGGAACTCCGTTTTTTGCTAAGTTGAAATTGACCTATAGTTTTTAATTCTTAAATAGGTTTTTTATTTTTGGTCTATGAAAGATCAGAAAGACCTATTAGCTTATTTAGAAGGATTCATTACAGAAAACAGAAAAGAAGGGTTTAAAAAAGTTTTAGAGAACCGGACCAAACACTTTACAATAGCCATTGAAGATGTGTATCAATTGCACAATACCAGTGCAGTAATGCGTAGTTGTGAGGTTTTCGGAATACAGGAACTGAATGTCGTAGAGCAACGTTTCGGTAAGCGGATCGATAAAGAAATTGCAATGGGAGCCCAAAAATGGGTTGATGTCAATCGCTTTGCTTCCATTCAGAACTGCATGGACGATTTGCGAAGCAAGGGCTATCAAATTATTGCAACTACTCCTCATAACGATTCTTGTTTGCTACAGGATTTCGATATCAGTAAACCTTCCGCTATTTTCTTCGGAACCGAAAAATTAGGTTTGTCAGAAGAGGTTTTAGAACAAGCAGACGGTTATTTGAAAATCCCTATGGTTGGTTTTACGGAGAGTTTAAACATCTCAGTTTCGGCAGCGATCATTATTCAGGATATAACAGCTCGCTTACGACGTTCCGCAATCGACTGGAGATTAACAGAAGAAGAACTTTTTGAGAAACAACTCGATTGGACACGTAAATCTATTCGCGATATCGATTTTATAGAGAAAAAGTTTTATGAGGATGAACAAGGGTAATAGTTTATCATTTATAGCAAAAAAACTTAAAGCATAAATCTATTTAAAAAAATTACTTTTTTAAAACTTTAACAAAATATACATTTTTTCTGTATCCAAGTTAACAAATATAGGCGCTATATTTGTTACGGTTAATAGCAGTAATTTTATTTCTTATCAAGAACATTTAGTCCCGAAATCCTTTCGGGACTTTTTGTTTTTGTGGATTTTTTGTATCTCATGAGGATAAAATATGAAATTTTAACAAAATATACATTTTTTCTGTATCCGAGTTATAAGGACAATGCTATACATTTGATCCCGATTCCCCTATCAACATTTTGTTCTTCTTCCTGTACCGTAAAAAAGTACAGTGTAGAGGTATTAATTGTCCCGAAACGGATCATAAACCCTTTTCAGCCGTCGTATTGAAAAAAGAAAAGGTTATAATGTTTATTAAATGAAATTAAAACGAAAGAAAAGGCTGCTCTTAGGTTTATCGGGGCTCTTAGTGCTGCTTTTAACCAACTGCGAAAAAGACTACCCGGAAGCAACGCTAAACAATAAGTTAACAACCTCCCGCTTTGACATTCGGGTTCTGAACAGTGAACAGATCCGGTCCAATGCTAAGGTTATGGACGAATTACAAAAGATTGCAGGGCAAACCAAAGCACAAGCCACCGGAACGGGAACACCGATAGGTACTTCCCGAATCCTTTACAATTCAACCTACGGCTTTTCCGTAAACACCGCTTATGTGAAATACGTGGAAGATACCACAACGGGGAAACATTCCTATAACTTTCCGCTCACGCGTGATAGTTTGGTCACTTCCCATTTGGAAAATCTCTTGCTATCGTCACGTTCCGACGGGAGTTACGATGCGTATATTGTGGAATACGGTTTTTCAAAGGACGAATACAATGCTGTGTCTCAAACAACGCTGAACAACACAACGACCCGTTATTATCCGATAGATTTTGACACCTCTGTCTTCGACAGCGGCGAGTTAAACAAAATGGTGCTGGAATACAGTTGTGTAGAAATATGGTCATTGGAAGTCGTACCGGCGCACCAGGGTGACAACACAGGTGGCGAACTCTACACGGAAGAATGGGTATTGGTCTCTAACGAATGTACCTGGAATTACTACGATGACGGAACAGATGGCAGCGGTGGAAGCACCACCACCACAACCGGAGTAGAGACCTCGGGTGGCGTAGGCGGCAGTGCCGGAGGTACAAGCACAACAGGAAGTAGTTCTGATAGTGGCAACAGTACAGATATAGGCGATACCTGCAAAGGTTGCGGCGACAGTGATATCATATCTAGCCCGGCAACAGAGCCGGCGGAAGAGTTAATAACACCTTGTAGTGAATTAAAAAAATTAATAGATAATCCCCAAACATTGCAGGCTCTAAACAATCTTGACACTTATGTAAGCGATACCAAAGAGTGGGGATATGCCATTAAAACATTTCCGAATTCTACTGTAACGGCTGCTCCTCAGGTGATTCAAAGTGACCCTAAAGACCCTAACAGAATTAAAATGGAAGACTACACCGGAGGAGACTATTACGGTGCTTATCATACACACCCTACTCCTTCTACCGGTATTGTACCCATGTTTTCGCACGGTGATGTCAAATGGCTTTTTAAGGTGGCAAAAAAGCACAACAAGAGTCCTAAAAGACGACAGGATTATTATGTATATTTTTTAACCTTAACCTGTGTGCACGGAACCTATGCCATTAAGATTAAAGACTGGATAAAATTCAGTGTTTTTATAACTAATGGGTATGATAATTTCTTTGAAGAACTTGAAAAGAAATATGCAAAGATGAATGGTAGTAGTGCCGGTTCGGTAGATCTGGAAAAAACCTTTCTATCTTTGATGAAAAAATATGACATGGGAATGGGCTTGTATGAACTGAGTCCGGACAAAACCCAGTGGAGTGAGCTGACGCTGAACGAAGATCCTGCCACTTTTTATAACCCGGTAACAACAACCCCTTGTAACGAATAAAAACTAACGATTATGAAAAAAATATTGTATGTATTACTATTGAGCCTTGCTTTTACACATTGTAAAGCACAGAATCCGGTATTAGGTTTATTTGATGACACTATTGAATTTGGTGAACTTCAAGGAGCTTATTATAAAGATGTCGATAATTATTTAGATCAGTTTGTCGGAACCTGGATGTATACGGAAGGAGATACGATATTAAAGGTAACTTTTTTTAAGAAAGAGATGATGTTTAAGAGGAATTCTTATTATGCAGATTATTTAGTAGGTGAATTCCAGTATATAGAAAATGGAGTTGAAAAGGCAAATACTTTAAGTAATTTGAATATTAACTATACAAGCCCTTATAATTATAATATGTGGTCAATAGGTCAAATGTGGAAGGCTAGCTATCCGGTATGCGATGAGTGCAGCGCTAACGAAAAGCGTTTGAAAATGTCTTTCACAGAGCCGGCTAATGATGATGATTGCTTGGAAGGTATGTGGGCAATGCGTGTAGTCGTTGAAGGAGGGGTACAAAAATTAAAAGTACAGTTCAGGTTCGAAACAGTTGCCTGTGGTTATAAAGAAGACGGAACACCGTCAACAGCAGATTATTTTTCGATTCCTTTTGGTGATTATACTTTAATAAAGCAGTAGTAGTACTGTTTTCATTTAGTGATAATAAAGTGTTTTTTTATAGGGCTGTGTAATATTTAAAATTTAACAAAAAATAAGGGGATTTACAACCCCCTTTATTTTAAATATTTCGGTTTTCAACAGTGGTAGTTGAACAAAGATTCTACTACTTTTTATAACCCGGTAACAGCACTCCTTGTAACGAATAAAAACTAACGATTATGAAAAAAATATTGTATGTATTACTATTGAGTCTTGCTTTTACACATTGTAAAGCACAGAATCCTATAATCCCCAGATTTGATCCTAATTTTTATTTAGGTGATGTAGATGGAGCCTATTATAAAGATGTCGATAATTATTTAGATCAGTTTGTCGGAACCTGGATGTATACGGAAGGAGATACGATATTAAAGGTAACTTTTTTTAAGAAAGAGATGTTATTAATTGATAACTCTTACTATGAAGATTGTTTAGTGGGGGAATTCCAGTATATAGAAGATGGAGTTGAAAAGGCAAATACTTTAAGTAATTTAGATGTAAATTATCTTGGTCTTTTTGATTACAACATGTATTCTGTAACAAGAATAAGAAAGACAAGTTATCCGGTATGTGATGAGTGCAACGCTAACGAAAAGCGTTTAGTAATGTTCTTTACAGAGCCGGCTAATGATGATGATTGCTTGGAAGGTATGTGGGCAATGCGTGTAGTCGTTGAAGGAGGGGTACAAAAATTAAAAGTACAGTTCAGGTTTGAAACAGTTGCCTGTGGTTATAAAGAAGACGGAACACCGTCAACAGCAGATTATTTTTCGATTCCTTTTGGTGATTATACTTTAATAAAGCAGTAGTACTACTGTTTTCATTTAGTGATAATAAAGTGTTTTTTATAGGGCAGTGTAATATTTAAAATTAAACAAAAAATAAAGGGGTTTGTAAATCCCTTTATTTTAAATATTTCGGTTTTCAACAGTGGTAGTTGAAGCGATTCGTATCTACATACTTCCGGTTCATTCAACTCAGGATGATTTTTCATCACCTGCTCCTCCAGTTATCTTATCGGTAACGCAATGGATAACATTTGTGAAACAATAGTAGTTACTTCTAAAAGTAAAGAAAAAACACTAAGGTAGAAGTAAGAAGATTAATTTTAAATATATATTACTTTTACCTGTTTTACTGTTGAGTATTACTTATTTATTCTTTTTCAAAATCTTATATTCTTCATAACAAGCACTGATGGCATCCAGAATTTGAAGGTCATTTGCCGTTTTGATAAAATATTCCGAATAGTTGCAGTTTTGCAGGATCAGAGGGATATCGTCTTTGTCTACTTCTAATAAAGCTGCTAAAGTCTGACGGTCGTATTTAGTTGCCAAGAGTTCCCTGACCGTATCGTCCTGTTTCATTTTTTTGAGCTTTTCCATCTGTTTCGGACGCTTGCCAAAGGTATTGTATAAAAAGTCAGCAGGATTAAAGATCGATTGTAAAACTTTAGTCACGGCTCCGGGAGATTTGTCCCCGGCTTCATAACCGGCATTTAAACCGGAAATACTGTAACGGTAATTGTCTTCATGTACCGGAATGAGATCCGTGTCGACTTCCACATAGCCGGTTAAGTTATAACGCGCCAAAACGACTTCCTCTAGGGCATAAGCTTTTTCGGTTAAGACCACTTTAGATGACTTGTTTTTGATCCAGTCGTGGGTAACCCTTACTTTAATGGTCTCAAAACCTAAATAGGAAAATAATAAAGTATCGTTTGCACGAGCCGGTAATTCAAAAAAACCATTTCCGTCGGTTATAGTCCCTTTTACTAATGATGTATTGATAACGTGAACGTTATTCATGGGTAAACGGGTTTGGCTATTAATAACAGTTCCTTGCAGGTTGGCTACCAAGGTGTCATTTTGCGCAAGAGCAAAATTGGAAAATATAGCTAATAAAAAAACTATAAAATATCTCATTGTTGGGTAAATCTTGATTCAAAAATACGAATCAAACTGAGATATTTTATAGTTTCTTATTATTTTATCTTAAAATTAACGAAACTAGCTTCTTCTGGAGCGTTTTGCCCTGTCAAAAAAGCCTTTCTCAGTATCGTTACTTCTTCTTCCTTTGCGTTCACCGGATGGTTTTCCGTCTTTTCGTCCTTCAAACTTGCGATCAGAATTTCCTCTTCGTTCACGGTTGCCTGAATTTCTTCGGTCTCTTCCGCCATGATCTCTACGCCCTTGATTTCGGCTTCCGTCATTTTTAGAAATTTCCACATTGATCTTGCGCCCTTCTAAACGAATATTGTTCATCGTGTTCATTACACGGTCAACATGTTCAGCATCAGTATTAAAGAATGAAAAACCTTCTTTTACATCTACTTTAAAGATATCATCACGACCTAATTCTAACGTATCGCGTAAGAAATCTTTAAGTGACATCCAGTCAAAATTATCTCTTGAGCCAATGTTAATGAAATAGCGTACAGCTCCGTCAGTAGGGATTTCACCTCTTCTGTTTGAAGAAGTTTCCGCACTGATGTCTCTCGATTTTTTATAGTAAGCTAAGAAACGGTTGAATTCAACGGAAACGATACGTTTGATCAGTTCTTCTTTTGACAAGTCAATTAAAACTTCCTCTATAGCCGGTAAATACGAGTCAATTTCGTGATCGATCTCTACGTCTTTGATCTTATTCGCTAAGTGGAACAACTGAATTTCGCAGATTTCAATACCTGAAGGAATCGGTTTTTCTTCGAATTTCGTTTTAATGATCTTTTCAATCTGGTTGATCTTACGCAACTCACTCTTTGTTACAATAACCATAGAAGTACCTGATTTTCCGGCACGACCGGTACGACCGGAACGGTGGGTATAGGTTTCTACTTCATCCGGTAACTGATAGTTGATTACGTGTGTTATATCGTCAACATCAATACCACGAGCAGCTACGTCGGTAGCAACTAACATCTGTATTTGTCGTCCTCTAAACGATTTCATTACAGCATCACGTTGCGCCTGAGAAAGGTCACCGTGTAGTGCAGCAGCATTGTATCCGTCTTCAATTAATTTTTCAGCAATGGCCTGCGTGTCTCTTTTGGTTCTACAGAAAACAACGGAGAAGATATCCGGGTTAGCATCTGCTAAACGTTTTAAAGCCGCATAACGGTCACGAGCATTCACTAAATAGAATTCGTGGGATACATTCTGAGAGCCTGAGTTTTTGTGTCCAACCGTAATTTCAAGTGGTTTACGCATGAATTCGCGTGCAATACGTGCTACTTCCTGAGGCATAGTAGCCGAGAATAACCAAGTTGATTTTTCATCCGGTGTGTCTGATAAAATGGCTGTGATGTCGTCATAGAATCCCATGTTCAACATTTCGTCAGCTTCATCTAAAACACAATAGTTGATGTTTTTGATGTTTACCATACCACGGTTGATCATATCCTGCATTCTACCGGGAGTTGCAACAATAATCTGTGCTCCGCGTTTGATCTCTTTAGCCTGTTCATTAATGTTAGCACCACCGTAAATGGCTACAGTATGTAGTTCTTTTACGTATTTGGAATATTGCTTTATTTCATTGGTAATCTGCAAACAAAGTTCGCGTGTAGGTGAGAGCACCAAAGCCTGAGTTCTTCTGTCATCGACATTGATTTTCTGAATAAGCGGAAAACCAAATGCTGCCGTTTTACCAGTACCTGTTTGTGCCAGTGCAACAATATCAGTGTCTTTTTCCAATAAAATGGGAATCGCCTTTTCCTGTACTTCCGATGGATTTTCAAATCCAAGGTCTTTTATCGCCAGCAGTAGCGATTCATTAAGACCCAATTGTTCAAATTTGTTCATGTATATGTTTAAAAATAGGTGCAAAGGTAGGGCTAATAAATGAGATATGCTAATTTGTTAGTAATTGATTTTTAGTTTGTTAGGTTTGTATGAGTTGCCGAAAGAAAGTAAAGTGATCTTTTGCGTTAAAAATAAGTTTTAAGAAAAAAATAAATGGTGGTACTTTTGCAAAAAATAAATAATGATTCAAATCTTAGATATAATCGGAGTTTTTGTGTTTGCAATTTCCGGGGTTTTGGCGGCGATCAATAAAAAACTGGATCTGTTCGGTGTATTTATTATTGCTTTTGTTACGGCTTTGGGAGGCGGAACATTGCGCGATGTTCTGATAGGAAGGATGCCGGTAGGCTGGATGGAAAATCTGAATTATGTTTACATCATTATTTTGGGATGTATAGTTGCTATAGTATTCAGGAATTATTTGAATAAGCTTCGGGTATCATTGTTTTTGTTTGATACGATCGGTTTAGGAGTTTATACCTTAATAGGGATTGAAAAAGGCTTAGAATACGGTTTGCATCCGACAGTTTGTATCACTCTGGGAACCATTACGGCAAGTTTCGGAGGTTTGATCCGGGATATTTTATGTAATGAAATACCTCTTTTGTTGCGAAAAGGGACTATTTATGCAACGATCTGTATTATAGGTGGCATTTTATTTTTTGTATTACGCTTTTTAGGATTGGAAGATTCCGTTAATGAATTGATCACTTCCCTATTTATTATTATTTTCCGTTTGATGGCAGTTCATTTTAGCTGGAGTTTACCTGTGATAACAATTAAAAGCTAAGATCATTTAAGAAAGTGATCAGTTTTCGGGTAGCTATTCCTCTGTGGCTTAGTTTGGCTTTTTCGTCCATAGAAAGCTGGGCAAAAGTTACCTTTAAGCCTTCGGGTTGAAAGACCGGGTCGTAGCCAAATCCTTTTTCGCCTTGTTCTTCAAAAATAATTGAACCTTTTGCAATTCCGGGAAAAAGATATTGCGTACCGTTTAAGTTGAGTGCAATAACTGTTTTAAACCGGGCATTCCGATTTGTATTTTGACCTAATTCACTCAATAATTTACGAATATTATCTTTATCGTTCTTTTGTTCGCCTGCATAACGGGCAGAATAAACTCCCGGTGCTCCGTCTAAAGCATCAACTTCTAATCCGGTATCGTCGGCAAAACAATTGTAGCCGTATTTTTCAGTTACATAATCGGCTTTTAAAATCGCATTTCCTTCTATGGTATTTGCGGTTTCAGGAATATCTTCCATGCAACCGATATCTTGTAAGCTTAGTAATTCGATATCGGCAGGCAACATTTGTTTGATTTCGGCAATTTTATTTTTGTTGTTTGAGGCAAATACAAGTTTCATATCAGTTGTTTTTTCGGAAGTAAAAATACGAATATTAGTTTTAGATTATCCTAAAAAGAAAACTCCTTTCCGGTATAAAACAAGAAAGGAGTTCGGGGGCAGTTATTAACAAATTCTACTCTTTATAGATTTTTAAGGCTTCAGTATTCTCATTCGTTATAATATAAAAACCTTGAGATAAGCTGTCTAAGTTGATAAAATCAGTATTTTCTTTTTCTAATACTTTTCTTCCGTGAGTATCAAAAACCATTAATTTCTGAACGATTTTATTGAAGTGTACCGTTCCGTTCTTTACAGGGTTCGGATAAGCGATCCATTGTTCTTTTGTTGTAGAAAAATCAGCAGTGCTAAGCGTAACGTTGTTCATTTCATAAATGCTTAAAGTAGCACTTACTTCATTAGCCATAACAATTAAGCCTTTGTTACTTGAATTATCAGCCGGAGCAATGTAGATAATCCCTTCCGGTCCCAGATCACCTCCTAAAGTAGTTGTATTTCTGCTGTTTTGATAGGTTTCAAAGAACGGGTTGTTCGGATCGGTAATATTGTAAACCATTAGACCTCCGGTTCTTTCTAACGTGATAAAAGCATAATGGTTTCCGTTGATCTCAGCTACAGTTACTCCTTCAGGTTCCGGACCTTTATTGTCGCTACGGTTCTTAAAGTTATTGTTGTCGTTGCTGACATTGAATAAGTTTCCGAATGTAGGATCTTCTTTTGTGATATATTCAAAATCATTACCACTGTCATATACTAAGGTTCCTGTGGAGGCATTCCATATACTAAAAGAGCGCCCTCCGTAAACATGAATTTCATCAAAGTCACCGTCATTATCCGTATCACCGGAAGCTAACGTTACTGTAAGTCGACCTAAATTACTGTCTTTTTTGAGTAGATCGGCATTCGGGAAAACGCTTGGGTCCAGAACATAACTATTACTTTTTATACGAACTTCTTCTGAGTAGCCGTTGTAATCTCTTGAATCACCTTCGTTTGCTGTTACGAGATAAGTAGTTCCGCCAACGGTATAATGTGCAATAGCATCTGGCATATATAAACCTTTTACCGGCCAAGTGCTCATAAAGATAACACTTAAATTATCAGATGCATCAAAAGCATTCGAAGCCAGTGAATGGTCTTTGGTTCCTAATGGGATAATATCTGTAATTTGATTTGTTGTTAAATTGACAACTGCTAAGGCATTGTTTTCCTGTAAAGTAACCCATGCTGTTGTATCGTCATCAGAAATGGTGATATATTCCGGTTCAAGATCTTGGGAAACCGTTGATCCCGGTCCGAAGATACGAATGCCGTTAGCTTTTAAAGTAGCAATCTGACTGTCAAAGGCATTGAAATTCAATGTAGCCACATTAGCCTGAGCAATATTGTTTAAACCTCCTGAAACGTCGATAATGGAAATTGTACCTTCCGGATCCAGGGTATAGTCATCGTTTGGTTCTCCTTCGTTAGCCGTTACAACTTTGGTTCCGTTATGGGTAAAGGTAAGCATGTCCGGTAAAATACCTACAGTAACCACATCTGTAATCGTACCGTTTGTATCCATAAAAACGACTTTTCCGTTACCTTGAGAAGCTGCTTCTACGGTTGCAGCAACCATTCCGTTTTTTACAGCTATGCTGGTAGCACCGATTCCGTAGGCGGTCATGTCTACTGAATTAATGGGTGAAACAGAGGAAGGGTTAGAAAAATCTAATATTTCAACTTTAGCAGCCGTAGCATTTAGAACGAACAAGCGTTGGGTACCCGGGTCGTGTGCTACGATTTCAGCTGAACCGGAAGCATCTACCGTGTAGCTGCCTAAATAAGAGACCCCTAAGGTGTTAGAACCTGCCGGAGCGCTCATTTCATTATCTAAAATATAAACCAACTGTTGTGTTGTACTACCCAGTGTGATGTTATTCGGATTGTGAAGTGAAACAGCAAAGAAAACATCAATATCAGATGTCAGGTTATCATTTAAGGTAATGGTTATGTCTTTTTGAGATTCTCCGGTCAGGAAAGTTACCGTTTGATCGGAAAAACTGAATTCGTTACCATTTGTGGCATTTCCGCCTGCGCTAAGCTCAATATCTATAGAACTATCCTGAATAGCGGCTTCTGATAAAGAGATCGAAACAACTACGGTTCCGGCATCTTCCTGAACCACCGAAATAGAGTTATCAAAATTAACCACCGGATAAGAAGTTGTTCCTAATGTAAAAACAGTAGTATCGAAAGGAAGATCAGGAGCCGAACCGTTAGCAGATTGGTCACCGCTGCCATCTTCTGAATCCCAATAGTTCATATTGTTAAGAGCGGCTAAAAAAGAAGCCTGCGTTAAGCCTGTTCTCGGACCGTTGTATTGTGCCACATCAGCTCCGTTTGGTAAAACAATAGCAGTAGTACCCAATGTAAGTCCGCTATTGTCTAAAGTTCCGAAAGCACCACTGTCATTTGCTATAGCAGACAGCATAGTACTTACTGTACGTGGGGGAGTACCTAAAAAAGCAAATATAGCTTCACTGGAACTGCTGATCCCTCCGGCATTATTTACCGTAATACTTCCTACAGAGGGTGTTAAAGCTGAACTGATAGCATTAAAAGTAATGATCGTTCCGGCAGGAATAGTAGTAGCACCGGAATCCCAGGTAAAATCGCCTTCATCTGTTCCGAAAGAAGAACCGTTCCATTCCGAATCGCAGAAAATAATAGTGGTATTGGGTAGTATGTCCTGAAAAGTGACAATTGCTAAGTCATCATTGGCATCAGCATTAAAGCCGACAAAAGCAATGTCTCCGGCTTGGGTAACCTGTCCGTAAAAGGCTGTTGTAAATAAAAATAATAATAGTTGTGTAATTTTTGTTTTCATGTAGTATAGTTTAGTAATTAAATTGTGCTAAACTATTGAACGAAAAACAACTGAAAGTTATAAGAAAGTGATTTTAAAATAAAGAAATTTAGTATAAAATTATACTTTGTAAATTTTATATTAGTATAAGTTTAATTTTATAAGATGTATTTTTTAAAAATTGAATCCTAGTCCTAAAGAAATAGTATAACCGGTAAAACCTTTTACAGATCCTATAGCATTATCAAATTTAGAAAAAGAATAGTTGAAACTGCTATACAGAAAGACAACTTTCCCTAATTTGTAGTTTGTGCTGACAGTTAGATCAGTGTAGTTTGTTTTTTCTTCCTTTTCTACTCGTTCAATATCACTATACGTTCCGCCGCTATAAATGGTTATGTTACCGGAACCACCTCCGGCCTTAGCGGTTAGTAAACCATACGTCAGGTCAGTCGTTATACTCCATCTTTTGTGACTATAAGGAATGAAACGCAAGCCTAATCCGAATTTGACCATACCGGCACCACTTCCGTTACCCGAAATAATAATGTTGTTGTAAGTGGTTTTGTATTCCTGATCGGAACTTTCTTTTTTATTCAGAAAATTCAGATTGAATAAACTGCCCCATTTTTTTGAGAACATATAACCGGCGTTAATGGTCCAAATGGTATTGAGTTCGCTGAAATCGATCAATGTTTCCTGATCAAATTCTGTTTGGTAGTTTTTATTGATCGTATTATAGCCAATTGCAAAAGAGAATTGTACTTTTCGACTTAATTTACTCAAAGAATTTAGGAATTCGTTATTTTCCTGAACTTCCTGAGCTTTGTTAGTTGTTACGGTCTCGTAGGAAACGGAAGTAGTGCTGTTTCTTTTTTTAGCTCTCAGATTAGTACTGGCAATATCTGCTATAAAGTCTTTATGACAGTTATAGACAGGATTGGTTTTAGAAACCCAAATACTGGCAAAGTAAGTGTTTAAGCTGTCCAAATCACTACAATTAAAAAGAATATTCGTATTCTTCAGGTATAGATGAACTTTATTCCTGTTGAAAAAGTCCCGGTCAAAAGTTTCTTTTACAATAGTTTCTAAAAAACGGATAACTTCATGGGAATGAAGAATGTTTTGCGGAATTTTCAGATAGTAATAAAAACTATAGTCGGTAGCGAATTCTATTTTTTCATTTTTGATTAGATCCGTTTGCGATCCGTTTTCTAAAGAAACATCTTCCGGTAAAATGATAAAATGAGCACTGATATTAGACATCGGTTGAGGTGTGTTAGAGAACACATACATTTCAATCGGAGTATTTTCTAACGGGAGGACCCTTTTTTCCTGTCCGTAGGTTTTTGCTATAATAGTAAGGAGGAGTAGATTGATAAAATAGTTCAGGTGTTTTTTTCTCATTGTTTAAAAAGAGCTGCTGATTAGTTTTGCTCTCAAAAGTAGGATCGGGAAAGGAATTTTTTGTTTTTTTGGTATTGAATTGAACATTTTATCTTTTTAACAAGCAGATTTTGGCGTAAAGTTCTAATTTTACTATGATTTACAGCTAACGCCAAAGTATCTATATCGTGTTGAGGTTGTGAATTGCTTTCAAAAGTTCTAATTTTACTATGATTTACAGCCGGCCGCAACAACATTAGCTATAGCTGTGGGTTGTGAATTGCTTTCAAAAGTTCTAATTTTACTATGATTTACAGCCGTACTCCAACTTTTCCGACTTGTCGAGTAGTTGTGAATTGCTTTCAAAAGTTCTAATTTTACTATGATTTACAGCCCAATATAAAAGAATTAGAGATAAAAATACGTTGTGAATTGCTTTCAAAAGTTCTAATTTTACTATGATTTACAGCTAATTCCAAAAAAAGCTGCTAATCCTATGGGTTGTGAATTGCTTTCAAAAGTTCTAATTTTACTATGATTTACAGCCAGATATTCTTTAGAACCTGTTAACCTTGAGTTGTGAATTGCTTTCAAAAGTTCTAATTTTACTATGATTTACAGCTGATTTGGTTGAAAAAAGAATAGTTTTTCAGTTGTGAATTGCTTTCAAAAGTTCTAATTTTACTATGATTTACAGCGGAACGCTGCGCTGCTTAGTGCCACATCTAGTTGTGAATTGCTTTCAAAAGTTCTAATTTTACTATGATTTACAGCCAATACGTGGTAATGAGGTCGTTTAGTTTTGTTGTGAATTGCTTTCAAAAGTTCTAATTTTACTATGATTTACAGCCAATAGATATCATAACATCATTACCTTTCTGTTGTGAATTGCTTTCAAAAGTTCTAATTTTACTATGATTTACAGCGAGTTGGCGCGTTAAGCAAGGTTGTTTTTTGTTGTGAATTGCTTTCAAAAGTTCTAATTTTACTATGATTTACAGCCGATCAAAATTTTCTAAATGCCACACCTAGTTGTGAATTGCTTTCAAAAGTTCTAATTTTACTATGATTTACAGCACAGACGGATTAACGGCGCCAAATGGAGCAGTTGTGAATTGCTTTCAAAAGTTCTAATTTTACTATGATTTACAGCCAATCCTGATTATAGAACCATTGCTAATTGGTTGTGAATTGCTTTCAAAAGTTCTAATTTTACTATGATTTACAGCTGATTTGGTTGAAAAAAGAATAGTTTTTCAGTTGTGAATTGCTTTCAAAAGTTCTAATTTTACTATGATTTACAGCCAGGTAAATATTAACCACTCTCCAGAAACTGTTGTGAATTGCTTTCAAAAGTTCTAATTTTACTATGATTTACAGCCCATTAGCTATTCCAATCAATATTACTTTGTTGTGAATTGCTTTCAAAAGTTCTAATTTTACTATGATTTACAGCTAATGGCATTACTCGTCTAATTTAGTATTAGTTGTGAATTGCTTTCAAAAGTTCTAATTTTACTATGATTTACAGCCGGAAACATAGACTTTAATTCTTGGTAATAGTTGTGAATTGCTTTCAAAAGTTCTAATTTTACTATGATTTACAGCTTGCAACAAGCGCTATAACGCTTGTTCACAGTTGTGAATTGCTTTCAAAAGTTCTAATTTTACTATGATTTACAGCAATAGAGGTTCCTGTCTGATCAGCGGAAGAGTTGTGAATTGCTTTCAAAAGTTCTAATTTTACTATGATTTACAGCAGATTTATGTGTATTAAGCGTACTCTCTGTGTTGTGAATTGCTTTCAAAAGTTCTAATTTTACTATGATTTACAGCTCTATCTCATTTTTTGAATGTAAGTAGGTGGTTGTGAATTGCTTTCAAAAGTTCTAATTTTACTATGATTTACAGCCGGAAACATAGACTTTAACTCTTGGTAATAGTTGTGAATTGCTTTCAAAAGTTCTAATTTTACTATGATTTACAGCAAAATCGTTTTTTAGAAGAAATGAAAAAGAGTTGTGAATTGCTTTCAAAAGTTCTAATTTTACTATGATTTACAGCTAACCTTAGATAAGCGTTTCCTAAGACGTTGTTGTGAATTGCTTTCAAAAGTTCTAATTTTACTATGATTTACAGCTAGCATACGATTCACTCGTAAGGTCGCCAGGTTGTGAATTGCTTTCAAAAGTTCTAATTTTACTATGATTTACAGCTTAGTTCGTAAACTCGTCCGTCTTCGGTGGTTGTGAATTGCTTTCAAAAGTTCTAATTTTACTATGATTTACAGCATAAGTGATGAGTACCGTCGTTGACGGCGAGTTGTGAATTGCTTTCAAAAGTTCTAATTTTACTATGATTTACAGCAAAACATCTGCACACATGATAGGGACAAGCGTTGTGAATTGCTTTCAAAAGTTCTAATTTTACTATGATTTACAGCAGTCGCGATCAGTTTCAGAATCCATTTACAGTTGTGAATTGCTTTCAAAAGTTCTAATTTTACTATGATTTACAGCAAAATAAGATGCTTAATAATGGACAAAGTAGTTGTGAATTGCTTTCAAAAGTTCTAATTTTACTATGATTTACAGCGTCTATCCAATTTTTAACCTGTACCCAACTGTTGTGAATTGCTTTCAAAAGTTCTAATTTTACTATGATTTACAGCAAGCTGAGTGCCTAAACATAGCAAAAGCTAGTTGTGAATTGCTTTCAAAAGTTCTAATTTTACTATGATTTACAGCTGTATCTTGTAAGGGAATGGTTATATCTGAGTTGTGAATTGCTTTCAAAAGTTCTAATTTTACTATGATTTACAGCATTAGGTGCTGGCGTACCTGTTAAAAGTAGTTGTGAATTGCTTTCAAAAGTTCTAATTTTACTATGATTTACAGCCCTGAAAGGTCAACACTCAAATTCGCACTAGTTGTGAATTGCTTTCAAAAGTTCTAATTTTACTATGATTTACAGCTATCTTTCAATACGATAGGTCGCTGACACAGTTGTGAATTGCTTTCAAAAGTTCTAATTTTACTATGATTTACAGCAGGAACGCTGCGCTGCTTAGTGGCACACTAGTTGTGAATTGCTTTCAAAAGTTCTAATTTTACTATGATTTACAGCTTTAGGCATTACGGACATAAGTCCTATCACGTTGTGAATTGCTTTCAAAAGTTCTAATTTTACTATGATTTACAGCAAAGCTGCAAAAGGCAACGCATTGATATTGTTGTGAATTGCTTTCAAAAGTTCTAATTTTACTATGATTTACAGCCCTGAAAGGTCAACACTCAAATTCGCACTAGTTGTGAATTGCTTTCAAAAGTTCTAATTTTACTATGATTTACAGCTACTGCTACTCAGCCAGAGGTGCAGGAATAGTTATGAATTGCTTTCAAAAGTTCTAATTTTACTATGATTTACAGCTGTTAGTGTGCCACAATAATAGCTGTAGGGGTTGTGAATTGCTTTCAAAAGTTCTAATTTTACTATGATTTACAGCTCGCCAACTGCAATACCATGACCTGACATAGTTGTGAATTGCTTTCAAAAGTTCTAATTTTACTATGATTTACAGCATTTACCACCACCTAAGTACTCAGGACGTTGTTGTGAATTGCTTTCAAAAGTTCTAATTTTACTATGATTTACAGCAAATGCAGCCTGATGACGGTTACGATGATAGTTGTGAATTGCTTTCAAAAGTTCTAATTTTACTATGATTTACAGCTCGCCAACTGCAATACCATGACCTGACATAGTTGTGAATTGCTTTCAAAAGTTCTAATTTTACTATGATTTACAGCAAGATCGCCTGCATACCAATTTTCCTGATGGTTGTGAATTGCTTTCAAAAGTTCTAATTTTACTATGATTTACAGCCAATGCGCATATATATATCAAGTAGTAATAGTTGTGAATTGCTTTCAAAAGTTCTAATTTTACTATGATTTACAGCTTGAGTGTCTAAATCTATTAAAAGAACCTTGTTGTGAATTGCTTTCAAAAGTTCTAATTTTACTATGATTTACAGCAGCTAATACATTTACAGTATCCCCATCAGTGTTGTGAATTGCTTTCAAAAGTTCTAATTTTACTATGATTTACAGCACGTGGTAACGAAAGCCCGAACCCGACGGAGTTGTGAATTGCTTTCAAAAGTTCTAATTTTACTATGATTTACAGCGCATGCTTTTACAACACCTTTAAAATCTCTGTTGTGAATTGCTTTCAAAAGTTCTAATTTTACTATGATTTACAGCAACACCAATTGCTGAACCTTTTGAAGCGGTGTTGTGAATTGCTTTCAAAAGTTCTAATTTTACTATGATTTACAGCAGAGGCAGTTGCAGGCACTGCGCCTCAACTGTTGTGAATTGCTTTCAAAAGTTCTAATTTTACTATGATTTACAGCTGGGATTATATCCCGGATTTGTTCATTATGGTTGTGAATTGCTTTCAAAAGTTCTAATTTTACTATGATTTACAGCAAACATTTGCAGACACCTATAGAGGTTCTTGTTGTGAATTGCTTTCAAAAGTTCTAATTTTACTATGATTTACAGCTGATATTGTTGAAGTTATTCAAAAAGCATTGTTGTGAATTGCTTTCAAAAGTTCTAATTTTACTATGATTTACAGCATCACCGTTTTGTGGCGTATAACCGACCATGTTGTGAATTGCTTTCAAAAGTTCTAATTTTACTATGATTTACAGCATATCTTTGTCAAGATAAGGTAACCAATCCGTTGTGAATTGCTTTCAAAAGTTCTAATTTTACTATGATTTACAGCCCATAACAGCATTGAATGCACCTTGTACTAGTTGTGAATTGCTTTCAAAAGTTCTAATTTTACTATGATTTACAGCTCCCATCCCAACAGCATTTTTAAACTTGTAGTTGTGAATTGCTTTCAAAAGTTCTAATTTTACTATGATTTACAGCATTCTTTGTCTTTCAATCAATCGATTGTGTGTTGTGAATTGCTTTCAAAAGTTCTAATTTTACTATGATTTACAGCTTCTCGCATAATTCTTCCAATTCATCTTCAGTTGTGAATTGCTTTCAAAAGTTCTAATTTTACTATGATTTACAGCTCTTGGAAACATTCAACGTTAGTTGATAAAGTTGTGAATTGCTTTCAAAAGTTCTAATTTTACTATGATTTACAGCTAACCTACTTGAACAGATGTATTATAAACAGTTGTGAATTGCTTTCAAAAGTTCTAATTTTACTATGATTTACAGCTGTCCAATCTTTATAGATTATAGTACCGCTGTTGTGAATTGCTTTCAAAAGTTCTAATTTTACTATGATTTACAGCTAAGGAATTACTTAAAGCTGTACTGTATTTGTTGTGAATTGCTTTCAAAAGTTCTAATTTTACTATGATTTACAGCATAGAGTTAAAGAAGAAATTATTTGATCTTGTTGTGAATTGCTTTCAAAAGTTCTAATTTTACTATGATTTACAGCAATGGCTGAAAGTGCTTTATTAGCTTTAGGGTTGTGAATTGCTTTCAAAAGTTCTAATTTTACTATGATTTACAGCACCATCGCCTATCAAATGTAAAGTTCTCATGTTGTGAATTGCTTTCAAAAGTTCTAATTTTACTATGATTTACAGCATACCCCTTGTTAAAGTGTTGGTATGTTGTGAGTTATAGTGGTTTTTGGAAATAAAAAAGAAGCCTGATTTTCTGGGAGTCAGTAGTTTGGATTTTATCTTTTTTAATTCTAAAATAGCTCTAATTGTTGGTTGGGTTGATCCGGCTCTACCGATTTTTTGCCGTAAAAAATTTCCATCATCCCGAATTGTTTGTCAGTGACCTGCATAAAACCTATTTTTCCGTGTGGCGGCAAATGGTTCTTTAAACGTTTGACATGTACATCGGCATTCTCTTTGCTGGCACAAAAACGCATATAAATTGAAAATTGGAACATGGCAAATCCGTCATCTAAAAGATGTTTTCGGAAACGGGTTGCAATTTGCCGGTCTTTTTTGGTCTCTGTGGGCAAATCAAAAAAAACTAAGATCCACAAACTACGGTATTGATTAAGTCTTGAAAAACGGTCTTCATACATATTCCGGATATAAAATTTTTCGCGCCGAACCACTGAAACATTCGTAAAGTGAATTCGTCGTTCGGCTCATAGCTACCATCAGCGGACTTCGTTTACCGTCCAGTTTTACATCTATAGTAATGATCCCCAATAATTGTTTTTTGAACTCAGTGGTCAGTTGCTCCGGTATGCCTTGTTGGTTCACGATATCCGTTACGATCCAATCAACATACGGACGGTAGGGTTCCATAATATCATCTGCCAGGCAATAGGCGTTGTATTTGTTGCGGTGGAAGATCCCGAAAGTAGGGTGCATTCCGGAGCTTACCAAGGCACGGGCTGTAATTCCTCTTAAAATAGCATAACCGTAATTCAACAGATTGTTGGGAGGTATACCGTTTTGCTGGCGGTTAAAGCCTTCTATAGGAAACAAATTTTGCCAGTAATAAGCGGCTGCCCGGGCTTCGTGGTTCTGTGTATCTCCCGAAGTTACATTTTTTGCCCAATGTTGCATGTTTTTAACAGGGATTCCTTTTTCCTGTAAAATGCCTGCCTGATTCAGTATTTTAGCAGAAACCGTTTGCTGCCACAAATTCTTTTTTAAAGGCAAGGAAGCTCCGATTTGCGTGCGAAAGCGTTCCGATTGTTCGCTATGACCGTTTAACGGCATCAGTAAGCCGATGGGCAAATGCTGCTGATTACAATTGATAAGTGCCACATTATTATAGGTGAGTTTTTCCAGCAGTCCGTTGGTCACGGTAATCTGTTGGTTTTCCATAACGATAACCCCGATGTCTTCAATAGGAACGGTTTTAGTAGCTTGTTCCTCATCGGGATAGTTGACCACTAATTGTTCGTTTTTGGTACTGAGATAGGCCGGGTTACCGAAAAAGAGGGTTCGTTTGATCATTGGTTAATGTTTAAATTCTATACTTCCATCTAATTTTATTTCAAAATCAACTCCGTCAATAGCAAAATTCCATTGTGTTTGTGTTAATCTTAAAAATACAGAATTTTCCTCTATATTAAAAGATGAGTATTCTTTGTTCTCTTTCTTTAATTCTGTATCAATGCCTGCCACCAAATGATGTCTAAATTTAATTCTACCATCACTTTCAAATTGATAAATTTTAAATAGTCTTTTTGATAAATCTTCTCTTGAAATTTCTTTCAGTTCTTCCATTGAGTCTTTATAAAACAAAACTTTTTGTCCTGTTCTTAAAACTGCATATAAAGGAATTGTAGTTTTATTTTTCCCTTTTCCGATTTCTGTTTGATTGTAAAAAGGCTCTTCAAAATATCTTTTATCATTCCTGATTTTTGATTCGGCAACTTGTCCGATAGAAAGAATATTCATTGCCTTGCCTGATTGATTTTTGTAGAAAAGACAAAGTGTATTCTCTCCGTTTTTGGCTAATGTATATCGTTTATACTCTTTGTTTGACTGAAATGTTTGTGTATGAACTTTCACGGCTGTGTCAAATTTCAATGTTTCTTTACAACGAATTCTACGGATTTTATTGACTTTATTTCCTTTTTTATCCAACATATAAACTCCGTCAATAAGGGCTGTTTTGAAATCAGTAGCTTCTTCAATTTGTTTTTTAATCATTTGAAATAAATCTTTGTCCACAATTACTTTTTCGATTTCTTCTAAAGTTTTAAATCCCGGAGAATTTGCATCTTTTTTGTACGCTAATTCTTTTCGGATAACTAAAATTGGTTCTTCTTCCAAAATCATCTTTTTGTTTTTATCAAATAGAATTTGATTATGCTCATTTCTTTTAGGAAGTTTTATTGCTCCGTATAAAGATTCTCCGTGTAATTGCCCACGAATAGTATCTCCCTGTGCAATCTTTTTGATATTGTTTGTCTTATCAATCCAAACGATTTTTCCTTTTTTACGGACAGCTTTAAATGTCGGGATGGTTGTATTGTTTTCTGAAAGATTGTTTATAAATATCTCATTTTCAATTTTTAAGATTTTTGATGCAGAAAAATCTTTCCAATATTTTGGTTTTTCGTGGTATATTTTCCCTGTTTTTATGTCTTTTTCCTCATTGTATTTTAAAAGTATTTTATCTCTGTCATAATGTGGCGGAATAAGCGTTAGAACAGCCGCATCAATAGCGTGATGACTGTGTACGCTTCGGTCTTTTTTCTCGTTTTTTAATTTTACATCATAAATTTCCTTAAAAGTATTTACAACAGAACCTTTTTCTACCGAAACTCTTCTAAAAACTGTTTTTAAATAAGGTAAAGCGTATTTGGTTACGATTTGCGTATCCCGTAACTGACTGTTTTTCCAACCTGTTTTATATTCTTCTAATGTGAATGTGTGTAATTTGGCTCTCCAATAATCCAAATCCATTTTTATCAAGTGATAACGCTGAATACAAGCATCTTTAACATCTTTTGTAGATGCATACGAAGCTTTGTTTTTCCATTCTTTGAATAATTCTTCCAAATTCCCCACCTTCTCTTCCATAAATTTCAATCTTTGTTTTATTTCTTCATAATTTGAAAGTTGTGTTGGAAACATTTTTTTCTTTACATTTCGATTGAAGTTTGTATCTGCTAACGTGAGATTTTTCAATTCACTGTCAAAGCTGATACTTGCAGGAATCGTATGTTCAATATCATATTTAGAACCATTAAACAAATCACAATTTTTAATCGTTGCACCTGTATATAAGCATATTCCGTTTTGCTCTTTCCAAAGTCTTATCTTACGAATTAATGTTTTATCGTTTTCGTCATAGTTTGTTCCACATTCTTCGTTGATTTCCCGAATTATCTTTTTAAATCCTTCGTTCTCTTTTTCTCTATCATTATTCCACCTTTCAATAGCTTTTCTTTTATTGGTATCATTTAATTCTCGTGCGATTTCAATAACAACACGGGTATCTTCGTCAATTTTTTCTGTCTGTAAAAGATAATTGAGTAAATGTTTGAGTTTGTACAAAGATTTTAAAGCCATCGGGTTTTTAAACCCTTTACTAATCGGTTCAGGACTTCCCAGAAGTTTCAAACTTTTTCCCTGAAAATCCGCATTTGGATTTTTCCTGATAAAAGTCTGTTTTTCCTCTTCTTTGATATAAATATCTTTGTTATTTAAAGTAAAATAAGCATATTCAGAGGCTGGAACATACGATTCCTGTTCTGATGGATGCCATAAATATTTTTTTCGATCGATTGGAATCTGATATTTTTCCTGAATCAATGCAAATATTTGGTCGTGTAGTCGTGGTTGTTCTATAAAAACATTGTGTTTCGATAAAACGGATTTCTTTAAAAATGCTTTAAAATTAGTTGAAACATAATTTAAAATGTGTGATTTCTTTTCGCCTTTAAATTCATTCCATGTTTTTTCTCCAAATACATCAATAATTTTCGTTTGAATTTGTCTTAATTCTTCATTATCTAATTCTCGGTCAATTTCAATAGAGTAACGATTTTCTTCATTTAATTCATCTTGAATAAGACTATTTATGATGTTATTTAGCGTTTTTTCCTCTCTGTTTGTTTCTAAAATTACTTTTACTTCTTCCGCAAAATAATTTATTAAATCGTCTGTAATTTTATCAGCTCCCAAAACTTTATACAAATTAGCCAAATAAACTGCCTGACTATACAAAAATCCTTTTTGTAAAAAAGGTAAAATCTTTTTGATAGCGGATAAACTCAATGTTGCATACCCTTTATTAAGTTTTATTTTTGAAAATTTTTCTGCTTTTTCTTCGTCTAATTTTAATTTTTCGAGAGCAAAGGTTTTTAAATTTTCCTGTCCGTCAAAAGTATTGAGAACGTGCCATATATCTTCAAAAGTATAACCATTTTCTATTTTCTTTTTTGGTTGAGAGTCTCTTTGGCTTATTGAATTCCAATTGTATTTTTCTTTCCAATCATCTCCTAATAAATCCTGAAAAGATTTTAAAAGTTTAGCTGAAATTACTTTTGTTTTTTCTCCAAACTTTGAAAGGATCGTCGCCCTGTCTTTTTTAACCTGATTGAGAATCGTCTTAAACTCAAAATCGTTAGACGACTTATAAAACAAAGGATAAATTTTTTCTTTCAAATAAGTTTCTCTATCTGTTCCGACAGGTGGTTCAATCTTTAAATTATTGATAAAAGTCCACGTTCTGTATTCTTCATAAATCGGATGGCTTACAGCAACACGCTTTTTATTTTTTTCATAAATACAGTTTCCTACCAGACCCTTTTGAGTTCGCAAAGGTCGTTGCCAAATTATGGCTTTCCACAATTTCTGAGAATCCGAATCCGAAAGCTCTTGTATTTTGCAGATTTCTTTCAGTTCCTCTTCGTAATCTTTTCTTAAATTATATCGTTGGCGAATTCTTCCTCCGTTCTCTTTTTGATAATGATAAAGTGCGGAACCTAAAGTTTTATATTCTTCTATATAATTAGCAATATCGTTTCTTCCTTTTGTGCCTGTTTTCTCACTTCCTTGAAGCATTGTTTTTGCCTCTTCCTCATCTCTTCCTCTAAAACCTCTCCGTTGTACCAATTGATAAAATATTCTTCCCAAAACATAAGGATTACTCTGATAAACATTTTTATAGACTTCATCAATAGCATAAGCCCTAAAAGCGTAATAACTTTCATCTTTATCTTTGCCTAATAGATGAAAATCAGGTTTTCCATCTTCATCAAAATCAAATCTTAACCATTGAATGAATTTTTCAGACTGAGGATATTGTCTTTTTTTACCTTTTGAGTATTTTCTCCATTTGTCTAATTCCTCAATAGTCAAAGGACACATGTTTTTTCCAATAAGAAATTCTAAAAGTTCATATTTTCTATACTTTTCTGCCTGATAATTTCTTCTTTTTCCACGACTTTCAGTTCTTTTCTGAACTTTTGGGAATTCATTTCCTTTTTCGGAAGCGACACCTTTGTCAAAAGTTAAAACGCCGTAATCAATAATTTGATTATCTTTTATATCTGTATCTCTGATAGCCCAACCTAAACTATTTGAACCTGCATCAATTCCGATTATTTTAGTCATATTAAATTATTTTTTTTAAAATATACAATTTTAGGGTTTACATATATTACATCAAAAAATATTTTATATCTTTACCATTGAAAGGTAAAAGTATTGTGTGCACTCAATATTAAAATAGGCTTCCAAAACCTCTTTTTGACAATTATGTTTAGCCTTTTTTACATATTTTACTTATAGTTAAATTATTTTAAGTAATATATGTATTGTGGATTGTTTTTTTTATATTTGCTAAATTGAAAGCAATTCACAATAAGGCTATAAGCCGAAGAAAAATCTTAAATCCTGCGTACTCCGTGGGATTTTTTTTAACATAAATCTAAAATACTAATTTTTTTCCACGTAAGAATAAACCTTAAAAAAGGTTTTGTTGCAAATTAATAATATTTCTTTTATCCGTTTTACGGAAAACCACAAAAAGATTTTTAATTTGTTATTTTTGTATAGAATTTAATTAAAACATCTAGCGCCTCGACTATCTTCGGGCTTTTTTATTTTAAAGCAGTTTCCGGGTCATTATTAAAAAACAAATAGGTGTTTGGCGATTTATTTGTATTTTTAAAACAAAAACATGAGTTTCAAGACTGCGGTTTCACCTTCTATACTCGATAATGATTTCTATAAATTTACCATGCAGAATGCGGTTATCAAACTATTTCCGTATGCTAAAGCCCAATACCGTTTTATCAATCGGGGAGAACATCCCTTTCCTGAAAAATTTGCTATTCATTTACGACAGGCTATTGACCAGATGGCTGATCTGCAATTGAGTCAGAAGGAAAAAGATTTTTTACAGGAGACCTGCCCTTATTTAGATCCTACATACCTTGACTTTCTTCAGGGCTACCGATACGATCCTGCGGAAGTGGTTGTTGAACAAAACGGAACCGATGTGTCGGTCATTATTGAAGGCTATTGGTACAGAACGATCTTGTGGGAAGTCCCTGTTATGGCTCTCATCAGCGAATTGTACTATCAATTGACGGGTCAGGAGCGGGAGAATGATGTTAAAGTCATCGAAAAGGTACAAACGAAAGTGAAAAAATACAAAGAATTAGGTATTCAGTTTGCTGATTTCGGAACCCGACGGCGCCATTCTTTGGCAGTGCAGGACTTAGTGGTGAGAACATTACAGGAAAAAGGAAAAGGAACTTTCATCGGGACAAGCAATGTGTATTTGGCCATGAAATACGATACAAAACCAATCGGGACACATGCCCACGAATGGTTTATGTTTCATGCCGCTAAATACGGATACAAGATGGCAAATGTCATGGGGCTTGAGCATTGGGTGGATGTTTATCGCGGCGATCTGGGAATTGCGTTGACCGATACATTCACCACTGAAGTTTTCTTTGACCAGTTCGATAAAAAGTTTGCCAAACTATTTGACGGCGTTCGGCATGATTCCGGTGATGCTATAGAATTCGGAGAAAAAACAATAGCACATTATAAAAAATTAGGAATTAATCCGTTGACCAAGACCATTATTTTTTCAGACGGACTTAATTATGAAAAGGTAGAACGGATCGCCAGTCATTTTAAAGGAAAGATCGGACTTTCTTTCGGAATAGGAACCAGTTTAACCAATGATGTCGGGTTACAGCCTATGAATATCGTGATCAAGATGATTAAAGCATTGCCTGAAGAGAAAAGATGGACCGGGGTAATAAAACTATCAGATGAGCCTCAGAAGCATACCGGAAAAGAAGAAGATATAGAACTGTCAAAGAGGTTGTTGCAAATAAAATGAGTCAGGAAATGAATAAAGCAAATTACGGAGAGTTAGGTTGGGATGTTTTTAAGAAAATCCTAATAAAAAGCAGCACAAAATTTCAGAATGTCAGGAAAAAGAAAATACACGGGGATTAAAAAATACCCATAATTGTATAAAAGTTAGGTAGAAATAGTTACTTTTGTCCCGATTTTTTAATACCGATTCAGATCATGGTGAAAGATTTATTTGAAAGAATTCAACAAAATAAAGGTCCTTTAGGAAAGTGGGCTTCACAAGCAGAAGGATATTATGTGTTCCCTAAGTTAGAAGGTGAGTTAGGACCCCACATGAAGTTTCACGGAAAAGAGATTTTAAATTGGAGTTTGAATGACTATTTAGGATTGGCTAACCATCCTGAAGTTCGTAAAGCAGATGCTCAGGCAGCTGCAGACTGGGGGGCGGCTTACCCTATGGGAGCCCGAATGATGAGTGGTCATACAACTATTCACGAACAATTACAAAACGAATTAGCCGAATTCGTAGGAAAAGAAGCGGCTTACTTATTAAACTTCGGTTATCAGGGAATGGTATCTACCATTGATGCTTTGGTAACTAAGAACGATGTGATCGTATACGATGTAGATTCACATGCTTGTATCATTGACGGGGTACGTTTGCACATGGGCAAACGTTTTACGTACAAACACAATGATATGGAAAGCATCGAGAAAAATTTACAACGTGCAACTAAAATGGCTGAAGAGACCGGAGGAGGAATTTTATTCATCACGGAAGGTGTTTTCGGAATGCGTGGTCAGCAAGGTAAATTAAAAGAAATTGTAGCTTTAAAAGAAAAGTATAATTTCCGTTTATTGGTAGATGATGCACACGGTTTCGGTACATTAGGAAAAACTGGTGCCGGAGCAGGGGAGGAGCAAGGTTGTCAGGACGGAATTGATGTGTACTTTTCAACTTTTGCTAAATCAATGGCCAGTATCGGTGCGTTTATTGCCGGAGACAAAGACATCATTGATTACCTGAAATACAATTTACGTTCGCAAATGTTTGCTAAGTCATTGCCTATGATCC
Source organism: Flavobacterium sediminis (assembly GCF_003148385.1). Classification (NCBI taxonomy): domain Bacteria; kingdom Pseudomonadati; phylum Bacteroidota; class Flavobacteriia; order Flavobacteriales; family Flavobacteriaceae; genus Flavobacterium; species Flavobacterium sediminis. The sequence goes on along the minus strand of NZ_CP029463.1, from coordinate 198,553 downwards.
AGACGATCGGAGCATTGAAGCGTTTGGAAATGTTGCGTACGATGCCGGAATTGAAAGCAAAATTATGGGAAAATGTAGATGCTTTACAAAACGGCTTAAAAGAAAGAGGTTTTAATATCGGAGATACCAATACTTGTGTTACTCCTGTATATTTAGAAGGATCTATTCCGGAAGCCATGGTAATGGTAAACGATTTACGTGAAAATTATGGTATTTTCTTGTCAATTGTTGTCTATCCGGTAATCCCTAAAGGAATCATCTTGTTGCGTATGATCCCTACAGCTTCACATTCTTTACAAGATATTGAAGAAACTTTAGCAGCATTTGAAGCTATTCGCGAAAAATTAACGAACGGCACATACAAACAAATAGCAGAAGCTAATGTTGAAAATGTAGAATAATTCTTAAAATTAGCGATACAAAAAAACCACCTGCTTGCAGGTGGTTTTTTTATTTAAGCTATCCATTTGGCTCTTTCATAAACTCATACGTGCTTTTCATAAACTTATAGTTCATATTGTCTTATAATAATTATTATATTTGATAAAAAAGTTATGAAAAGAAAACTACAGGAATATCGCTTAGAAATTCTGTTGATCGTTTTATATGGGGTTCTTGGCTCATTGTTAGGCTATCTCATCTTTGTTATCTGATCACTCGGATAAACAAGGCTAATAATTCTTCCACTTTATTTCCGGAGACCGGAATTTCAATCTGGTTTTGTAAAGTAACCGTTCCGCCGTCAGATTTACTGTAACTTACAATGTATTCCGTATTAATGATATACGATTTATGACATCTGAAAAACGGTGAATGTTCTTTTAAACTTTCTTCAAAATTCTTTAAAAATCGGCTGGTAACGATCTTTTTACCCGAAAGCAATACGATCATGAAGATAAAAATAATGATAAGGTTCTCAAAACAAGACCTTTTCGCTTATTTTTTCTTTTTCTTTTTTGATTTCTTTTTAGCTTTTTTTCCGGGTTTATATTTAGAAACATGATCAGCATTGTATTGTTGCGGATCATTTCCATAATAATCTAATTGTACTTGTCGGGTAGTCCCCAAATTAACAGAACCGAAAATAGTAGGTAAATTTACATTAACCTGCCAGTTTCCATTGTCATAATAGATATAAACTCCTTTTTGCAGATCATAATACATGTTTTGCTCAGGAAAATAAATATGTCTCGTTTTAGCACGATAACCATGTGCCGGAGCCCAAGGTGGCGGACCCTGAGAAAAGATATCTTGTGTGAAGAACACAGCAAAAACTAAAGTTAGTAGCACTAATACGGTATTCGATTTTAGGGGTTTCATCGTGTTTGTTTTTTTAAGTTTATATAGAATTATTTACAAGAGTTATGCCAAATTTAGCAGATTCATTCTGAAATTACGAACTACAACTCAACATAGAGCAACCTATTTTAGTTCGTGCCCAATCCGGTCGTTTAGCAAACCATTTTTCATATTCCGGTTGTTCGTCATACGGACGTTTTAAAAGTTCGGCTAATTCATCGACTAATGAATAATCCTCTTTTTCAGCCGCTTCAATGGCCAGTTGTGCCATATAATTGCGTAAAACATATTTAGGATTTACCAGATCCATGCTGCGCTTGCGTTCAGCATCAGCAACAGTTTCCTGCTTTAAACTGTTGAGGTATAAAGACAACCAGAAATACCACGTTTCTTGCACGGAATCTTTTATTTCTGCTTCCTGATAAAAGGCAGGTTTTATTTTTTGTAAAGCTTCACTTTCCGAATCATTTTTAGAAATACGAGCTAGTAAACGATAAAAAATAGTCATATCGGTTTCCGTTTCCTGGAGGGTGATCAACAATTGATGAATTAGGTTCTCATTCTCTTTATGGCGCTTCGTAATGCCTAATTTATTTAACATCATGGCGTTAAAATCCGATTGAAAATCAGTATTGAATTGTTCCAAAATTCGTTCCAAAGCTTGCGTTTCTTCTATCAGCGGATACAGAGCATTTGCCAATTGCAGTAAATTCCATAAAGCAATATGGGGTTGGTTACCAAAACGATAACGTTTGCCCTGAGCATCTGTCGTATTAGGTGTCCAATGCGGATCGTAACCTTCCAGCCATCCATAAGGACCATAATCTATTGTAATGCCATGGATCGACATATTATCAGTGTTCATAACGCCATGAACAAAACCTACACGCTGCCAATGGATCAGCAATTCTTTTGTTTGTGTTGCGATTTCCTGAAAAAAAGCAATGTATCTCTCTTTTCCGGTTGTTGTAATTGACGGGAAATAGGTCTCGATACAAAAATCAGCTAGTAGTTTAAGGTTTTTAACATCCTGTCGGGCAGCGAAAATTTCAAAATTTCCAAAACGTATAAAACTGGGTGCTACACGACAAACGACAGCTCCTTTTTCGTAAGCCGCATTACCGTTGTATAAAATATCACGCAATACCTTTTCACCGGTTTCCATAACACTGAGTGATCGGGTGGTAGGAACACCTAAATGATACATGGCTTCACTGCATAAATGTTCACGGATAGAAGAACGCAATACAGCCAAACCGTCTCCTCTGCGGGAATAAGGTGTTTTTCCGGCACCTTTAAGTTGTACCATCAGGTTTTGTCCTTGATTTTGGACTTCAAACAGATTAATCGCCCTGCCATCGCCTAACTGTCCTGCCCAGTTTCCGAACTGGTGTCCGCCATAACACATGGCAAAAGGTTTAGTGCCTTCTAAAACTTTTTTTCCTGAAAAGACAGCTATAAAATCATCCGAACTGATTGATTGCTCCGATAGCCCGATCAATTGAGCCACCTCTGCTGACGCATGAACTAATTTAGGATGCAAAGGAACTTTAGGAGTCACATAAGAGAACATAGCTTCATAAACCTGACGGATTTCATTGCTCGTTTCAGGATCGGCAGGAAGCTTTTCTGTGAAAATAGTGGTAACAGGAAGTTGCATAGCTTTTTGTCAAAGTTACAAAATTGGCTTCAGGATCCCTTTGGAATCTTTAAAAAAATGTATCTTTGAAGACAAATTTTTATACAAATGGCAACAACAACGCAATCGCAACTGGAAACGTATTTTGATACATTTCGAAAAGAAATTGTCGGAATAGATCAAACTTTTACCTCTCCTTTCGGTACAAAGAAAATCATTTATACGGATTGGACAGCTAGCGGACGTTTGTATAGACCTATAGAAGAGAAAATGTTGCACGATTTCGGTCCGTTTGTTGCCAATACGCATACCGAGACTTCTATTACAGGAACTGCAATGACCTTAGCCTATCATAAAGCACGTCATATCATTAAAGAACATGTTAATGCTTCAGAAGATGATGTTTTAATCACGCACGGAACGGGAATGACCGGAGTGGTAAATAAGTTGCAACGAATACTAGGCTTGCGTGTTCCTGAAAACCTGAAAGAGTTTGCACATATTCCTCAGGCAGTAAAGCCTATTGTGTTTATTTCTCACATGGAGCACCATTCCAATCAAACTTCCTGGATAGAAACGATTGCTGATGTGGTGGTGGTACCGGCAAATGATGAAGGGCTTTTTTGCTTAGAGAATTTCAAACAATTATTAGAAAAATATAAAGACAGAAGTTTTAAGATCGCTTCCATTACTTCGTGTTCCAATGTTACAGGAATTAAGACACCTTATTACGAAGTTGCTAAGTTAATGCACCAATACAACGGTGTGTGTTTTGTTGATTTTGCCTGTTCCGGACCTTATGTGGAGATCAACATGCATCCGGAAGATCAGGAATCGTATCTGGACGCTATTTTCTTTTCCCCGCATAAATTTTTGGGAGGCCCGGGAACTTGCGGAGTAATGGTCTTTAATAAAAATCTGTATAAAAATAACGTACCGGATTGTCCGGGCGGAGGAACAGTAAAATGGACGAATCCGTGGGCGAACACCAATATATTGACAGCATTGAAGATAGGGAAGATGGTGGTACTCCGGGTTTTTACAAGTGATTAAAACGGCTTTAGCGATAGAGTTAAAAGATAAAATGGGAGTGGACCATATTTTGGAACGCGAACACGAATTGGTCGCTTATATTTTCGATCGTTTACAAGATATTCCGAATATCAATATCTTGGCGCCGCAGCATCAGGACCGATTAGGGGTATTATCGTTCTATATTGACGAGCTGCACTATAATTTAGGCGTAAAATTACTCAATGACCGATTTGGTATACAAACTCGCGGAGGTTGCAGTTGCGCCGGAACTTACGGACATTATTTGTTGCATGTGGATCAGGAAACCTCTCATACTATCGTATGTCAGATCTCAGCCGGAGATCTGGAACATAAACCGGGTTGGATCCGTATGTCGATCCATCCTACAACGACAAATGCAGAGATCGAGTATGTGTGTGATAGTATTATTGCCTTAGCCGAAAATCATAAAGAATGGGCTAAAGAGTATTCATATTCTAGTAAAACAAATGAATTTACCCATAAAAACGCTCAGGATACGATCCATAAAACGATAGAAGATTGGTTTACTTTATAAAAAACAGATCAGTATAAATCTGGGGTAAAATTAATGAGATTGAAAAGCCTTATTTTTTCTTCTTATTTCGTTTGAATTTCCAACGTTTGTGAGTCCAGAAATAATATTCCGGAGCTTCATAGATCTGTTTTTCCACTTCTCGGATAAAACGTCTGCTTACTTCAAATTCCGGTAAGGTTTCAATATTGTTATCCGTTATCGGGATAAAAGTGGCCTCGTAGTAACCGCGTTTTATTTTCTTTACTTTCATATAAAGAACATTCATATCCAGATGTCTTGCCAGCATTTCACCTCCGGTATGGATCGGTACTTCATGCCCCAGAAAGGTATCCCAATATTTGGCTCTGCTACTACCGCCCGGCGTTTGGTCACTGATAAATCCGTAAACGCCCAGAATTCCTTTGTTTTGGTTTTCAGTCACTTCTTTTACCGTGTGTTTGGTATCCAGTAAAGTAGCGTCGAACCGCGAACGGATACTTCTCATTAAATGGTCAAAGTACGGGTTCTTGATTCTTTTGTAGATGCCGAATCCTTTAAACCGTATGTAAGTTCCTAAGGTAACGGACCATTCCCAACTGGCGTAATGGGCATAGAACAGAATGATACTTTTGCCTTTATCTTCGTATTCTTCGAACAGATCCAGATTGGTAAACCTAAAACGCTTTTGAATCTCTTTTTTAGAAATAGTCATGGTTTTGACCATTTCCATAAACATATCGCATAAATGGCGGTACGATTTTTTTTCGATGGCTAATCGTTCTTTTTTACTTAAGTTCGGAAAAGCCAGTTCAATATTAGATCTGACCGTTTTTTTACGATAACCGATAATGTTGTAAATGATGACCTTTATACAATCGGAAACAAAATAGAATATAGGGAACGGAAGTATAGATACTATCCATAATATCGGGTAAGCAAAGTAATAGGCAATACGCTGCATTTATTAAAAACTTTTTACAAAAATACTTTTTTTAAAGTAGTTTTAAAATAAATTAACTATTAGTAATTTTACCGAAAAACAAATCAATGGATATTTTCTTACTGACTATAATCGGAATTAATGTTTTGGTAAGCTTTAAAGGCTTTAACGACATGGCTTTTTTCAGGAAATACGAGTTCCATGTTGGCTCTGTTAAAGCAGGCGAACAGATCAGGATATTGACCAGCGGCTTTTTGCACGTCGATATTATGCACCTCGCATTTAATATGCTGACCTTGTACTTTTTTGCGCCGGTTGTTTCTCATACTTTGGGCAACATGTATTTCCTGTATATTTATTTCGGAAGTTTAGTTGCCGGAAACTTGCTGACGTTGTATTTGCACAAAGACGACTATTATTATAGAGCCGTAGGGGCTTCCGGAGCAGTAACCGGAATTATTTACAGTTCCATACTCTTGTATCCGGAAATGACCTTAGCGTTGTATTTTTTCATTCCTATTCCGGGGTATCTTTTCGGAATAGGTTATTTGCTGTACTCGATCTACGGAATGCGTGCTAAAAATGATAATATCGGTCATACGGCGCATTTCGGAGGAGCGATCGCCGGGTATCTGATGACTTTACTCAAAGATCCGTCGATGTTAGTGACCAATACTAAAATGCTGATCTTGTTAACAATACCTATTCTGCTGCTTTTTTATTTGTACAAAAACAATAAGTTGTAAGATTTTGGCACGACAATTGGATAAATTATCTGAAAAACAAAATATAGTATGAAAAAATTAGTTCTGATTTTAACATTTGCAACAACAGCTATGATGGCCCAAAATCAAATTCAGGAACCTGTTCCTCAGATCTCAGTGAGCGGAGAAGGTAAAATTAAAGTAGTACCGGATCAGGCGGTTATTACTTTAGGCGTTGAAAATACAGGAAAAGATGCCACAGAGGTAAAAAAGAAAAACGATGAGACGGTTGATGCCATCATCAAAGCCATTAAGAAAAACGGAATCCCGGCAAGCGATTACCAGACACAGAATGTGTCCTTGCGCAAGAATTACGATTACAACCAGAAGAAATACAGTTATTATGCCAATCAAACCATCAGCATACACTTAAAAGATCTGAAAAAATACGATGCTTTACTAATGAGTTTGGTCGATGCCGGAGTGAACAACATTCAGGGAGTGGAATTCAAATCGTCTACGTTAGAGCAATACGAGTCAGAAGCGCGTGTTAAAGCCATGCTGGACGCGAAAAAGAAAGCGGAAGACTATGTTTCGGTTTTAGGACAAAAAGTGGGCAAGGCGTTACAAATTAGCGATAACTCACAGGTTAATTACCCGAGACCGATGTATAAAACCTATGCAGTAGCAGAAATGGCCGATGCAGCACCGAGAGAAACCTTAGCGATAGGGGAGATCGAAGTAACGGCAAATGTTTCTGTGAGTTTTGAATTGAAATAAAAAAAGTTTTTTAAAATAGAAAATCCCGAAGTTTAGGCTTCGGGATTTTTTTTTGTTTAGCGTTTTGTTACGTTTGAGTGAGTATTTTGCTTGAGCTAGCAAGCGTTATTATTTTCTAAATCTAATATATTGAAAAGGTGTCGAGGGTATTTTAAAGTTTATATATTCCTTTAACCATAATCCTTTTTCAGAAATTGTTTCATTTTTATTTCTTTCAAGTTTTTCAATGATATCATTAATTATTGAAATCTGAACTTGTTCAATTGATGAAGTCTTAATAAAATCTATAATTTTATAGTTATTATCATTCAATGTGTACTCCAAATTGACTTTATGAGAAACCATAAGTTCAAATAAATCATTAGAAATTATTATTCTAGGGTAACGTGCTAATTTACTTTCAATTCCGTATGCATCAATTAAACCAGAACTAAATAAGAAGTCATCTTTGTAATAATGTTTACCATAAGTAACCCCTCCTCTTATAAGTATTCCCCTTAGTAAAAGTTTCAATTGATATTCTGCAATTAACTTTGAAAATGAATGAAAAGAACTATGGTCAAATGGTGCAGAAATGATTATTGAATCAGAGAATTGAATTAATGTGAATTCTAGTTTTTCATATTTTAAACTATTTGTTTCTTTATGTAAATCAAGAAGTTTCTGAAAATATTTTTCCTCACCTGAAGGTCCTTCTAAATCTGATTTAACCATATTAGAATAGCCTAAAATGTCTAAAAAAGCTACAAAATGATAATCAAGCATAATTTTGTAATTTTAGTTTATACGGTCAATTATTTTTTCAAACATTGATTTAAATTCACTCATGCGTCTAGTAGCATCGTCCCAAGTTCCACCACCCCATTGCCCTCCTTTTTCAGTAATAGAGGCAGTCATTGATTGTTTAACTGCATATACGGGGACACAAAATTCTTGCATCAAGGGGGCTAAACTTTGAAAATCGGGAATTGAAGGAGTTGAAATTGTATCTTCATTCAGACCATTTGTTAAATCATTAGTTTGAGTAGAATATTTTTTAAGAATAGGGAATAAATTGTCAATTACTGTTTTTGGAAGTCTGTCCATCCATAATTTGTAACCTGGTTTTGGTTTTCCTTTTAATAATTTGTAATGCTGTGGTATTGTACCTAAAAATTTAGGTTTACCTTCTTTGACAGGTAAGCCTAAAGCTTTAAAATCGGATACTACCTTATCATGTTCACCGATCCATCGATCAATTATTAAAGATAATGTTTTTATTGCTTGTATGTTGAATCTGTCTGGTGCAACTGGAACAAAAAAACAATCACATGAGAGAAAACAACTTCTCGTTAATGAACCAGAACTCGGACCGACATCTATAAAAATATAATCAAATGAATTTTTAAGACCATACCTAGTTAGGAAGTCTCCAATTGCAACATATGTTCTTTTCTCATGGATTTTTGTTGAGAATCGCTGTTGATGAGACTCTGAAAGAGCATCTTCAATGCTGCTTAGCTGAACATCTCCACGTATTAAAAAGAGTTTTTCTTTTACCTTTACATTTTCAATCTTACTTATATCAACTTCTGGAATATCACCACTAATTCTTGGGGATAAAATATTCAATAATGTTGTTCCTGGTATTTCATTTTCTTTACCTGTTGATTCCATTTTTTCATCATATTCAGCTATTAGATCACCAATAAGTAACTCGGTGATATTACATTGAGGATCAGCATCTACAACTAATACTTTTTTACCTTTTTCAGCTAATAGATGAGCCACATTAAAGGTCGTTGATGTTTTAGAAACACCTCCTTTATGATTATAAAAAGTTAATATTTTCATTGTATTTTTATTTAATTACCAACTAATATAGTTTCAAATATATACAACTTTTCTTTACAAAATAAAATTTTATTGTTAGAAATTAGATCGTTACTATAATAAGTAAGAGGAAATTAAAAGAAAAAAGGAAGAGACCTTTGAAAGAAATACAGAGCAGTAAAGCATTTAGGGAGCAGAATTACTCACTTCGTTTGTGATCCTGAGTAAGGAAACCTTACTCAAACAAAAAATCCCAAAACATTTATAAAAGTAAACTTGGTTATCAGGTATAAAATACCACGAAACAGGATTAGCTTCGCTTTTCCTGCAAAGCTACGCTTTGAAAATAAAACCAACAAAAAAACGCCTAAGCAAGGCTTGGCGTTTTTTTATTGATTCTATTTATTCGTGGGGAGAGCAGGATTCGAACCTGCGAAGGTGTAACCAGCAGATTTACAGTCTGCCCTCGTTGGCCGCTTGAGTATCTCCCCAGCCTGTGCTTATCTTGTAAGCGGTTGCAAATATAGGATTGTTTTTAAAACTTACAAATACAAAATGCGATTAATTTTAAAATAATTTATAACCATTTGTAAATTAGAAAAATAAAAAAAATCTCCTATAGGAGATTTTTTTATATACGTTATTTTAAGAGGGCTTATTCACCTAAAAGTTCTTTGATCTTTGCGTCAAGTTCAGCACCTCTAAGGTCTTTGGCAATGATAACACCGTTTGCATCAACGATAAATGTTGCCGGAATGGCTTTTACGTTGTATTTCTCAGCGATCGGGTCGGCCCAGAATTTTAAATTAGAGATATGGTTCCAGGTTAAACCGTCTTTAGCAATAGCTTCTTTCCATTTTGCTTCGTCTTTGTCAAGAGAAACCCCGATAATGTTCAGTCCTTTGTCGTGGTAGTGGTTGTACAATTCCACTACATGAGGATTCTCCATACGGCAAGGGCCACACCATGAAGCCCAGAAATCAATGATGGTTACTTTTCCCAATGATTCTTTTAATGAAATTTCTTTTCCTTCCGGAGACGGTGCTGAAAAATCAGGTGCTTTTTTACCGATTTCTACAGAGTTGGCAGCCTCTATTATACTTTTAATATTTTTAGCGGCTCTTGTATCTAATAATTTTTGTTCAAAGTTGTCCAAACGTTTTTGCGCTTCGTCAACTGAAATTTCCTGACGCAACAATTGGTTCTCGGTCAACAGGATACCGACAAAACTTTTCGGGTTGTTGGTAATGATCTGAACCGGAACATCAGCCAATTCTGATTTGATCTCCTCCAAATCCTTGATCAGTCCGTTCACTGTAGCAGTGTCACCGGATGATTGTGCCGTCATGTATTTTTCCTGATTTTCTTTCTGGTACGACATAATTTTGTCATACACTGCATTGTTCTTAGTGGTGAATTCCTGAAAGATATCATTTTCAACAGTTCCCGCTATTTTATTATTTTGAAGTGAATCTTTATCGAATGCAATTGAAATAGCTCCGTTTTCCAGGATAAAAGGAATTCCATTACTGCCTTCAACCGTTAAGAAGCCAAGTTCCGGTAATTCAGAAGCTCCTTTAAATTGAAATTTTCCGTTCTCAACCGTAACAGTATCTTTCGGAACCAATTCGTTCTCACCCTGAATTTGCAGATAAACTTTTGTGCCGTTGTCAACACCTTTTGTGTCTCCGGTAATGGTATAGCCACTTTCTGCATCTTTTTGACAAGAAACAAAAGCAAAAGCTACGGTTGCTAGTAAAGCCAGTTTTTTCATAAATAGTCTTTGTGTTAAGGTTTTGGCAAAATTATCCATTTTAGATGGTTTTGGAAGTATGATCGGTATTAATTTTTTCATAAAAAAATCAGGCAAATCGCCTGATTTTCTATTTAAAATGAATCTTTTTACTTTAAAGTGGTCGGACAAACATATTGAGTCAGTTCAACATTTGTATCGCGAATACCGCCCATCCCTTTTTCAACATTGATCATGTTGTGATAGCCTCTGGCTTTCATGATCGAAGCCCAGATCACTGAGCGATAACCGCCCGCACAGTGTACATAGAACGGTTCGGCTTTAGGAACTTCTGCTAAGTGTTCGTTTAAGTAATCTAACGGAATACTTTTAGCATTTACAATATGCTCTGCCGTAAATTCGCCCGGTCTTCGGGCATCGATAACAATAGCGTCTTTGTAATGCTTAGCAAACTCTTCAGGGCTTACGGATTGTAGAGAATCAGTTTCAAAACCGGCTTTTTTCCAGGCTTCAACGCCTCCGTTCAGGTAGCCTAAAGTATGATCAAAACCTACTCTTGATAAACGGGTTACGGTTTCTTCTTCTTTTCCTTCCGGCGCAATGAGGAGGATCGGTTGTTTTACATCTTTAATTAAAGCTCCTACCCACGGTGCAAATTGACCGTGTAAACCGATGAATATAGACCCCGGAACGTGTTCTTTGACAAATTCGCTTTCGTTTCTGACATCCAGAACGATAGCATCTGTTTGATTGGCTACGGCTTCAAATTCAGCAGGAGAAAGCGGTTTGTTCGCTTTTTGCATTACATTATCCAGACTTTCATAGCCTTGTATGTTCATTAGTACATTCTGAGGGAAATAGGCCGGAGGAGGAGTTAAACCTTCCAGTAATTCTTTTTTGAATTCCTCAACGGTCATATCAGCTCTCAGAGCATAATTGGTTTTCTTTTGATTGCCTAAAGTATCTGTGGTTTCTTTACTCATGTTTTTACCGCAGGCACTTCCGGCACCGTGGTTCGGGTATACGATCAGGTCGTCTGCCAGTGGCATGATCTTATCGCGTAGCGAATGGAATAATTTTTCGGCTAAAACTTCCTGAGTAAGGTCTTCCACTAACTTTTGCGCCAGATCCGGTCGACCTACATCACCGATGAATAAAGTATCACCGGTAATAATTCCGTTTTGTTTGCCGTTTTCATCCGTTAGCAGGTAACAAGTACTTTCCAGTGTATGTCCCGGAGTATGAATGGCTTTAATGGTATAGTTACCGATTTTGAACTCTTGTCCGTCTTCAGCAATGATCGCTTCAAAATTCGGCTTAGCAGTAGGACCGTAAACTATTTGTGCTCCTGTTTTTTTAGCCAGATCTAAATGTCCTGAAACGAAATCAGCATGAAAATGCGTTTCAAAAATATATTTAATTTTAGCATTATCTTTTTCAGCTCTGTCTATATAGGGTTGTACTTCTCTCAGCGGATCAAACACGGCAGCTTCGCCGTTGCTTTCAATATAGTAAGCAGCATGTGCTATACATCCGGTATAAATTTGTTCTACTTTCATAATTCAATTTTTTAGTTTTCAAGTGTAAAATTAGTCAACTTTTAGTAAAAAAGCAGTAACTCCTGTTACATTATAACATTTCTTTAAATAAAATAAAGACCGCCATTGCTAAAACAAAATAGGCAAATCCTTTTTTCAGTTGTTTTTCATTGATGAATTTATTAAGGTACGTTCCTATAAAAATTCCGGCAATGGAAACCAATGTAAAACTGAGTAAGAATTTCCAGTCGATCTCTAAGTTCTGGACGTCTCCTAAAAAGCCGATCAGGGAGTTCATGGAAATGACAAATAAAGAGGTTCCGATGGCTTTTTTCATTGAAAGATGTGCGAATAAAACCAGTGTCGGAATGATCAAAAATCCGCCTCCGGCTCCTACAAAACCGATAAGAACCCCGATAAAGAAGGTTTGTATCAGTAAGGTAAACAGGGAAACCTCTTTGGGCTGTTCGCTCGTTTCTTTTGCTTTAAGCATGGAATAGGAGGCAAAGAGCATGATAACCGCAAAGAGCAACATTAAGAAAGAACCTTTGCTCAGAGTCATCCATTCGTTTTGAAAGATCACATCCGGCAACAAAGGCACTAAAAATTTTCGGGTGAGATATACACCGATAAATGACGGAATGGCAAAAATGATCCCGTTTTTAACGTCTACTAATTTTTTTTGGTAATTATGTATGGCACCCACTACGGAAGTCGTCCCCACAATGAACAAAGAATAGGCAGTAGCAGTAACCGGATTGATATGCAACAGATAGGTTAAAACCGGAACCGTCAGCATAGAACCGCCTCCGCCGGTTAATCCTAAAACCAAACCGATCAGTAATGCTCCTAAATAACCTAGTATTTCCATTAAAGTTCTAGGATTTCGATTTTATTGCGGTTCAGTTTTATTTTTCCTTTAAGTTCTAAACTTTTCAAAAGTCGGGAAACAACCACTCTGGAAGTGTGCATCTCATAAGCGATCTCCTGATGAGTAGTATTGATCTCCGTATTGCCTAATACTTTTGCTTTGTCTGTCAGGTATTTGTACAGGCGTTCATCCAAGTTCATGAAAGCTAAAGTATCTATGGCTTCCAGCATTTCCTTAAGGCGAATGTTGTAACTGTCAAAAACAAAGTTGCGCCAGGTTTTGTATTTGGTGAGCCATTCTTCCATTTTTTCAACCGGGATCATAAGCAATGTTCCATCAGTTTCAGCAACTGCTCTTATTTTACTTTTAGCTTGTCCCATGCAACAAGTCAGGGTCATGGCACAAGTGTCGCCGCGCTCCAGAAAATAAAGCAACAATTCATCGCCATTGTCGTCTTCTCTCAGGATCTTGATGGCTCCGTTTAAAAGTAAGGGCATGGTTTTTATATAATCGCCGATCTCAATTAAGTAATCATCGGCTTTGAATTCTTTGTAGATGGCAACTTTGCCTATTTCGTCTAATAATTCTTCTTCAAAAATATAGCCGTATGCCTGTTTTAGAAGTTCTTCCATTTTTTTATAGTTACAAGTCTGTTTTGAGTTATTGGTATGTAAAGATAGTTTTTTCTGGGGTTAATTGTATGTAACAACGGTTACATTAACTTTTGTTTGGTGTTCGCAAAACATAAAATTAACGAAATATTATTTTTTTTTGACAGGCAATTACAATAAATTTGTCTCTTAGAAATAATACTTCTCTGATATCAATTATATATTATTGTATGGACGCTTTAAAAAGGCCAATGTTTGCTAGAGCTTCTAAAGATGATTTTTTTAAGAAACTGGTTAAAGAAGTTCAGGAAACCGTTTTAAAAAATAAAAAGATACAATATAAAAGTATTTATAAAGCCCTGGGGCTCTTAGCTTTGTTTTTTGTATTCTACGGATGTATCCTGTTGTTTGGGAACAGTACTCCGCTTTTATATACTTTCTATATTCTGATGGGATGGACAATGATCGTGCTATTTGTGAATTCATTTCATGATGCAGCCCACGGAGCGGTATTTTTTACACCTAAGCAAAACAGATGGTTCTGTTATGTATTGGAGCTTTTCGGTTCTAACAGTGAAATATGGATAAGACGTCATATAGAATTGCATCATCCTTATCCGAATGTGCAAAATTGGGATTGTGATATCAAGCAAAGCGATCTGGTGAGACTTTTTCCGAACAGTAAGTGGTATAAGTTTCACAAATTCCAGCATATTTATATGTGGTTCTTATATCCTTTTTATACCATAATATGGTTGTTTAGCAGGGATTTTAAAGATTTTTTTGGAACAAAAGACAATTACCTGAAGAGAATTTATACCATTCCCGTTCTTGAGTATGTAAAACTTTTTGCAGCCAAAGTGTTCAATATTTTCTATATGTTATTGATCCCTTATTGGGTATTGGACCAACAGTTTTCAACCGTATTTTTAGCTTGGTTTGTAATGCATTTGTTGTCGAGTGCTTTAGGCGTGGTAGCTTTGATATCAACTCATGTTGATGAACATGCTGTTTTTCCGTTGCCACCGGAAGATGGGAGATTTGATTTGACTTGGGCTGAACACCAAATGCTGGTAACAAAAGATTTCAGTGCCGGAAATCCGATAGCTGATTTTCTGTACGGAGGCTTTACGCACCACGTAGCACACCATTTGTTTCCCACAGTAGGTCATACTTATTATCCTTATATTACCCCTATTATAAAGAAATATGCCGCAGAGTACAATTTACCTTATACTTGTTATCCGGCTATTGAAGCCGTAAAATCACACTTTTATTTGTTGAAAAACAGTGGAGTAGGTCAAAATATTTTTAATAGTTATGAACTATAATGATAGTTTCGGCTGTTATAAACCAATAAAAACTGTTAATAATTGTAATTTTTAGTTAAATAACTATAAATTTGTTATCCTTATAAAAATACACAGGATGACATCAATAGCATATGTGAACGGACCTTCGGATACTCCGTTATTGGGAGAAAACATTGGTCAGAATTTAAAACGAACAGTAGAGAATTACCCCCAAAATACGGCATTGGTATCACTTCAGCAAAATTACCGTGCTACGTATCAGGAATTTTGGGATCAAACAACAGAATTAGCCAAAGGACTTTTAGCATTGGGTGTCCAATCTGGAGACAGGGTCGGGATCTGGTCTCCTAATCGTTACGAATGGGTTTTATTACAATATGCTACAGCAAGGATCGGAGTAATACTGGTAAACATAAATCCGGCTTACCGCTCGAACGAGTTGATCTATGTTGTCAATCAATCCGGTATTAAATTGTTGATATCTGCATTACAGTTCAAAACAAGCGATTATAAAAAAATAGTTAAAAAGTCTGAGAAATACTGTAAAAGGTTAAAACAGGCTTTATATCTGGATCAGGATTGGCAAAAGATTCTGGATTTGGCGACAACGGTTTCCGATGAAACGTTAGTACAAGCCGAGTCTGGAGTTCAGTTCGATGATCCGGTTAATATTCAATATACTTCCGGTACAACCGGTTTCCCTAAAGGAGTGACGCTTTCTCATCATAATATTTTGAATAACGGCTATTTCATTGCGAAACGGTTACACTATACTAATAGTGATAAAGTATGTATTCCCGTGCCTTTTTATCATTGTTTCGGGATGGTGATCGGAAATTTAGCCTGTACCACATCGGGGGCAACTATGGTTATTCCGGCCGAAAGTTTTGAACCTCGATTAACCTTGGAAGCAGTAGAAAAAGAACAATGTACATCGCTTTACGGCGTGCCGACTATGTTTATTGCCGAATTGCAGTTGCCGGATTTTAATTCTTTCAACCTGAAAAGTTTACGTACAGGGGTAATGGCAGGTTCGCCTTGTCCGGTAGAAGTGATGAAACAGGTGCAGTCTAAAATGTATATGAAAGAAGTCTCTATCTGTTACGGAATGACCGAAACCTCTCCCGTTTCCACACAAACGGTTATAGGAGCACCGTTAGAAAAACAGGTAAGTACGGTAGGAACGGTACAGGATCATTTAGAAATTAAAATTGTTAACCCGGAGAACGGTGAAATTGTACAGCGAGGAGAAGCCGGCGAATTATGTACCCGCGGTTATTCTGTGATGTTAAAATATTGGGAGAACCCGGAAGCTACCGATCAGGTACTGGATGACGCAGGATGGATGCACACCGGTGATTTAGCCGTAATGGATGATGAAGGTTATATCAATATAGCCGGAAGGATAAAAGATGTGATCATCAGGGGTGGTGAAAATATTTCACCGAGAGAAATTGAGGAATTTTTATATACTCACGATTTGATCGAAGACGTACAGGTAATCGGAATCCCGCATGAGAAATACGGTGAAGAGATCATGGCTTGGGTAAAGTTAAAAGCTGAAGCCGATTTGTCGCAGCACGAACTAATGTTGTTCTGTAAAGATCAGATAGCCCATTATAAAGTGCCGAAGTTCTGGAAATTTGTAGACAACTTTCCGATGACCATTACCGGAAAGATCAGAAAAGTAGAAATGAGAGAAATATCCATCAAAGAACTGGGACTAGAAGAGCTGTTAAAGATCAAAACCAGTTAAACTTTTGTATGAAGCAGTACAATAGAAGTAATTTCCATAAGCATACATTTTGTATTTTCAGGCAGATCACAGCAACAGAAGAGACCAGTCTGAATTTTACATATAAAAGCAAATCGGGCAGTGAATATTGTTTTACGGAGCAAGGTGTATACAGACGATCCAGCCATTGGGGCAGAGCAGCTAAGTGTCGTTGGATATTATCTGAAACAACAGCATATAAAAATCAGAATGTAGTTTGCGGCTATGCCAATTGGACGGATTTTTATACCAATAATGAAACGGCAGCGTTGTTTTTTATAACGTTGGATCTCACTCAGCAAAAAGTGAGTTACCAACATAAAGACGCTTCAAACGATCAAGAGCGATTGCTGCGAACCGCTTCTGAAACTGCAAAACGGATCAAAGAAATAAAGAACATCCTCTATCAGGACGATTGGGCTAAATATTTGGACATCGTAAATGTTGAAAAAGCCAGAACACAACTTTTAGAAGAATTGGTAAACACCGAAACCCCTTGGTAAAATTAAAAAGCAAATACTTGTAATTGAATGAAACAGACGAAAACACGACAACTCTCTTTTTTCAAGGTAGTAGCTTTAGCAATGCTATTATTACTGGTTCCGTGTAAAGTTCGCAATTTCATTGAAAAAAGTTTTGATCTAGAAATTTCCAAGCCAAACCTTCAAATTAAGACAACCTGTAAAAAGGAATGTCAAATACAGGTATATCAAAAACAACAATGGCAGGTTAAAAAGGTATTGCCTGTAATTAGCGGAGACGAACCTGCCGATATCTTTTATACGGGTTTTATCTCAATTAAAGAACCGGGAAAAAAAGTTACTTTTCTACCTCAGCAGAAATCCGGTATAACAGTTCCTTATTATGTGTTATTTCAACAGTTGAAAATTCATCTTGTGTAGTTAGAACCCTGGATTATCCCTATTCTTAGGGAGATAAAAAGAGTAATAATAAAATCAAGAGTATATGAAAACACAGGAATCTTCATATAATCTAGCTGCACTTTTCGCATTAAGTCTGCGATTAGTAGTGGGCTGGACCTATTTTTCTGCCTTTTGGCGCAGAGTTGTTTTAGAAAACAAATTAGATCCGGAATTACCGGGTTACATCGGACAAAAGTTCAATCATTTTTTACCTAATGCCATTGGTATTCAACCTATCATTGAATATCTGGTAACCCATCCGGAGGCACTTCACCGGGCAATGGTCACTTTTACGATCATAGAAGCCTTAGTCGGTTTAGGGATCATTTTAGGGATAGCAACACGTGTAATGAGTATAGGCGTACTGAGTTTAGCTATGGGAATTTTATTGGGTTCCGGTTGGTTGGGCACTACCTGTTTGGACGAATGGCAGATAGGAGTGCTGGGTGTGGCATCCGGAGCCGTATTGTTTTTCGCTGGCGGAGGTTTATTTTCTGTAGATGCTTTGCTTGAACAAAAGGGAAGCACTTTTACAAAGAAACGTTGGTATCCTTATTTTTTCTCAGGAAAATTACCTTGGTCAACAGCAACATTGAATAAAGTTGTGCCGCTTATAGCCTTGTTTATCTTTGGTCTTACCTTATATACAAATCAGGTTTTTCACGGAGGACTCTGGGGAACGTTGCACAACAAATCTGTAAAACCTAAAGTCGAAATTTCCAATGTAGTTCTGACATCAAATGCTCTGCAACTGGATGTTTATCGGGTAGAAGGAGCCGATGTATACGGTTCATTTGTAATTGCGATTAACTTATTAGATGAAAAAAATGAAGTGCTTTGGACCAAGACTCAGGAAGAACTTGCCGAACTAAAAGCTAACGCTATTCAGAATTATTATATAGCTCAGGTAAAAGCCGGAAAGCATAGTTTGGTATTGCCGTTAGGTGCCAAAGCTACTTTGAATTTTGTTTCCGATGATTTTCAGAAAATAAAAAATCAGGTAGCTAAGATACAGTTAGTAGATATCAGTGGTTTGCAATGGGAAACTAAATTCTAATAAATGCACCGCTTCAAAAAATTAAAGAAGCGGTGTTTTTTTATAATCTTAACAGAACGCTAAATTTTTGTCAGGCTGTTTCATTTTTGGTAACTTTGAGGGAATAGTTTTTCAACCTAAAACATTTCGTTACAACGAAATTCTAAAAAGCTAACCATGAAACATCAATATCAAGTCACCGGAATGTCCTGCAAAGGATGTCAGGCAAGCGTGGAAAAAACCTTGCAGTCTTTTCCGGAAATACAAAATATCACTATTGACCTTGCCACAGGTAAAACCGAAATTGAAATGTCTTCTCATATTACCATTAAGCAATTACAAGATGCTTTTTTGAGAGATGGATTGCATTATTCGATTTCAGAATACCATGAGCATGCTATGCCACACCACCATCACCAACCGCAACAACCCAAAAAGAAAGGCAATGGAGTGTATTATTGCCCCATGTTTTGCGAAGGCGATAAAGTATACGACAAACCCGGAAGTTGTCCGGTTTGCGGAATGGATTTAGTAGAACAACCTGCTGCTAAACCAAAGGCTTTGTATGCTTGTCCGATGCATCCCGAGATTGTTTCCGACGAACCGGGAAGTTGCAGCATCTGCGGAATGGATTTAGTGTTACAACAACCCAAAGATGAAGAAGAGAATACAGTTTACAATTCCTTAAGGTGCAAATTTATTCTGTCGCTTTGTTTCACCATTCCCGTTTTTATTATCTCCATGAGTGGTATGTTGCCACACAATCCGTTGTATGATATTATGGATGTAAGCTATTGGAATTACATTCAGTTCTTGCTTACGTTACCCGTTGTGTTTTACACTTGTTGGATGTTCTTTACACGAGCTTGGAAATCCATTATCACATGGAATTTGAATATGTTTACCTTAATTGGGATCGGGGCAGGAGCCGCATTTGTATTCAGTCTCATCGGTTTGTTCTTTCCGACCATTTTTCCGGACGAATTAAAAGCACACGATGGCAGTGTACATTTGTATTTTGAAGCTACGGCTGTTATCCTGACTTTAGTTCTGCTCGGACAATTGTTAGAAGCCAGAGCGCATACGCAAACCCATACGGCTTTAAAAGAATTGTTGAAATTAGCGCCATCCGAAGCAACGCTTTGGGAAAACGGAACAGAGAAAAGAGTCGCTATCGATAAAATTGTAGTGGGAAATATCTTGAGAGTTAAGCCGGGCGAAAAAATTCCGGTAGACGGAATATTAACTGAAGGCAATGCAACTATTGACGAATCCATGATTTCCGGAGAACCTTTACCGATTGATAAAAAAGAAGGCGATAAGCTAATCGGCGGAACACTCAATACCAACCAATCTTTTTTAATGAAAGCCGAAAAAGTGGGTTCGGAAACGTTGTTGTCTCAAATTATTGAACTGGTGAACCAAGCGGGACGATCTAAAGCGCCTATTCAAAAATTAGCCGATACCATTTCTAAATATTTTGTACCCATTATTGTTGGTGTTTCCATCCTTACGTTTATCATTTGGGCAATTTTCGGACCGCAACCGGCTATGGTATATGCTTTTGTAAATGCTATTGCGGTGTTAATCATTGCTTGTCCTTGTGCTTTAGGTCTGGCTACGCCTATGTCGGTTGTGGTGGGAATTGGTAAAGGGGCTCAGTTGGGAGTGCTAATCAAGAATGCGGAAGCGCTGGAAACCTTACACAAAATTGATGTAGTCTTAGTGGATAAAACCGGAACACTAACCGAAGGAAAACCTTCTGTAGAAAGTATTGAAGTAGTAAACGGAACTAACGAAAAAGAATTTACAAAAGTCTTAGCATCTGTTAATCAAAATAGTGAGCATCCTTTGGCAAATGCTACGGTTACTTTTGCGCACCAGAAGAATATAGCATTAGATTCGGTACACCAATTTGAATCGGTTACCGGAAAAGGAGTGAAAGCCGTTTGGAACGATCAGCAAGTTTTGATCGGAAATATAGGTTTACTTCAAGAATTCAAAATTTCGATTACCGATGTGGTGTTGCAAAAAGTAAAGGAAAAACAAGCACAAGGCAAAACCGTTTCTTTTTTAGCAGTTGCCGGAACCTTGTGGGGTTTTGTAGTCATTGCCGATGCGATTAAAACAACCAGTAAAGAAGCCTTGCAGTACTTTAAAGAGCAAGGTATAAAAGTGGTAATGTTGACTGGCGACAATCCGATTACGGCAAAAGCTGTAGCTAACGAATTAGGATTGGACGAATACAAAGCCGAATGTTTACCGCAAGATAAACTTCAGGTGATTCAAGACTACCAAAAAGAAGGAAAAATTGTAGCGATGGCAGGCGATGGTATTAACGACTCGCCGGCATTGGCACAAGCCCAAATAGGGATTGCCATGGGAACCGGAACCGATGTAGCTATCAACAGTGCTGATGTGACTTTGGTTAACGGTGATTTGAAAAATATTGTAAAAGCACACCAATTGAGTAATGCCGTGATGAAAAACATCAAACAAAATCTGTTTTTTGCCTTTTTCTACAATTTATTAGGCGTTCCGGTAGCGGCTGGCGTGTTGTTTCCGGTATTCGGTATTTTATTGTCACCAATGTTGGCCGCTGTAGCGATGAGTTTTAGTTCCGTTTCGGTAATTACCAATTCGTTACGCTTAAAATCCTTAAAAATAAAATAATCAGAGTTTTATAGATCATATGAAAAAAATAATAATTAAAAATACCGATTTAGAAATTGCACTGATTAATTTCGGTGGAAATGTATTCGGTTGGACACTCGACGAAAAACAATCTTTCTCTATTTTAGATGCCTTTCACAACAAGGGTTTCAATTTTATTGATACAGCCGATACCTATTCATGGTGGGTAAACGGAAAAGGAGGGCAATCGGAAACCATCATCGGAAATTGGATGAAACAACGCGGAAACCGCAACGAAATGGTGATTGCAACCAAAGTAGGTTCGCAAACCAAAGAACATGGATTTGACATCAGTAAAAAGCATATCTTAAAATCCGTGGACGAATCGTTACAACGTTTACAAACCGATCACATTGATTTGTATTATACGCATTTTGATGATGACACAACACCGGTTGAAGAAACGATGGAAGCCTATGCCGAAATTGTAAAAGCCGGAAAAGTTCGTTACATAGCGGCGTCTAATGTTTCACCGGAACGTTTACGCGAATCATTTGACGTAGCCGAAAAAAATGGCTTTCCGAAATATGTGGCTTTACAACCACATTATAATTTAGTGGAACGTCAAAAATTTGAAAGCGATTATGAGCCTTTGGTCAAAGAATTCAATTTGAGTGTTTTTCCGTATTGGGCATTAGCCGCAGGATTCTTAACCGGAAAATACAGAACAGAGGCTGATTTCAGTAAAAGTGTCAGAGGAGAAGGCGTTCGAAAATATATGGACGACAAAGGCTTAGCGGTTTTAAAAGCATTGGATGAGGTTTCAGCTAAACACAACAGCCAACCGGCAACAGTAGCTTTAGCTTGGTTATTGGCTCACCCTTCAATTACCGCACCTATTGTTAGTGCAACGAGTCAAAATCAACTACAAACTTTGTTTGATGCACCTGAATTACAATTGGATGCAGAAGATCTACAATTGCTAGATACTAGCAGTTTGTAAAATTCTGAACTATAAAATATAAAGAGCTGTCTGTGGAAACAGACAGCTTTTTGTTAGAGATAAAATCTGAAAAGGCAATTAAAAAAATCACTAACTTTGAGAAAAAGCATGCTATGATTGTCCATAAAAATGATTTACGCCAACATCTTTTCCTGCATTTAGACGGATTGGTTACTGCGCCTACGGCGTATTATTTATTACAAAGTGGTGTTTTACAAGAATTGCTCGATCAAACGTCTGTCGATTTACAAAAGCTTACCGAACAGTTTAACGCCAATGAAGGATATCTGAATGTGGCTTTACGGGTTTTGGCTTCGCAAGGTTTTTTGGACTATCATTTAGATACAGCAAAAGAAGTCATCACGATTAGTTTGAATGCCAATTCCAAAGAAGCGTTTGCTCATTTTCATTGGTACGAAGCTACGGTTAAAATGTTAGAAGAAACCGATTTTTTTACTTCAGTAAAGATCACGAGTGAGCATTTATCCCGATTGCAAAATTTGTTTGACGATTATCATCAAAAGAAAGCTTTGGCACAAACGGAGGTTCAAAAACAAATTGTTAAACATTTAGAAGGTTATTTGGTAGCGCCCATTGCGGTGAGTTTAGGAATGACGGGAATGTTTCATAAATATTTTATGGAAACGTCTTTCAGTGCAGAAGAATTTCACAAAGAACCGGAAGCGTTCAAAGTGATCTTGGATTTCTTTGTTTCGTTGGATTGGTTTAGCCGAAAAAACGGAAATTATCAATTTACGGAAACCGGTTTGTTTTTTGCTAAAAGAGCAACTGCTTACGGAGTGACAGTTTCGTATTTGCCCATGTTTAAGAACCTGAACCAAATGTTGTTTGGCAATGCATCGGTTTTACGGGAAATAGCGGTTCATGAAGAAGAAAAGCACGTGAATCGGGAAATGAATGTTTGGGGTAGTGGTGGAGCGCATTCTACCTATTTTAAAGTGATTGATGATATTATTATCGAGTTATTCAACAAACCGATACAGGAGCAGCCCAAAGGTATTTTGGATATGGGATGTGGAAACGGTGCTTTTTTGGAACATATTTTTGAAGTGATTGAACGCCAAACCTTACGCGGCAAACTGTTAGACGATTACCCGTTGTTTTTAGTAGGAGCCGATTACAATCAGGCGGCTTTGAAAGTAACTCGTGCCAATTTGATAAAAGCCGATATTTGGGCAAAAGTGGTTTGGGGTGATATTGGTCAACCCGATTTGTTAGCCAAAGATTTAAAAGAAAATTACACGATTGATTTAGCCGATTTGCTGAACGTTCGTACCTTTTTAGACCATAATCGCATTTGGGAAAATCCAAAGAATAGCAATCCAAGTCGGGTTTCTACTTCAACCGGAGCTTTTGCACATCGCGGCGCCCGAATTTCCAATAATTTGGTAGAAGAAAACCTGTTTGAACATTTTAAAAAATGGTCGCCTTATGTGAAAAAGTTCGGACTTTTAATCATAGAATTGCATACGATTGCACCACAATTAACCGCGCAAAATAGAGGAAAAACAGCCGCAACGGCGTATGATGCTACGCATGGTTTCTCTGATCAATTTATTGTTGAAATTGATGTTTTACACAAAATTGCAGCCGAAGCCGGTTTACAACCCGATTCTTTGTATTTCAAAAAATATCCGGAAGCAGACTACGCAACGGTTAGTATTAATTTGCTCAAAGGATAGTTTATTTTGCGATGCTTCTGCCCAAAACAAACATCGTCTCTTGGTTGCTGTCGATCACAATACGCTCGATGTCATTTTGCATGGCAATTTCCAATATATCTTTTGCAGGAAGCGAAGCAAAGGGTTTGGTTTCGTTTGCCCAATGCATTAATTTTTCCTGAGAAGTAAAAGCACCTAATACTTTTTGTCCGTCGACTTCAAAAACAGAGGTAAATGACATTTGAGTTCCCTTTTCGATAGTGGACCAACCTTCTTCATTTCTATCTTTACCGACAATAGGTTCTGTGGTTGGAATGAGTAAAAAAGCATTATTGCCTTGCAATTCGTTCAAAACAGCCATAAAAGTGTCTTGGTTTTGGTTCTCTCGAAAAGCTTTTATACAAGTTAATAAGTTGGTATTATTCGGTTGAAATTCCATTTCGGGTTGGGTAGTACTCATTTTAAATTCGTTTAAGAAGTTGCAAAACTACATATTTTTAATCACTGCTTAAAATAAGCTGCCTTGAATCAATCGGGATTTTTTTTCGTCTAAAAAGGGAAAGGTTTCCAAAATATCGAACTGTTTTCTTTCTTCATTAAAAATGCGCAAAGCGATCTTATCACAAAGAAAACTAAGGTTTGGTTTTTCCTGAAATAATGCTTCGGCTTTTGCAAGATTTTCAGGAGTAATTCGACGCCCGATGGAAATATGAGGCTCGTTACTTTTTATTTTTATAGGGTAGGGAAACTGCTGATGAACAGCAAGCATAATTTCTTTTAAATACCGTTTCGAATCGTCATCGGGAGCCAAAAAGAATGCACCGTTAGAAAACGTATTGAAATGATCAAATTTGACGGGTTGTGCTTTTAAAAATTTTGCAATGTCGGAAAGCTTGTTTTTAATTTGTTCAAGTTCTTTTTCGTCTTTTTCAAATTCATTTACGGTGATATGTGCTAATGAATTCTTACTGTTATACCAACCGATCTCAACGGCCAGTTGTTCTTTCATCTGTCTGATTTGTTCAATGCACAAATCGCCGGGTTGGATAACAACAGAATATCTCGCCATACAATTAGACGTGTTTCGACTTCATTTCTTTAATGATCTTATTCGTTCTCCTGTCGGCATACATTCGGTTTAATGAAGTTACCGCCCATAAAAAAGCGGGGATCCAACCGATGATGGTGAGCTGTAATAGCAAACAAATAATTCCCGATAAGATCTTACCTTGTAGCATGAGGCTTAACCACGGAAAGAAAAAGGCAATAACATAGCGCATAATAATTCGTTTTTTGATGTACTGATAAGTAGCAAAGATGTATAAAAAGTTACAAATGACTACTGGTTGACCACAAATTCATGCCTTGAGACTTGAATAGCTTCCATATTTCCTTTGGCCCAGGTTACTAAACCGTGTAAATGTGGCAACAGAGAGTTTCCCCTTTCGGTAAGTTCGTATTCTACTTTAGGCGGTATTTGCGGATAAACCGTACGTTTTACTAGGCCATCTGCTTCTAATGTTTTTAAGGTAACTGCCAACATTTTTTGAGAGATAGACTCTATGGTTTTATGGATTTCATTAAAGCGTAAAGTGCCTTTTTCTTCTAAAACCAATAAAACGAGTACAGACCATTTGTCTCCTATACGATCAATGATGTTTCGGATAGGGCAATCTTCTACATTTGAAAATTTATTTTTATTTTTTTCTTCCATAACTGCTTGAAAATTAGTATTACTAACTTGTGGGTAAGTAGTTGATTTTGAGGTAACTTCTTGTTTGAATTGTTTTTTATAAGTACCTTTGGTTACCAAAAGTAAGTAAAAAACTTTTAGTTAGCAATTAATCATTTTAAAAATTTAAGTTATGACAATAGGAATCACAGGAGCTACAGGTCAATTAGGACATTTAGTAGTTCAAAAATTAAAAGAGAGAAACACAGGTGCAACTATCGTAGCATTGGTTAGAGATCCTAAAAAAGCTGCTGATTTAGGAGTAGAAGCCAGAGTTTTTGATTACAACCAACCGGAAACTTTAGCAGAATCTTTAAAAGGAATTGATAAACTATTATTGATTTCAGGAAGTGAAATCGGAAAACGAGTAGAGCAACATGCTAATGTTATTGAAGCCGCTAAAGAAGCGGGTGTAAAATTAATAGCGTATACTAGCTTATTGCACACTGATACTTCATCATTAGTATTAGCCGGAGAGCATTTAGAAACTGAAAAGCTATTAAAAACATCCGGGATTCCGTATGTTATTTTACGTCACGGTTGGTATACTGAAAACTATGTGGGCGGTTTAAGTGATGTGGTTGCTCACGGAACATTATATGGTAGTGCTGGTGAAGGAAAAATTTCTTCGGCTTCAAGAGCTGATTTTGCGGATGCTGATGTAGCAGTTTTGGTAACAGAAGGTCATGAAGGTAAAACATACGAATTAGCAGGTGATGAAACCTATACTTTAGCTGATTTTGCTAAAACACTATCAGAAGTGGCCGGAAAAGAAGTAAAATATCAAAATTTACCGGTTGACGACTATGCTAAAGTTTTAGTAAGCGTTGGTTTACCGGAAGGAATAGCCCAATTTTTAGCAGGAACACACGTTGGAACCGAAAAAGGAGATTTATTTGACGATAGCAAAGAATTGTCAAAATTAATTGGCAGACCTACAACGCCTTTAGCAACAGTATTAAAAGCTGCATTATAAGATTTTAATTTTTCATAGGACGAAAAGGGCTTAACAATATATATGTTGTTAGGCCTTTTTTATTTTCATCGCTAAGAGATATTCTGTTTTTCCTTTGGGTGTTAAGTAAGGATAGAGCGATTGACCGATCACCTCATAATAATAGGAAATAGTTTTTTTAGAAAGTCTTTCTTTAGCTATGGCGCTACCGGAGATCCAGAAATCAATTAAGATCTGCAATCGCTTGTATAAATATTCGTATTCGTGTGGCAATTCCTCTTTTCTAATGATGTCGTTAGCTATCAAAGTTGCAAATAAGGTCTGGAATTGTTCGGTACGAATAGCATTTAGTTGGGCATAATGTACTTTGATCTTTTTATGCTCTCTCATGATCTGAACAAAATCCAGTAAAAAGAAACGATACGTATAAAAACTATCCATAATGACCTGAAAAACCTGGAAGAAAGACTGCAAATTGTTTTCTTCCTCATGTTCGGCAATTCCTTTATCAATAGATTCAACCAGTTGGAAGTATAAAGTCTCTATAATTTCTTCTCTTTTTTTAAAATGGTAGTTCAGATTACCCTGACTTATTCCCATTTCCTGAGCGATCGTTCTTAAAGTAACCTGTGATAAGCCTTTTTGATTAAAAAGGTTCAAAGCTGTTATTACAATCTTGTCTTTGGTTTTTATCTTATCCATGAGTCAAAAATATAAAAAATAGTAAATATGACCTAAAAAAATATTTTTTAGTACATTTGACCTAAAAAATAAATCATGAATAAAATAACGATCATAGGAGCGGGTATCGGAGGTCTGACTACCGCAATTGCTTTGCGCCGGAAAGGATTTGAAGTTGAGATCTTCGAGCATACCCCACAATTCACTGAAGCCGGCTCCGGAATTAATCTGGCATTAAATGCTATGCAGCTCTTTAAACATCTGGGAATTTCGGAAAAGATAGAACAAAGCGGACATTCCTTAAAGGCAATGAATGTCAGAGATCTGAAGTTGGATCTGTTGGCATCTTCTCCGATTAAAGAATTAGCAGCCCTTTATTCAGTCAGGGCAGTGGCCATATATCGAGCCAGACTGCATAGTATTTTGTTGGACGAATTGGGAGACACACCGGTCTATCTGAATAAAAAACTGCGTTCGCTTTGCCAAAAAGGGGAACAGGTAGAATTAGTGTTCGAAGACGGCACAACACATACTGCCGCGATTGTGATCGGTGCCGACGGAATAAGATCGGTAGTACGTGAAGCAGTTGTTCCCGAAGTCAAAAGCCGCGATGCCGGACAAATTTGTTGGAGAGGTATTTCTAAAGCGACACTTGCAGAAGCTTTTCAAAAGGAATTGAACGAGATTTGGGGAGTTGGCAGTCGTTTTGGTTTTGTACCCATTAGTTCAGATGAGGTCTATTGGTTTGCTTTGATTCGTAAAGATAAACGAAACAATTTATCTGAAAATGGATTATCTTTATTTAAAAATTATCCGCAGGTAGTACAGCAGATCCTTGGGGAAACACCGGAAGAAGCCATAATCTGTAATGAGATCAGGGATTTAAAACCTATAGATATCTGGTACAAAGGAAACATAGTACTGTTAGGCGATGCAGCTCATGCCACAACACCTAATCTGGGACAAGGTGCCTGTCAGGCAGTAGAAAGCGCTTATGTTTTGGCAGAGTGTTTAGCCTCAGAGCAAGATATTAGTTTGGCTTTTGAAAAATACCGCCAACAAAGAATAGCCAAAGCACATTATGTTGTAAGAACCAGTTGGGCATTAGGTAAAATGGCACAATTAGAGAAAAGTTGGGCTTGCAGTCTAAGAAATTTTCTAATGAAACGATTGCCGCAAACTGTTGCTGACCGACAAAGTAAAAGGCTTTATGCGCTTGATTTTAAACTAAGATGAATACCATGAGAAAAGTAAAAGAAGAAAAAATCAGACCAACACTCGCTATGCAGGAACTTTTGGCAACCATTGATTTTTACGATACGTTTTCTACCACCAACCATTTTCATTCAATGGAAGAGATCACCCGGCTCATTTTCAATTCTTCTTCCCGATGGGTGGATGCACTTTTTAAGATCAGGAACAAGCTGGTACAACTGATCGGTTTGCGATCCGATCTACCTTCCGGTTACCATACCCGGTTTGAGGTGGGAGGTTACATCAAATTCTTTAAGATATTTTCCATTACAGCAAATGAGGTTATATTGGGTGCCGACGATTCGCATCTGAACTTTAGAGCTGTTGTGACAAATGATTATGCTAATCAGTATAATATCAAAGTCACCACTTTGGTTCATTTTAACAATGCAAAAGGGAAATGGTATATGAAGGTGATCCAACCTTTTCATCGCTTGGTTGTTGCCCGTATGGTGAAGAATGCGTTTTGTGAGAAAGTCCAATAGTTTCCATTGTAATAATTAAAAGGTTGCCGAAAGGCAGCCTTTTTTATTGGGAATTATGGGAAACCGTAAAAATAAATGTTAGTATTTTTAATTTTTGCTAAAAAGTGTATTAAAAATACCTAAAATTAGGTATTGTAAGATTTGTAGGGTTTTGTTAGGTTTGGGGTTAAAGCGAAAATATAGTAAGAAATCAAAATAAATATCAGATGGAAGATAATACTAATAATGATAGTGGAATGAATTTTTTGTTGGGATGTTTAGCATTGGGAGGGTTTGTATGGGCAATAAATGAAAAGAACAAGGTAAGTCAGCTAACCTCAGCTTTACAAAAAAGTCAGACAAGTTATCTAAAATTATTAAATGATTATACTAAGCACCAAAGTAGTTTTACTGAAGAAATAAAAAGACAATTAGTAGAGTTAAGAAAAAATTATGAAGGTATAAATGATGCCGTTGCAATTGAATTGAAATCAATAACAGAATTAATAGAAGGAGGTCAGGAAGAAACAGCTATTGCTAAACTTACTAAAGTTATTGAAAACTTATTGAAAGATAAATATATTGCAGAAGGTAAAGCTAGTGATACCAAATCGTGTCCACAGCTTTTTAAAATGTTACAAGGCGCATTAAATTTCAATTGGATTGATCAAAATGAATATAATTTTTCAAATCTTTTACGCGAACAGAGAAATCAAGAGGCTCATGAATTAGCTGTAAAGTTTCCTGAAAATTGGCGATATATTTCTTTTCTTTCAGGCATTGAAATTATTTATAAACTTAAGGGCTTTAGAAATAACTAAAAATGAGAGATGAATAATCTGTAGAAAGGCACTATTAAAATTAGCTATAAATTAGTATTAAAAGAAAAAGAAGTTGATTATAAGTAATATGACAAAAATATATTGTTTGATCGTATTTGTAATAGGGCTAAACTTCCAAGAACAAAATGTAATCCTGCTTGATAGTGTAATTCAATACGAAGGGCAAACCGTAACAATATGTGCAAAAGTGCAGGGACATTTAAAACAAAGAACAACACGATCATGTTGAATTTCGGTAAACCCTATCCGGAACAAACTTTTACTGTAGTTATCTTTGCTCAGAATTTGACGAATTTTAGCTATGTTCCGGAAACTTTTCTCAAGAATAAGGAAATATGTGTAACGGGAAAAGTAAAACTATACAAAGGCTCTCCTGAGATCATTGTTAAAAAAGAAGAGGAAATCCAATTGGAATAGTAAAAAACAAATGTTTTATGTATGTTTGGACAGCCAATTAATTTCCTGAGAAGTTTTTTATGAACGACAACCACTACCTCTATTGCCTCGAAGGCGTTGCCGATATTTCAGTACCTAATAAAAGTTTAATTTTACCTTCGTTAGAAAATCTAGCGTCACATTACGGAGTAACCAATGTCTATAAGACGTGCGACAGTTTAGAAGGATTAGAAGAAAGTTTAAGCACTCTGTTATACGAAGACCGCCATTTTAAAGACTATTCTATTTTGTATCTCGTGTTCGAAGGAAGAGGCAACCAAATTACGTTAGACCATTACTATTATACACTGGAAGAGATCGCCGAATTTTTCGAGGGAAAGCTCACCGGAAAGATCGTCCATTTTGCCAACACCATGCAATTAGACCTGGAAGAAGAATCCTTCCAATATTTCTTAGACGTAACCGGAGCCAAAGCCATTTCCGGCTATGGTAATGCCGTTCCTGTATTGAGTACGGTGCTGGACAATTTGTTCTTCGCACTGTATCAGGAATACGACGAGGTTACGGAATTAGTGGAAGAATTATTCCGACAGCGTTATGCCTTGTGCAAAAGTCTGGGATTCCGGTTGTATTACTAATCCTTTAACCGGATTGCCAGAATTTCTCCTGTGGCACAAACCGTACCGTTGGCACTCAGCGTCATATCGACCCAGATCTTTCTTCCTTCTATACTTCGGAGTTTACCTTTCAGTTCTAATTCAACACCCATAGGAGTCAATGCTTTGAAATCAACTTTTAAGGAAGCTGTTACACAACGAACCGGTATAGGAGCTTCTTCTAAAGAAATGCCTTCTGCCTGACAGGCAAAAGCAGCAGCCGATCCGGTGCCGTGACAATCTAAGAGCGAAGCGATCAAACCGCCGTAAACATTTCCCGGAATAGAAGTATATTTTTCTTCCGGTGTAAAATGAGCTATAGTTTCATCACCTACTAAATAGGTTTTAAGCTGATAGCCATCAGGGTTATTTTTACCGCAGCCGTAGCAATGGGCTAAATTATCAGGATATAAGTCTTGGATCGCTTTTGACATACAAAATATTTTATCAATTGAGCGAATAAAGGTACTCATTGGTTTACAAATAGACAAAAATTAGGTTAATTTGTAGACTTATTAAATAAACGATCGATGTTCGGAAAAAAGATCAAAGCAAAAAAACGATATTTAGGCTTTTTAGTCTTACTATTTGTAATTTGTACTGTAGTAGCCTATAAAACGATTCAAAGGGAGGCAGCTCCTAAAGTGTATGGTTCTGTTTCGGAAGTTCCGGAGACACAAACAGCCCTGTTATTGGGAACCGGTAAAACACTAAAAAGTGGTCAACCCAATGCTTATTTCTTTAATAGAATTGAAGCTGTTGTAGCCTTGTATCAAGCAGGAAAGATCAAAAATGTGATCATAAGTGGCGACAACAGTCGTGCAGATTATAACGAACCGGAAGATATGAAGCAGGAACTGATGAACAGAGGTGTTCCGGAAGAACGGATCTATTTGGATTTTGCAGGCTTTAGAACATTGGATTCCGTCGTAAGGTGCAAAGAGATATTCGGTCAGGATCAGATCATTATTGTGTCTCAGCAATTTCACAACGAAAGAGCCGTTTATATTGCGGAACATTACGGAATAAAAGCTATTGCTTTTAATGCAAAAGACGTGAATGCTTATGCAGGATTTAAGACACAGTTAAGGGAGTTTTTAGCAAGAGATAAAGTTTTTATCGATTTTCTATTTAATGTAAAACCCAAGTTTTTAGGAGAAAAAGTTGTAATACAATAAAATTTTACGGAGATAATGACTAAAATAAAAAGGTTGTCTCAATAGAAGACAACCTTTTTTAATAGGAGTTAATATAAACCTCTATTATGGCCTGCTTTAATTATAGCCTGTATTCTACTGTTTTACCTGTAAGAACACAAAACTATAGTCGGTAGGGTATTGTGTACCGTTAATGCTGCCGTATTGATGGCACGACATACATTGCGTACTTTGAGCGTAGGTTTCCATAGTTGTATTAGCAATATTGGAAGGAGTTATACCTCCCATTTGCAGCGGGATCTGTTTATTGTTGTTTCCGTCCTGTACCGGGTTCTGAGGCCATTGCACATTAACCAGTTGATAATATTGCCATACCGATTGCGGATTGCTTTGGCGAATCAGATCTTGTACCTGAGCATTTAATGTTTGAATATCGGTAGTTAAGGCATTATTAGCGATCCGTACTACTTGTACAGGAGTAGAAAGGCTATCTTTATTCGGCACAGGCGATTGGTTAGGAATAGCCGTACTGTTTGGGTTAAAAAAGCTATAATTCACAGAATTGTCAACCTGACCGGCTGTTGGTGCATTATGTACATGTTCAAATGTCATCCAGACGAATTGTGAAGCTAAAGACGTTTTACGAATAATATGCAAACCTACCAACGCAAGGTATTGCTGTGTATATTTTCCGTAAATAGGCTGATTATTAGCGTCAAAACCGGTTACAGTAGGAACTAGAGCCTGAGACATTTTATAATACTTCTGTACAGAATCTACCTCTTTTTCAGGAACTACTTTCCAGGCGGCTTTAAACTCAATTGAACCTGTCGGCAGCCAAACACCATTGTGTTGGGAAGCATAATTTTTCAAGTTAGCCATTGTATACAATTGGTTTGCATTGATAAAATCGGCTTCAGTCATATCAACAAGTACCTCATACCATACCAGATTTCCTCCCTGATCGGTAAGCCAGGTCCCTTTTGCCTGAAAGATCTCTTCAAGTTTACTGTCTTTAGATGCTTTGAGCGATTTTTTGTTTACTTTATTCAGTAACAAACCGATCTTACTTAGCTTATGGATACGTTTAATTGACGTTAGCGGGTTCAATGCTTTTAAGCTTTTTCCTTGTGCCGAAAAAATAGCATCAACACTTGGACAGCTTTCCCATACTGTCGGACTGAAATCGCCGGGTGTTCCATAGGTCGAAGCCGTTGCTGTACTATCCGGAACTCCTTGTCCGCCCGCTTTCCAGTTAAGGGCTAAAAAGCTACTCCAGGCAAAACAGTTCATCGTCTTTTGTGAACTCAGGTTACAGGCATCTTCCGGCAGCACATAGGAAACTTCCGGAGGATTACAGAAAGCACCGCAATCTATAGTTTCCTGTTCTATTTCTTGTGTTGCAGCCACTTCGGTCATTTCTTCCGTATTTTTCTCTTTTTTACATGAGGTTAGTAAGAGAAGCAAACTCAATCCCCATAATAGTGTTTTTCTCATATTACAGAATAGCTTTTAAGTGTTCAACTTGCGCTTCTGAAAGAGCCGTAGCATTCTTTTTAGTACTTAGTGTAGGTAAAGTTCCGGCAGGAACCACTTCTAATACTCCGGCAATAGGATATTTCGGATCAGTTGAGGTATTGTACAAAGCCAGTGGTTTTTGTCCAGTTGAAGCAGAACTGTCCACTTCCAGGCTTACAACAAATAACTGTCCATTGTTTCCCAAATCCTGATACGAATTGATCGTTGTTGTAATACCGGGACCAAAATCAAATTGCGTGTTTTTTGTGGCATTATAAGTAAGAATGGCAATATTATCTGTTGTTTTACCTACTTCTACCTGAGTAATGCAGGAAGTCAGGTTAGAGAGCGAATTGAGCTTATTGTATAAGCTAGCCGATAAAACGTCATAATCTAAAACGTACTGGATATTAGGTAAAAGAACAGGAGCATCGGCTACCGGAGGAAATATTTCAGGTTTCTGGCCACTGCTTGCCGGTATACCGGTTCCGGCTAATTGTACCTGAAATGTATCTGCAATTTGAGAACCCCATTTCATAGGCACTCCGTTTATTTTAATATCGCTTAGTGTAAAGTTAGCACCTTCCGGTACAAAAAAGCGGGAATGTAAGATC
Organism: Flavobacterium sediminis; assembly: GCF_003148385.1. Taxonomy (NCBI): domain Bacteria; kingdom Pseudomonadati; phylum Bacteroidota; class Flavobacteriia; order Flavobacteriales; family Flavobacteriaceae; genus Flavobacterium; species Flavobacterium sediminis. Next base: position 164,402 of record NZ_CP029463.1, on the reverse strand, counting down.
ATATTGTTCGGGTAATAAGCCTTACCGGAATTATTTTCTAATCCTCTGACGATCGTATAACAATCTTGAATTGTTTTATTAGCATTGGCAGGCATTTCAAACATACTTAGGTCGGGTTTTTGCCCGTATAAAGCAATAGGGTTAGTAAGCGTGATCAATAGATCATGATCTTGTACCAATAAATTTACCGATTGCCCGATACGCGGATCACTATTGCGGTAAATTTGTCCGTATTGAGAAGCACAGATAAGTTGGTTGGCATCTTTGAGAATGGTTCCGTTCACTTGTCTCAAAATAGTGGCAGCAGCCCCAGATAAATTTCCGCACCTAAAGAATTCGGCGGACTGGTAAGGTGAATAGCACCACCGCTTAAACCTGTGGTAGCCGAACCGCTGTTCCATTTGTTGATAGGATTATAGGCCGGTTTTCCGGTTTCGCGTACGATCACCGGATTATTGTTGGCATCATACAGGTAAAGATCTTCCAGTTTAATATTTGGTTGGCTTAAGATCTCTTGGTACAGAGACAATACCAGATCGGGAGATACACGCCATAAATGGAACCAATATTCAGGATTTTCATGCGTAAAGTCAACCGCTGTGATGTTGCCGTTCTCATCACGTGTTACTGACCATTCGCAGTATTCGTCCTGCCAGCCTCTCGGTCCTTTGGGACCAAAGGATTTTGTTTGAGTATTGTTCGGATCGCATGGATTAGCGGGAACATCAAGAGTGATATTGTATTTTTGACTAAAAGCATCCGGACCTATATCGGCCAGTTCATGAAGTTTATCAGTAGCATCTTCTCCGAAAGTATGACTGAAAAGCCCTTGGAAATAATGATTGATCCGATTCGGAAAGGCAGTCCATTGGATCGGAACGGTATTACTGGAAGCCGGAATAACAGGAGTTACCAGCGGGTCGTAATACCAACTTCTGGGATGGTCGTAAAGGCTGGTCCAGGGATTTCCCATTTGAGAATTAATGGTGCAATAGTTAACATAATTGCTCCAGGAAGCTAAAAATTGTTCTTTTAGTTTATCAGGTTGGTTTTGGAAATCTTTTTCTCCCTGATACGCCGGAGTGTCAAATTTAGTCATTGTCATAATATTGAGTTTTAAGAGTTGTATCTCAGGTAAAGTTTTACATGATGTAAAAGGTTACACAAATCGGTTTAGGTAATAACAGTGACTAAAGTAAGCAGTACGTATCGGTACTAATACTCAATAGTAAAAGTAGAAAATCGCTACAAGATGAGTACAGGCAGAAATACCTGTTTTTATTTTTGAGTAGAATTTATAGGGTATGACAATAGTGTTAAGTTATTGTTATTGTGTGGATTATAGTAGTTGTTCCCACCATTTTTCCCAAACGGTACTCAATTGATCCAAAATTACCTTTTCGCCTATCTTTGGTGTAATAACCGGATAGTTTTCTTTTTCGGCTAATTCAGTAATCCGTTGCAGCGGTTCGTACCAAGGGTGTTGCGCCAACTTGAATTTGGAATGATGAACCGGTAAAACGAACTGAGCTTTTAAGGCTTTGGTTTCCGTTATGATCTCTTCCGGAAGGGAATGAATGTATGGCCATTTTTCGTTATACTGTCCGCATTCGAGAATTGCCAGATCAAAAGGACCGAATTGTGCTCCGATCTCATCAAAATGCGGACCGTAGCCACTGTCGCCACCTAAGAATAGTTTTTGAGAAGGTGTTTCCAATACAAAAGAGGTCCATAAAGAGATATTCCGTGTGAATAACCTCCCTGAAAAATGACGTGCCGGAGTTAAGGTTATGGAAAATCCGTTTTCGAGATTAACAGATTCGTACCAATTTTTTTCATGTATCATATTACGATCCCAGCCCCAGTATTCAAAATGCTGTTTAACACCCATTCCGCAGATCACAGTGCTTACTTTGGTTTGCAATTTTTGAATCGTATGATAATCTAAATGATCCCAATGATCATGTGAAATAAGTAGAAAATCAATATCCGGCATATCTTCCGCATTGTAATCATCAGCACCTTTAAAAGCTTTTACTGAGCCGGGGATGGGCGAAGCATTACCACTGAAAACCGGATCGACCAAAAAGGTTTTTCCATGTGTCTGAAAGAAATACGAACTGTGACCGAACCACACCAAAACCTCGTCGTTTTTAGAAATTGCTTTCAGATCGGTACGAACGGAAGGAATCGGAAATTTCGGTTCGGTTTCCGGATGTTTTTTAAAGAATTCCCATAATACCTTTAGCATGCTTTCACCTTCCCGGAGTGCCGGAGTTGTTGTGATATTCTGAAACTTTCCGTTGGCATAATTGGAAAAAGTATTGAATTGTTCTTTTTGTTTGGTTTTGGGAGATTCCCCCAGTTGTCTGAACAGATCTTTCATTTCAAATCAGGAATAGAACGGTAAAGTTAATTCATTTAGAAGTTTTTGACTTCATTTCAGAAGTTAAAATCTGCCATTCTTCTATTATTTGTATTTTTACCGAATATGAATGTTTACATCAGAATACTATTTATATTTTTCTGCGTTTATGGTTCGGCTCAAAATCCGGTTGTTTTTGACTTTGGCGATGAGTTAAATAAATATAGTAATGAGTTTTATGACATCATTGAGACTCCGAACGGAACAAAATGGATATCTTCTGAGAATGGTCTTTTAAAATATGATGGCAGAAAGTTTGAAAAAGTAAGAAACGAGGAACAAAAAGGAAATACTGTTTTCAATCTTCAAATCGATAAAAAAGGAAAGTTATGGTTCAACAACCTGTACGGACAGTTTTTTTATGTAAAGAACGATAGTATTCAGTTCTATAAGGATTTCAATTCCGTTCTGAAAGGAGGGTTGAGTCAGTTTATTGTTAAAGGCGAAGATATCGTTTATTTGTTTTCGTCTAAAGGAATTTACAGATCAGATGCAGAGACCATCCGGAAAATAAGTGACGCAAAAGTATTAACGTCTTGTTATACGGGAGAAAAAGGATATTTTATTGACAATGAAAGCCGAATCTTTACAATTGATTTTTCTACGGATAAGATCACACAACTATCGCAATTAGAAATAGAGAACTCCTCTTCAAAACCTGTTTTCTTTGTTTTAGATACAACTTGTTTTTTATTTGCTGAAAACAGATCAAAAGGACAATTCTTTAAGATTACCGATTCCGGTCATTTAAAGATCAATAGTCCCGAAGATATAGCTTTTGAGCGGTTGATCAATGTAAAGGTAGTGGATCATAAGGTTTTTGTATTTACGTACAACGGAACACAGGTATACGAGTATAAAGAAGATTCTTTTGTTTACAGAAATACTTTTTTTAAAGAGAATAAAGTAAGCCATCTTTTTAAAGATTCAGAAGACAACTATTGGTTTGCAACGCTAAAAGACGGAATAAAAGTAGTGCCCAATATCAACCTGCTTTCTAATAATTTTAATTATGAAAGCTATGGATATATTGTTGGCTCTAAAGCTAAAAATGACCGAGAACTTATTTTTTACACGGATTCAGGTTATTTGCTGTTTTTTGATGTAATAAAAGGCATTACCAAAGTTTTGAAAGTACCGACAAAGAATATTCTTTCAGCCATAGAAGTGGATCCGAAGAAAGATATTGTTTACATCGGTGTAAATAATAACGAGAGCTTTATATATGATCTTAAAAAACATACGTTTCAAAAAACTTCACTGTTCAATGTAGCCAAAGATATTCAGGTTGTCGGCGATAAAGTATTGTATTTAACGTATAACAAATCGGTTTTATATACCGAAAAGTACAACCGTATTCAGGAAGATACAGTAGATGATTCCCGGGCGTATACAGCCCATGTCAGTAAAACAACTCAAGACTTTTTTATAGCGACAGCCAGTGGTGTATATAAGTTTAGCAGTGGCAAAAAAAAGCTATTGCAATTTAAGAATGAGATATTTAACGCTACTTCGATCGCAGAAACGGATGACGGTACCATTTGGTTTTCCGGAGTTCAGAACAAGCTATACTACTTAAAAAACAATGAAGTTTTTAATTATCGCTTTAAAGATTTTGAACCTAAAGAAATTAAATTCCTAAAAGCCTATAAGAATGAACTTTGGATAGTTTCTGAAAAAGGGTTGCTAATGATCGATCGGAGTGACAAATTCAAGGAAACCCTTTACAATACACGGAACAGTGGTATCAGCGGTTCTATAGTTTCTCTGGAAGTTTTTAAGGATAAGATCATTTACACCAGTAATAAAGAAATATTTTCTATAAAAAAGGAACTTTTAAGTACAAAAAAAACAAAAATTCCTGATGCATATTTTACAGCAGTGACCGTTTTAGATAAGGAAATTGATATTAGTAAAAAAATTGAATTAACACACGAAAAGAACAATATTAAATTTTCATTTAATACCAATGCTTTTAATAATGCAGAAAATATATCGTACAAATACCGACTGAAAAATTACGACAATACGTGGCGGGAAATTGAAGAGGCAGAGCGCTCCGTAAAATACTTATCCATTCCGCCCGGAAATTATGTCTTTGAAGTTTTTCCATTCTATATTGATGAAGTAGCCCGGACCAATAATAAAATAGTTTCCATTGAAGTGGTTGTCAATGAACCTTTCTGGAAAACCAAAGGTTTTGTTTTTATGATAAGTGTACTGCTAGTCTTAATTTTATATGGGATCGTAACGATTTCCAACAAAATAAAAATCGAAAAAAAGAACCGGGAGATCTCACAATTACTCGTGGATAAAAAGATAACCGCATTGCAATTAGAAAATTTGCGTTCCCAAATGAACCCTCATTTTATCTTTAACGCAATGAATTCTATACAGGATTATATTGTTCACAACGAACGAAAATTAGCCAGTTCCTATCTGGTTAAGTTCTCCCGTTTAATGCGTTTGTATCTGGAACACAGTCAGGTAAGTGAAATCTTTTTAAAAGAAGAAATAGAAACTTTAGAGCTATACTTGTTCCTTGAAAAGATACGATTTGAGACCGATTTTGAATACGAAATACTGTACGATAAAAATTTGTTAGGCTCTGATCTCAAAATACCATCTTTATTGTTACAGCCATTTATAGAGAATGCCATAAAACACGGATTGAGCAATAAAAAAGGACTAAAAAAGATAAAGGTCAGTTTTCAGGAAAAAGATTCTTTTTTCGAAATCATGATCGATGATAACGGAGTAGGGCGACAGGCCACCCAAAATAAAGAGAACAAATACAAGTCCTTTGCCACCAAAGCCACTGCTAAGCGAGTGGAATTACTGAATAAGAATTACAATAAAAACATTTCGGTTACCATAGTCGATAAACACGATGAATTCAGTCGTCCGACAGGAACAACCGTAATTATACAAATATCCAATTACTAAAATGAATTGCATTATAATAGATGACGAGAAGAGCGCGAGAAGCTTAATAAAAACCTTTGTAAAAGAGAACTTTGCGCAGTTTGATTCTTTTTTTGAAGCGTCCAATTTAGAAGAAGGAGTTGCTCTTTTGAAAAAAGAAAAGATAGATATAGTGTATCTCGATATTCAGATGCCCGGCGAAAGCGGTTTAGAGATCATCAATTATTTTGATACTGAAGCAATGAACTTTAAGATCATCTTTACCACAGCGTATCATCAATATGCAGTTGATGCGTTCAAGCTGAATGCTTTGGATTATTTGTTGAAGCCTATTGATGAGCAGGAGCTTATTAAAGCTACCCAAAAAGCTATTGCCGAAATTGAAAAAAATGAGCTAGGCACGAAGCTTGAAAGTTTAAAAGAAGCTTTAGAACAAATTGCGGTTACTAAAATAGCACTCGATGTACCCAAAGGAATCCTGTTCATGAACTTAGACGATATTGTATATTTTGAAGCAGACGGCATGTATACCAAAGTGCATTTAAAAACCGATGAGACCAAACTGGTCAGCAAACCTTTGAAGTTCTTTAGTGACCAATTAGAGAATAAACCTATCTTTTTTAAATGCCACCGAAGCTTTCTGGTCAACCTGATGTACGTTAAAGAACTTGTTAAGAGCGACGGTGATTACCTGATCCTCGAGAACAAAAAAACAATACCGATCGCTAAATCTAAAAAAGACGAATTTATGGCAGTTATCAAAGATACTTTTTGGTAAAATCCTTTAGCAATAAAACGAGCAGTTTCAGAAGTAAATCAGCAGTCTTTATAAGATAACAAAATGCTGACTTTACGTAATGAATTTTCTTTGTTGTTGTAATAAAAAGAAACACAAATGAAGAAAATTTTACTTTTAGCGCTTAGTTTATTCGTTTTTAGTCTAAAGGCGCAAACCGTAGTGTATGTTGATACCGATGCTACCGGAAACAATGACGGAACCAGTTGGGCTAATGCCTACAACTCTTTGCACGATGCGTTAACCAATACAAATATTGCCGGTGCTGAAATTTGGGTAGCCGAAGGAACTTATAAACCAATTAATGCTACTACACCTTTTTTAAATCAGTATGGAGTTAATATCTACGGTGGTTTTGTGGGAACAGAAAACACAAAAGCTGATCGTAATGTTGACCCTTGGTTACATCCGGTGTATTTATCCGGAGATATCAACGGAGATGATTTAAATGAAGTGCCAAGTGCTAGTTCGGCTAATAAAAGTGATAATGCAACACGTATTTTACAAATTGAACCAACAACTCTTGGTGGTGCAACTTTAAATCATGTAAATGAGAGCATTGTTATTGATCGTATCAATTTTGTGAAGGCTTACGGCGGAAGCGCTTTGTACAGTCACCCAAGTTCAGCTAACTATACGCAAAATGAAATAACACTTATAAATTGTCGTTTTTCTAGAAATTATGCGTCTACAAGACCAGCTTTTGATATTTGGGCTAATATATTTGGAGGAAGTAGTTCAAGTCCAATTAAAACTTTTTCTTTGCTCAATAGTATTGTAGATGAAAATGTGTCGCAAGTTGGGTATGCTTTTGAATATAGAACGCTTCAAGATGACGATGAAATTTTCATTGCTAATAACTTGTTTATTGCTAATAAAGTAGAAAATGCAGGTTATTCAGGTAGTGTGGCGCGTTTAATTTCTGTTAATTATCATACTTTAAAAGTTAGATTTTCTAATAATACATTGGCGTTAAATCAAGAAGGCAATGGCGTAACAGGCGGCTCTGTTGCAAGTTGTATTCGCTTAGAGCGAGTAAACGGGAATGTTCAAGGTTTTTGGTATAATAACATGTATTACAATAACATCGGAACAAATGAGTATGTGGGTAGTACATCTTATTCAACTGCTGGGATTGTTGCAGGTAATACAAATGCCAGAGATTTTTCATTACCCGTTTATGATGTGCCAAACTCTGTTTATTTATCTACAAGTCCTTTTGTAGATATTACTGCAGGAAATTTTGAACCCTTAGCAGCCTATCGTCAAAACGGAACTATGGGAGCAGGTTATGATTTAACTAATTATCCAGCGACCGATTGTTTCCAAAACGGAAGAACGTATTCTAGCGGAACGATCATTGGTTTAGGAGCTATTCAACATTCAAATACAGCGATGTTTCACGGACCTGGAGATATTGCGAATTCATCAACACCAACCCCGGCAGGAGATATTTTTGTAGATGCAAGTGCAACAGGTAATAATGATGGAACAAGCTGGGCAGATGCTTATAACTCTTTATATGATGCTTTAAACTCTATGAGTCTAACACCTGGAGGAAAAGTATTTGTAAAAGCAGGAACGTATTACCCAACAGCCGGAGGGTTCACGGTAACTGATGATTCTGTTCAAATTTTCGGAGGTTTTGATGGTACGGAAACTGATGAAAATGACAGAGATATGTCGTTGATTTACACGACAAATGCTACCATTATTTCAGGGGATGTTAATGGCGATGATATTGTAGGAGATTTTTCTTCAAACAAGGCTGATAATTTAGCACAATTAATGATGGTTAATACAAATTCAGTAACCATTGATGGTTTTATTTTTGAAAACGCTCATAAACCTAGTGGTAGTAATCCTATTATTTATTTCTCAGTAACAGGCAACACATCATATTTTACGCTAAAAAACAGTATCATTAGAAACAATTATGCTGCGAGTGGTTTATTAATGGATTACAGGTATTTTACGGATACTATTGAGTTTATTAATGTTGCCATCAAAGACAATTTAGTTAATAACGGAATTTGTTTGTTCCAAAGTTCAAGTAGTAATACGCCTATCGATTTTAATTTTGTGAATTTTGAGTTTAGTGATAATCAGTTTAATTCTGACTTTGGAGCTATTTGGTTCAGAGAAACAGGAACTTCAAATATGAACACAACAATTGTAAATTCAACATTTGTAAACAACACTAATGATTATTCAACATCAACAATTAAACATTTAATCAATATCAGTTCATCTGGTTCATTGGAAAATGTTGTAGATGTTTATAACTCTATTTTTTATAATAATTACTACAATTCATCTATAGTTAGTGATAATGTTTTTGATAATTCTAAAATTTCAGAAGGTATTTACGGAGATTTAGATATTGATAATTGTATTGCACCTACAATTTATCCTTATACATCTAATATTGATGCAGATGCTTTTAATATCAGTACAGCAAATCCTAATTTAGATGCTGAATATAAACCTACGTCAACTTCTACAGCAGTTATAGATCAAGGAACTAATTCATTTTATAACTCAGGTTTATTCGGAACGTTAGATGCTTCAGGAAACCCAAGAATTGTAAACACCACAATTGATTTAGGTGCTTATGAATACAATGCAACATTAAGTAGTTCAAGTTTTTCTACAAACGATTTCAAACTGTATCCTAATCCGGTAACAGATCTCTTTACAATAGATGCTAATGAGGCAATCGAAAAAGTTGAGGTTTATAACTTAACAGGAGCAAAAGTTATGGAAACGAATCAAACTCAAGTAAATATATCTTCTTTAAATGCAGGGCTTTATTTGGTTAAAATTTACTCAGAAAACGGGGTAGGTGTTCAAAAAATCATTAAAAAATAAATTTTAAATATCATAACATGAAAAAAGTAATTCTATTCGCATTCTTAATTTTATCAAGTCTATCGTTTACTTCTTGTAATAAGGATGATGATAACACTAAAGAAAACTACGCTAAGCTTAACGATGAAAGCTATAGTTTAAAAACTAGTCTATACTATACTGACACAAATAATGATGGTACTTATGAATCTATACTATTTATTTATTCGGAAGGAATTACTTATGATGAGGTAAATGACGAGTTTACAGGTCAAGGTAGTTTAGCTGTAATAGAAATGGATAGTCATCCGACGCAAGATTTTTCCGGAAATTACACACAAACAGATGATGTATATATTGTTTTTTTTCCATTATATGATTTTGACAATTTAGGTAATGGTAGAGCTCCGGCTCCGGAAAACTATGTGTTAGATACATTTAGTCTATCTATTGCTAAAAATGGTGATAGTGCTACAATTAACGTTTCAGGAGAATCAACAGATACTCCGGCGCTTCCTTTTGAAATGTATTACAACGGAAATCTTACATTTAGTCCGATAGACTAATTTAAAACCTTAAAAATGAAAGTTTTTTATAGCATTTTATTTTTTTCTCTTGCTTCATTGACCGGTCAGGCACAATTTGGAAAGATGTTAAAAGACAAGGCAAAAAAAGCCGTTGAGAAAAAAATAAATTCAGCGGATACTACAACATCTTCGTCCGGTTCTGATTCGTCTTCAAATGCAGGAATGGCAGAGCGTTCTACTGCAGAATATTCAGATGAAGAATTTAAAAAAGAATTAGAGAAAAAGTATCCGAATGATCAAGCAAAGCAAGATTTGTACTATCAGAAATACCTGGAGAAAAAAGCAAAAGAATCTAAGTCAAACGCTATCGTTAATACTGCTGATTCTGATGAAGGCTTCTTGTATCTTTCCTATACATTCGGGATGTCTTCAGGAGTTAACAGCTATGCGGTAGACCAGGTTAAATTACGACGACAAATGACCGATAGGGGAGATAATGTCGATATTTTGCCTAAGCAAGATACAGAGTATGCCTGGCTGCGATTTTTGACCACTCCCGAATTAGAAATGATGTCGCCGGATGGTTATATCGGGTACGAATTGGTTTCAGGTTCTTATGTTACCAAAATAGGAGCTGACAGATCTCAAACTATGGAATTAGGAACCGGAATGCCGGTTTTAACCAGAGGAATGCTGATAGCAGAAGATGTATTTGTCATCTATGCAGGTTCGCATCAAGGAGGACATGCTTTTAATGTTCCTTCGTATATGGATCAAGACGATATTACCATTATGAATATCGTGGGAAAAGGTGACCAACAATTTCATTTGGAATGGTTAGAAAAAGCCAAACCGATTGTAAAAGAGTTTGAAGCTACTTTAAAAGCCAATTACGACAAAGCCGCAAAAGCAAGTATGGCGAGTATAAAAATGCCTAAAGCCGGAACCATGAATGGAAATAGCGAGTTGAAAAACTTTGCCATAGCCAAAGTAAAAGAAACAATAGCTAGAGACGGTGCTCAATTGTTAAAACTGAACATAGAATCTAGCGACTGGTCTATTGTTAAGAATAAATATACAGGGCATATTTTATACCGTTGGATAAAAGGATCCTTTACCGAAAAGAACAAAAACAAAGATTGTATGTTACAAGGATTTTTGATCAAACAGGAATACAACGGAAGCGGTTACGGAAGTTCTCAATTTGGCGGAATCATACACGGACAAATGCCTTACGGACAATTGATGGATTGCGCTAATGCGATGTAACGAACTGTATACAGTATAAAACGATCAGATTTTTTTATTGAAAAGTCATGTATTTGGTTAAGTTAAAAAAGTCCCGGAAACTTCCGGGACTTTTTGATATAGTATACTCATTAATTCAGCAAACGGTTTTATTACATCTTCCCCTGAATAATATTCTGCAACGTTATCACTGCTTCCAATCTAAGCCGCAAGCGATCAAGTCGTCGGATATTTTCTGTTGCCAGATTGCGTTCCACTTTGTCCCGAATATTCTTTAATAAAGAGGCAGGATCCTTTTTCTGCATTTCTAAAAATCGGATAACGTGCAAAGCAGCCAGATTTTTAGCCCGTTTTTGTTCCGATACCGCTATTTTCTTTTCCAGAAGCAGTTGTTCGTATCTTAGTCTCTCTAACTTTCGCTGTAATACTAATTCTCCATTCTTCCTTTGATCTGTCTGCAATAATTTTTTGGTATTGAAGATATCCTTCTCTTTTAGCTGTTGCAGATAAATAAGAATAGCCATAAGCTTTTTTTTAGCAGTTAAAGGTAAATTACGTTTTCCGCTCACAAACATTGACCATTGACTTCTGCTGATCCCTAAAAGCAAAGCTATCTCATGTTGGGATAACCCTAATGTTCCGCTTAAGCTTGATCTATCTTTCATAATTTGACAAATTTTTTGAACGAAATATTTTCACATTTTTTCCAAACAAAAATTTTGCCACAAAAGTTATAGCAAAAATGGAGAATGTATTTTTTCCGGATTTTTCAAGTTACAATTAACTAAGTACCCTACGTAATATTTGCACGTTCCACGTATGTTTTAGCATTCCTGATTGTCTTAATCTTGTAGTTGAAATTAAATCCTATTTATGATGAGAAATAGTTTGCGTAGTATCCTGTATGACCTGCCTGTACTTATAAGGTGGCAACACGAAGTTGAGTTAAGAGCAGTCCGCCAACCGGCTCGGGGTGTTTTTTGATCCGTAGGACGATCCGAATAGGAACTCTTTTACGAGAGAACAGCTCCTTTTAACGTCTGACGTTTTTTGAAAAGTAAGGCCATTCCGCAGATTACCTGATAAGGAATAGTCGTACTTAAATTTTATTATGAGACTAATTGATAAACTTAAAACCAATCATGAAAATTAAAATATTGTTGTATACCCTTGTGTCACTTATGGAGGTAATGGTAGTTGCTCAAACCAAATCCCATCCCGCTATGAGTACTCATGCAACCGCTTCGCAAATCCATGACCGAGCGGAAAATTATAATTTGATAAACTTAGCCTGTCCCGGGAATGTGACGGTGAATAACGATGCGGGGCAATGTCAGGCAAATGTTGTACTTCCGGATTATGATGTTTCGGGTAATGCAATTGCCTTTGACGGAACAAACGATTATCTGTCAGCCACGCTGCCTACAGCATTTGCTGCTATAGGAACGACTGATTTTACAGTAGAGACCTGGGTTAATCCGTCGTCTCACGGATCTTCAAGACGTGTGTTTTTTGCACAATACGATCAATTCAATTTTATGACGATCTTAATCAATTCCTCCGGTGTAGTATATGTTTTTGTACGAGACAATTCTACTGTTTATAGTACAAACACGCAAACAGTAGTTTCCCTAAATCAGTGGACACATATTGCATTTCGCTGGGTGGCTTCCACAAAGGCTATTCAAGTACTGATAAACGGAACACTTGCACCTTCTATTTCAGGAGGTTCAAGTTCATTAGGAACTAACAATCGGATGACGATAGGTAGCCGAAGTGACGGGATGCAGGTTTTTAACGGAAAAATAGATGAATTCCGGATATGGGATACCTTAAGAAGTAATTCGGAGATTGTAGGCTCAATGAATACTTGTATACCTGAAACAAGCACCGGATTAATAGCTTATTATCATTTTGATGAAACAAGCGGAAGCCTTACCGCAGCTGATGCAACCGGAAACGGTTATGATTGTACTTTGAATAATATGGACAGTTCGACAGTTTGGACGAATGGTACCATTACATGCGGAGCCTCAGCGGTAAATGATTATACAGGAACGAACAATGCATCAGGGACTTATCCTATAGGGGACACAACAGTGAACTGGACCATAGATGACGGGCAGGGGAATATAAGTAACTGTACACAGATAGTAACCGTGACCGATGCTGAAGATCCGGTAATTACATGTCCGGGGGCGATTACACTCAATGCAGCTGCAGGTCAATGTACGGCTACAGCATCCATAGGAACCGCTACAGCCACGGATAATTGTGGTACCCCAACAGTAACCAATGATGCACCGACGGCTTTTCCGATCGGAACCACTACTGTAACCTGGACAGCTACGGACGGAGCAGGGAACACGGCAACTTGTACGCAAGTAGTAACAGTGACCGATGTTGAAGATCCGGTAATTACATGTCCGGGAGCAATTACACTCAATGCAGCTGCAGGTCAATGTACGGCTACAGCATCCATAGGAACGGCTACAGCCACGGATAATTGCGGTACCCCAACAGTAACCAATGATGCACCGACGGCTTTTCCGATAGGAACCACTACTGTAACCTGGACAGCTACGGACGGAGCAGGGAACACGGCAACTTGTACGCAAGTAGTAACCGTGACCGATGCTGAAGATCCGGTAATTACATGTCCGGGAGCGATCACACTCAATGCAAATGCGGGTCAATGTACAGCTACAGCATCCATAGGAACCGCTACAGCTACGGATAATTGCGGTAGCCCAACAGTAACCAATGATGCACCAACGGCTTTTCCGATCGGAACCACTACCGTTACTTGGACAGCTACGGACGGAGCAGGGAACACGGCAACTTGTACGCAACTGGTAACCGTGACCGATGCCGAAGACCCTGTGATCACGTGTCCGGGAGCGATCACACTCAATGCAAATGCGGGTCAATGTACAGCTACAGCATCCATAGGAACCGCTACAGCTACGGATAATTGCGGTAGCCCAACAGTAACCAATGATGCACCGACGGCTTTTCCAATCGGAACCACTACTGTAACCTGGACGGCTACGGACGGAGCAGGGAACACGGCAACTTGTACGCAAGTAGTAACCGTGACCGATGCCGAAGATCCGGTAATTACATGTCCGGGAGCGATTACGCTCAATGCAGCTGCGGGTCAATGTACGGCTACAGCATCCATAGGAACGGCTACAGCCACGGATAATTGCGGTACCCCAACAGTAACCAATGATGCACCGACGGCTTTTCCGATCGGAACCACTACTGTAACCTGGACAGCTACGGACGGAGCAGGGAACACGGCAACTTGTACGCAAGTAGTAACAGTGACTGATGTTGAAAGTCCTGTTGCTATTGCTCAGGATATTACGGTTTCTTTAGATGCTTCCGGCAATGCAACCCTTACACCGGCAATGATCGACAACGGAAGTAGCGATAACTGTACTATTGCTTCTTGGCAACTGGATAGAACTTCTTTTGATTGCTCGGATATAGGGACACCGGTCACTGTAGTTCTGACCGTTACTGACGGTGTGGGCAATAGCGATAGTACTACTGCTTTGGTAACGGTTGAAGACACTATTGATCCGGTAGTGATAACACAAGATATTACCGTACAATTAGACAATTCAGGGAGTGCTTTTATTACGCCTGAAATGATCGATAACGGAAGTTATGATAATTGTGGTATCGTAAGTATGTCTTTGGATATGAGTTCTTTTAACTGTCCGGGACTTGACGAAGCTGAAATGGTGACACTAACCCTAACAGATGCAAGCGGTAACAGTAGCCAGGCACATGCAACCGTTAGCTTTACGGGACCGGATAGGGATATGGACCATATAGCTGATCCTTGTGATGCTGAGCAAAACCCTGATATTACCCCTATTTTAGGTTTATCGCCTAATAATGACGGTCAGAACGATACTTGGGTAATTGAAAATATCACCAATTATCCTCAAGCAAAGATTGAAGTTTTTGACAGGAATGGGGTAGCGGTGTTCCATACGGTAAATTATCAAAACGATTGGGACGGCCATAGAAACGGAACGGGAGACTTAGTACCGGTGGGCTCTTACTTTTACAGTATTGATGTTTTCGGAGATGCTTCCTTATACCTTAAAGGGTGGTTGTATATAAATTACTAATAAATCAATAAAATGAAATTATATAAATTATTATTTTTAATACTATTGCTTTTAACATCATCATTAAAAGTTTTAGCACAAGCAGAACCGAGTTATTCTCTGTACCGATACAATACCAGTTTTTTTAACCCGTCAGCATTCGGACTTGATGAACGCGCTACGGTCAGAGCCAATTTCAGAAGTCAGTTCATCGGTATTGCAGAAGCACCTGAAACACAAAGCCTGAATTTGTCGGTCCCGGTTAATGACAAGATCAGCATTGGCGGAATTGTTATAGCAGACAAAGTGTTCATTGAGCGAACAACCTCTTTGTTCGGTAGTTTTTCTTATGCGTTAAAAATCAGCGAGTCTACGGATGTATTGTTCGGAGTTCAGGCAGGAGGAACATTTGTGAATATTGACTTTGAACGGTTGAATTTACCGGCAGATCCGTTCTTATCTCAGAACACCAATTATTTTAATCCGAACATAGGAGCCGGTTTTTATCTGAAGAACGACAACTATTTTGCGTCACTGTCTGTTCCCAGAATATTTGAAACGGATCGGGTAGCCGATAAGAACGGAATTGCCACGACTGCTAATAATAAAGCGCAGCTTTACATAAGCGGTGGTTATAATTTTACGATCAGCGATCAGATAAAGTTCATCCCCTCAACATTGGTTCGCTATTCGAGCGAAGAAACCATTACCGACGTAACGGGAACGTTTAACTTTTTTGATGTTCTCGATCTCGGAGCAAATTACAGAATAGACCGCGCTGTAGGAGGCTTATTCAATATTAAGATAAAAAACCGCTTGCAGTTGAGCTATGCTTTTGAATCGAATGTTACAAACATAAACAAGTATGAGAACGGAACCCACGAACTGGGAATATGTTTTGAATTTTAAAAATATGTTTTTCTCTTTTCGATAGAAAAAAAGGATAAAAAAGATAATTACCCCAAAAGGATCGTGCACAGGCTGATTCTTTTGGGGTTGTTTTTTAGGGCTTAAAAGGTGTTGGATAAAAGAAGAGAAGAATGCTCAATACAAAAATCAGATCAGATAAAGTTGAATTTGTACATTTTTACATCGGATAAAGAATAATTGTGTACAAATCCTATCTTTACAATAACAAATTTTCTGTTCTTACAGAAAAGAGGTATATATTTGGCAATAAGAAAAAGGGACACACTATTTTTAAATGGTAAAAACAAGATGAGTTTATTTAAAGTTATACAGGAAAACTGCCCGCATTGTAATGCTATACAAGAGATCAAATATTATCAGACAGTCAATGTTACATTGGAACCCAATTTAAAAGAAGAGGTTTTAAGCGGGACACTGAATAGTAAAAAGTGTACTAACTGTCGCAAAGAGATCACTATTTTTTCCGGACTGCTCTATCACGATATGGAGAACCGATTAATGTTTGAAGTAAAAGTTTCAGATGAGCAAGATGAGCGGAAAGCAGAAACCCTGAATGAATTTAAGAAAAACGGTTATATATACCGGGAAGTCCATTCTTATCCTGAGTTAGTTGAAAAAATTCACATTTTCGACAACAAATTGAACGATCAAGTGGTTGAGAGTGTATCGAATAAGCTGAAAGCAATGTTAGATGAATCCCTTAAACAAGTAAAGGAAACGGATATAGAATTTAACGTCTTTTTTAAAAAAATAGAAAAAGGCCTTTTTAAGAAAAAGTTGGTTTTCTTTTGTTTCTCTCATCCGAGTCAAATAATGGAAATGAAATATGAGATAAAAAATCTCTCAGCAAACGAAAGAAAGGATCTGTATACTATTGACAGCTTAAGAGGCTGAAATGCGGTAGGGCAACACTTGAAAACCATTGAATAGAAAAAGGTTTGACGTTGTGATTCGGTAAACCGGAATGCTTCTATTTAGTTGTACCTGATTAAAACAGTATTTGATTTGTAATTGTTTGTTAAATAGTGTTTTATTTATCTAAAAGGGATTGTTTAGCATTTAATTTTAGCATACATTTATCTTTGTAGTATAATTTTTAAAATCGTAATGTTATGAGTACAACAAAAAATCACAATGCGGACAGTCACAATGCTAACAAAGGTACATCAGGTACAAATGAAACGTATCAGGCACAATTAGACAATCGTTCTAATCAATTAAACCCTAACAATCCGGAATATAAGGGTAAAAAATAAAAAGAAAAAAGGAGTTTTTGATTAATTTTATTAAAAACTCCTTTTTTGCATTCGTATGTTTTTAAAACTATATCATTTTATACAGTCCGAATTAACGTCGCTTTATAACGATCCGGATTTCCGATCGGAACTCTACCACATTGCAGGTGAAAATACGGAGCCGATAGGTTCATTAGAAGAGATCGGGAACACTTCAAATTATGTAGTAATCGATTTTAATTTTCTATTTAGTTGTGTTGTCACTGAAACATTGTCCGAATTGTTTAAAAGAAATAGTCAGACGGATAAAATTTCAAATTGGGTTATGCAGACAGATCTCAAAAAGGAAGAGTTAGGATATGCCTTAGAGAGATTAGATATCATAAAAGCAAAAATAGGACGTTATGTTTTCAATAAAATATTTAAGATTAAAAGATCGCAACGTTTGACCAAAGACTTATTGCTCAGGAAAATGGATACTGTTATCAAAGTTTCAAGAGACGAAATTGCAACAGAATTCGGAATTGAAAACAAAACCCTGAATCTATGGATTACTCAAATATACGGTTTTGATAAATTCAAAGATAAAGAGATCCGATTTTCAGAATATTTAGATTTATACATAAGGTGTTTTGTTTTTTCTGATGCAACATCATTTAATTTTGAGCACAACAGAAAGCATTTTCAAAATTTGTTCGATAAGAACAACAAGGAAATAAAAAGGGTTTATTCCAAAAAAGATATTATTGATCTATCTGATTCAGATTATAAAACAGCCAGAGCTCAAGTACTAGATCACAATAAACTGGAATTCTATGCTACAATGAACATCTTTCCCTATACATTGGCTCAAGAAATTATACAAGGAATGAACGGGAGAAATAGTTTAGAGGAGTGAATTCTAAAGAGCTAAAACATTACTTTACAATACAAAAATTAGCGATGGTAGTATTTACAGGATGTCGCAAACGGAGGTACAAAATTGACTACTAATTTTATTTTCGATTTTTTTATGAACAAAAGCAAAAATTACAACACTAGTGAACCCCCTTTTAATTTCTCCAATCAGGTTGATTTTATTTAAAAATTTAAATAATAAAACTTATTTTGAGCCGAATAGTGAATATTAATTTTAAAAGATATTCAAATTTGAAGTATATTGTTGAATTATAATTAGTATGGAAAATAAAAATATCACTGTTATAAAGTCAATTGAGGATTTCCCATCTGAAAGTGTATTGTTTAAATTAAATAGGGGAGATAAATTAATAATTTATTATGATAAGTTTAGTTCGCCAGAAAAGAAGACAAAAGCAGAAGAGTGGAAAGAAAGGTTTTTAGACTATTCGATTGAAATAGATACTGTTGATGAAAGTATCTCTATTTTTAAGAAAATTACTAAAGAAGAAGTTCTGAAAAATTTGAGTTTTTTTAAAAAATATGAGGCAGAATATAGAGAATTGGCTTCAAGCCTTTTTTTAGAACGAAATAAATTATTATTCAATAATAGAGATCTTAAACATATTGACCCAATAATGAGAAAAAAGTTTGCTAAAGGACAAATTTTAGATTGGAATTTTAATTTTTCAGGAAGTTATTATTCTTTTGAAAATAGGAAAAAAGAAGAGTTTATAACTGTGCCTGAAAACTTTAGAAAGGATACTAAGTTAGATTCTTATTGTTTTCCTAAATTTATTGAAGAGAATAGAGAAATAGCTAGTATTCTTCCAATTAAAATTTATTTTGGATATAAAGATTGGGAAAGGATTGTTAATATTATTTCAGAATAATTATTTCTAATTCATATTGGTAATATTGTAAGAAGCATGGTTTGAAAAAAAAATATTTTTTAAGTTTGATTTGCAGCGTAATGTTGCTGCTTTTTTCGGGTTGTACAAACAAAATCGATTCCAATACAGTTGTCTTATTAAAGCAGTATAAAGGACTTCCAAAAGCTGAATTAGATACAGCTAAATTGTGTCTTGAAAAGTTCTATGAGGTAAAGGTTCATATTAACGAAAATCAAGAATTGTATAAAGAAGCTTTTGTTCTAATTAAATCACCACGATACAGAGCAGATTCAATTATTAAATTTCAGAAAATGGATTTAAAAGATAGTATACAATACGTTTTAGGATTAACGAATAAAGATATCTCTACTACAAAAAGGGATAAAGATGGAAATATCAAAAAACCAGTTTACAAATACGAAGATTGGGGAATTATGGGATTAGCGTATTGTCCGGGTAATAGTTGCATAATTTCAACATTTAGAATCCAGTCTCCTAATAAAAGAATATATTTTAACCGTTTTAAAAAGATTATAGTTCATGAGTTCGGGCATAATTTAGGATTACCCCATTGTAATGATAAAAAATGTGTGATGACTGATGCTGTGGAATCTATAAAAACGATAGATAATGCTGACTTAGCCTTGTGTGAAAAATGTAAACGGGAATTAAGGTAAAGATCACTGATTATAGCACACAATTTTTACTAAATCAGCTTAGGTTTTAAAAAAGAACAAAAAGGTGTATTGATTTTCACTGCTTCAAATAATCAATCTATCCAATGCGCAGCCATTTTACCTATTCAGGAATTAGAGCAAATAGTACAATTATTAAATCAAAAATACAATTCTTGATGTTGGATAATTTTAGAATAAGCAAATTGTTTTAATTACTTCCCAATACAAAAATTAGCAAAAATATTACCTAGTAATTCATCATTGGTCACTTCGCCCGTAATCTCACCAAAATAATGTAATGCCGAGCGGATGTCGATCGCCATTAAGTCCGATGAAATACCGGCATTTAAACCCCATTTTACTTTTTGGATCTCTTCCAGTGCTTTTAACAACGAGTCATAATGACGCGTATTGGTAACAATGGTTTCATTGTTGCGCAAGGCACCTGTATTCACAAACGAAAGCAAAGCATTCTTCAGTTCGTCAATACCCTCTTTATTTTTTGCGGAAATGAATAGACTATTCGGAATTTGAGATCTCAGATCCGAAATCAGTTCTTCCGACAATAAATCTTTTTTGTTAAATAAAACCAACAGTGCTTTTTGCGGGTATTTATTTTTGATACGCTCGGCTTCATTTTTAAGAGGTTCTAAGCTATCAACTGTTAGCTGAGAACTGTCAACCAAAAAAAGGACAACCTGAGCCTGTTCGATCTTTTCAAAAGTCTTCTGAATCCCGATGCTTTCCACATGATCTTTTGTTTCTCGGATTCCGGCCGTATCGATGAATCGGAAACCAATACCGTTGATGACCAATTCGTCTTCAATGGTATCACGGGTCGTTCCGGCAATGTCCGAAACAATAGCGCGTTCCTCGTTCAGCAAGGCATTCAATAAAGTCGATTTCCCTACATTGGGTTCGCCCACAATTGCTACCGGAATACCATTTTTAATCACATTCCCCACAGCAAACGAATCGATTAAACGCTTTAAAACAAATTCAATGCGGTTTAAGAGTTCATGAAAAGCCGTTCTGTCTGCAAATTCTACATCTTCTTCGCTAAAATCTAATTCCAATTCAATTAAGGAAGCAAAATTGAGTAATTCTTCACGCAATTTGGCAATCTCATTACTAAAACCACCACGCATCTGCTGCATGGCAATCTGGTGACTCGCTTCATTATCGCTGGCAATAAGGTCAGCTACAGCTTCTGCTTGTGATAGATCCAGTTTTCCATTCAAAAAAGCGCGTAAGGTAAATTCACCTGCCTGAGCCATTTTGGCTCCTTTACGAAGCAATAATTGAATGATCTGCTGCTGGATGAAAGTAGAACCGTGACAGGAAATTTCAACCACATTTTCGCCGGTATACGAATGTGGTCCTTTAAAGATAGATACTAAAACCTGATCGTAAACCTTTCCTTCGTCTGTAATATGTCCTAAGTGGATTGTATGCGTCTTTTGTCGGCTCAGTTCTTTACCGGAAACCGATTGAAATACTTGTGCCGCAATAGCAATAGCCTCTTTACCCGACAGGCGGATAACAGCAATAGCACCGGCACCGGAAGGTGTAGCCAAGGCAACGATAGTTTCTTGTGGAATCATAGCTTTTTAATCTTACCGCAAAGATACGAATAGAATTGAGAAGTTGGTCAGGAGGAATAAGGTGTAATACAATGGAAGTCACTCTCGGGGTATACAGTATACCATAAATTGGACAGAAAGCGTAAAATTCAGTATTTTTGCTGAAAAAATATTCATGTATAAGATCATCATAGCCTTATTGGTTTCGTGCTATACATTTGCTCAGGAAAGCGAAATGAGGTCGGCTCAGGAATTTCAGGAGCATTTGAATGAAGAATTCAGAGATTCTGTTTCAAGTCCGTTAGAAAAGGAAGATTTAGTGCATTTTGAACAATTGGATTTTTATCCGGTTTCACAGGAATTCATAGTTCAGGCAACTTTTGTGCAAGTAAAGAATACAAAGAAGTTTAAGATGAGAACGTCGACTTCCCGAACTCCGTTGTATAAAAAATACGGAGAACTGCATTTTGAGTTAAACGGAAAGCAATTCGTTTTAAATGTATACCAAAATATAGAATTGAGTAAGAAACCGGGATTCAAAGATTATCTTTTTCTGCCCTTTTTAGATTTGACCAACGGAGAAGCAACGTATGCAGGCGGACGGTATCTGGACATGAGGATTCCGGAAACCGATACGGTAGTTATAAACTTCAACAAAGCATACAATCCGTATTGCGCCTACAATCACAACTATTCTTGTCCGATAGTACCCCGGGAAAACGATCTGGATATTGCTATTGAAGCAGGAGTAAAAAAGTTTCATGACTAATGCCGTTCATTAACCTACATACACATCAGTACACAGCTGATCCGGAAATTCTGGAAGTGGTTAACCAATACCCGTGGGAGTTTTCTGCGAAGATCCCTCAGTATTCCATAGGAATTCATCCGTGGTATATAAAGGAAGATCGCTTATCAAGTGATCTGCAGCTAATAGAAGAGAAATTAAAAGACGAAAAATGTCTGGCATTGGGAGAATGTGGTTTAGATAAGCGAATTGAAATTCCGTTATCGCTACAAACGGAAGTCTTTCAACAGCAGATAGAATTGGTACAGCAAACAACAAAGCCTATTATTTTACATTGTGTAGCGGCTTATCAGGAACTCATTGCTATTAAAAAAGAAATGGATATTCAGAACCCGATGATCGTTCACGGTTTCTCAAAAAATGAGCAGGTCGCCAAAAGTTTACTAGATAATGGACTGTATCTTTCTTTCGGAAAATACCTGTTGCGTAATCCTGATTTAGAAAAGGTTTTTAAATTTGTGCCCGAAAATTGTTTTTTTTTAGAGACGGATACTATTGAAGAGGGGATTGCTCAGGTTTACCAAAAAGCGGCAACTGTAAAAAATTTGACAGTAGAGCAACTACAGCAACAAGTGATACAAAATTTTGAAGCGGTTTTCAAAAGAAATAAATAAAAAATAAATCAATAGAATAAGGTATGGCAAAGTGGCAAGAACGCGCAGAATTATTGTTTAAGCCGGAAGGGATGGCAAAATTGACAAATGCAAATGTAATGGTAGTAGGTTTAGGTGGAGTAGGAAGTTTTGCAGCAGAATTTTTAGCTCGCGCCGGAGTAGGGAATATGACTATTGTAGATGGCGATACGGTTGATATTACCAATATAAACCGCCAATTACCGGCATTGCACTCTACCGTAGATAAACCAAAGGTACAAGTAGTGGGTGATCGTTTACTGGATATCAATCCGGAACTCAATTTAACCCGTGTTCAGGAATTTCTTTCTCCGGAAAGAGCGTTTGAATTGGTTACTCAGGATTTTGATTATGTACTGGATTGTATTGACAGCTTAACACCTAAGTTGAATTTGATCCTGGCAGCCAAAAGAAAAAAAGTAAAGATCATCAGTAATATGGGAGCCGGCGGAAAGTTTCTGGCAGAAAAGGTAAAGGTTCGCGACATTAGTAAAACCGATTATTGTCCGTTAGCCAAACAAGTGCGCAAACGCTTAAAGAAAGAAGGGATTTCCGGTGGCGTGAAAGTAGTGTATTCAGATGAACGACCGGATTACGATAGCGTAAAAATGACCGACGGGACCAACTTTAAAAAGTCGTTTTACGGAACGAATAGCTGGATGCCGGGATTGTTCGGACTGCATGCAGCACAAACGGTTATTCTGCATATTTTAAAAAAGAAAGACGTTAAAGAAAGCGAATAGCTTTTATATTCAGATATGAAAAAGATCATTATTGCAATCGACGGCTTCTCGTCGACCGGAAAAAGTACCTTAGCCAAACAGTTAGCTAAAGAATTAGGATATGTTTATGTAGATACCGGAGCGATGTACAGAGCCGTGACCTATTTTGCCATGCAAAACCATTGGGTTTTTGAAGAGTATTTAGACAAAGAGCAGGTCGTTCAAAACCTGAATAAAGTTCAGTTGCGTTTCCAGTTCAATGACGCTTTGGGATTTGCTGAAATGTATTTGAATGGTGAAAATGTTGAAAAAGAGATCAGAACTCTGGAGGTGTCCCAAAAAGTAAGCCGTATAGCTGAAATTTCGGAAGTACGTGCTAAATTAGTACAACAACAACAGGAAATGGGGCAGGATAAAGGAATCGTAATGGATGGCAGAGATATAGGAACGGTTGTATTTCCGGAAGCAGAGTTAAAAATTTTCATGACGGCATCGGCAGAGACAAGAGCTGAGAGAAGGTATAAAGAGTTGTTAGAAAAAGGACAAACGGTAACGTATGAAGAAGTATTGGAAAATGTGGAACAACGGGATTATATTGATACGCATCGTGAAGATTCACCTTTAGTACAGGCTGAAGATGCTGTTGTGATCGATAATTCAGATCTGACCCGTGAAGAGCAGTTTGCAAAAGTTATGGAATTGGTCAAACAAAAAATAAGCTAACAAGTTTAGAATAAGAGCGGTAATAAAACTTTTTTTTAAAAATAAGTATTTGGATTTCAGAAAAAATGACTATCTTTGCACACCTTTTTGGCAGAGTAGAGTTTCCGATTGGGTATCAAGTAATTATGTAAAAAACACTGTTGTGGTTTAATCTGCAAATTGAAACTCAAAAAACCCGGCATACAAATTTTTTTAATCAGCATGGCTGAAATTAACAAAACACAAGAAGAGTTTTTAGCAAACTTTAACTGGCACAATTACGCAGAAGGTATTGATGCGGTAGATGAGAAAAACTTGCAGGAATTTGAAGATTTAGTAGCAAAAACTTTCGTATCTACTGACGATCAAGAAGTTGTAGAAGGAGTTGTGGTAAGAATTACAGATAGAGACGCAATCGTTGATATCAATGCTAAATCAGAAGGTGTTATTTCTTTAAACGAATTTCGTTACAATCCTAACTTACAAGTTGGTGATAAAGTAGAAGTTTTAATCGACGTTCGTGAAGATAAAACAGGGCAATTAGTATTGTCTCACAGAAAAGCCAGAACTATCAAAGCATGGGATAGAGTTATCGCTGCTCATGAAACTGGTGAAATCGTTAACGGTTTCGTTAAATGTAGAACTAAAGGTGGTATGATCGTTGACGTATTCGGAATCGAAGCATTCTTACCAGGTTCTCAAATTGATGTTAAACCAATCCGTGATTACGATCAATACGTAAACAAAACTATGGAATTCAAAGTGGTTAAAATCAACCACGAATTCAAAAACGTTGTGGTTTCTCACAAAGCGCTTATCGAGGCAGATATCGAAGAACAAAAGAAAGAAATCATTGGTCAATTAGAAAAAGGACAAGTATTAGAAGGAGTTGTGAAAAACATCACTTCTTATGGTGTGTTCATTGACTTAGGTGGTGTTGACGGATTAATCCACATCACTGACTTATCTTGGTCTCGTATCAACCACCCAAGCGAAGTATTAGAATTAGATCAAAAATTAAACGTTGTAATTTTAGACTTTGATGATGAGAAAACACGTATCCAATTAGGTTTAAAACAATTACACCCTCATCCGTGGGATGCTTTAGATACTAACTTACAAGTTGGAGATAAAGTAAAAGGTAAAGTAGTAGTTTTAGCGGATTACGGTGCTTTCATTGAAGTTGCTGACGGTGTTGAAGGATTGATCCACGTTTCAGAAATGTCTTGGTCTACTCACTTAAGATCAGCTCAGGATTTCATGAAGATCGGTGATGAAGTAGAAGCGGTTATCTTAACTTTAGACAGGGATGAGCGTAAAATGTCATTAGGTATCAAACAATTAACTCCGGATCCTTGGACTGATATCACTACTAAATACCCAGTAGGTTCTCGTCACACAGGAACTGTTAGAAACTTTACTAACTTCGGTATCTTCGTTGAATTAGAAGAAGGTGTTGATGGTTTAGTGTATATTTCTGACTTATCTTGGACTAAGAAAATCAAACACCCGTCTGAATTTGTTAACGTTGGTGATAAATTAGACGTTGTTGTATTAGAGTTGGATGTTGAAGGACGTAAATTGTCTTTAGGTCACAAACAAACTACTGAAAACCCTTGGGATAAACACGAAGAAGCTTTCGCTGTAGGTACTATTCACAATGGAACAATTGCTGAGATCGTAGACAAAGGTGCTACTGTAGATTTCGGTGATGATGTAGTTGCTTTCATTCCGTCTCGTCACTTAGAAAAAGAAGATGGTAAAAAATTGAAAAAAGGAGAAACTGCTGACTTCAAAGTAATTGAGTTCAACAAAGAATTCAAAAGAGTAGTAGCGTCTCACACTGCTATCTTCCGTGAAGAAGAAGAAAAAGTAGTTAAAGAAGCTGCAGCGTCAACTTCATCTAACACAGTTGAAAAATCAACTTTAGGTGATATCGATGCTTTAGCAGAATTAAAAGCTAAAATGGAAAAAGGAGGAAACTAATTTTTCCTTTTCTAATAAATTAAATCCCGCATGATTCATGCGGGATTTTTTTTTTGCCTAAATTTTTTTATTCAATTATTATATCGTAATATTGCAATATAATAATTTAACTATGGGAGCTTCAAAAGCCGATTTTTTTACCAAAGAACAAAATGATTTAGCAGGTTTATTCAAAGCCATGTCGCATCCGGCGCGTATTGCTATTATTCAGTATTTATTGAGTGTAGATAGCTGTATTTGCGGTGATATTGTGAACGAATTACCATTGGCGCAGCCAACGGTTTCGCAGCATTTAAAAGAGTTGAAGAATGCAGGTGTTATTCAGGGAAATATAGAGGGAACAGCGATTTGCTATTGCTTGAATCTGGAAACTATGCAGAAGATCCAGCATTACTTTGGTGAAATATCAAGTAAACTACAAAAGAAATGTTGTTAATTTTAAAAAACATAAAAAATGAAATTATCAGAATTTAGAACAGCTTTAGAAACGATAACTGAATTTACTATTCAGTTACCTGACGGAACTTTCGTTCCGAACCATTTTCATATTACAGAAATGGGATTGTTGAGTAAGAATTTTATCGATTGCGGAAATACCATTCGTGAAGAAAAGTTGATCACGTTTCAAGTTTGGTTTGCCGGCGATCTGGAACATCGTTTAACGGCTGATAAGGTGTTTAAGATCATTAAAGCCTCTGAGAATTTGTTCCAAGAGCAGGATCTGGAATTGGAAGTGGAATATCAAATGGAACAAACCATCGGGAAATTTGGTTTGGCTTTTGAAAACGGAATCTTTAAACTGACTAAAAAAGAGACTACTTGTTTAGCATCTGATCATTGTGGCATACCACCGGAAAAAATGAAAATTTCTTTAAAAGACCTGGAAGCCAAAACAAGTTGTTGTACACCAAATTCCGGCTGTTGTTAAATGGAGCTTTCGAAGAAAGAACATTGGGAAAATGTTTTTGCTACAAAGGCTGTAAATGAAGTGAGTTGGTACCAACCCAATCCTGAAACTTCTTTACAGCTTTTTGAAAGGTATGGTATTGATAAAAAAGCTAAAATAATCGAGATTGGTGGCGGTGACAGTTATTTGATAGATCATTTGTTGCTTTTAGGTTACGAAGATCTGACGGTTTTAGATATTTCTGAAAAAGCCATTGAAAGATTAAAGACAAGATTAGGCGATAAAGCTAAAAATGTAAATTTTATAGTTTCAGATGTGTTAGATTTTCAACCGACAGAACGTTATGATGTTTGGCATGATCGCGCAAGTTTTCATTTTCTAACGGAAACCAATGATATTCAGAAATATGTTGATTTAGCTTCCGAAGCCTTGACACAAGACGGATTTTTATTTTTGGCAACCTTTTCTGCCAATGGTCCGTTGAAATGCAGTGGATTGACCGTTACGCAATATGATGAACCTAAAATAGGACTTCTTTTTCAAAACAATTTTCAGAAACTAAACTGTTTTACAACGAACCATCAAACACCGTTTGATACAATTCAAAATTTTATTTTTTGTTCCTTCCAAAAGAAATAATATGTATTCAAAATTATTGCAAACACTTGAAAAAATAACAGATATTTCTGTTTCAAACAAACGAAAAGAGGTCTTACAATCTTTAATTGATTTTATTCAGAACAAAGTCAATTCAAAAGACGAGATCCGATTAAATTTTATCTGTACACATAATTCACGTAGAAGTCATTTAGGGCAAATCTGGGCACAAACTATGGCTTTTCATTTCGGAATTCCGAATGTTTATTCTTATTCAGGTGGGACAGAAGCTACAGCAATGTTTTCTAAAATAGTGGAAACTTTAACGCATCAAGGATTTAATATTGAAAAATTAAGTGAGAGTACTAATCCGGTTTATGCTGTAAAATTCGATAGTAGTGAAGCGGCTGTTATCGGGTTTTCAAAAAAATATGATGATACGTTTAATCCGGAAAAAGGTTTTGCGGCTATTATGACTTGTTCTCAGGCTGATGGTGGCTGTCCTTTTATAGCAGGAGCAGAAAAGCGAATTCCTATTACTTACGAGGATCCGAAAGCTTTTGACGGAACGGAATTAATGAACGCTAAATATGAACAGCGAAGTTTAGAAATTGCCTCTGAAATGTATTATGTTTTCTCACAAATAAAAAAATAATATGTCGGTTACAAATTGTGCTCCTGTTGTAGAAAGAAAAAAATTAGGCTTTTTAGACCGGTATTTAACGTTATGGATTTTTATAGCCATGTTGGTCGGAGTCGGGATAGGGTATTTTATTCCTTCAAGTAGTGGTTTTATCAATTCTTTTTCAAGCGGAACGACGAATATTCCTTTAGCAATCGGATTGATCCTGATGATGTATCCGCCTTTGGCAAAAGTTAATTACGCTAAAATGGGTGAAGTATTTAAAAATACTAAAGTATTGAGTGCTTCCCTTATCCTGAACTGGATTATAGGTCCGGTTTTGATGTTTCTTCTCGCTATTTTATTTCTAAAAGGTTATCCGGAATATATGATTGGAGTTATTCTCATTGGTTTAGCGCGTTGTATTGCAATGGTAGTTGTGTGGAATGATCTGGCAGAGGGAAATCGGGAATACGGTGCCGGATTAATTGCTTTGAACAGTATTTTTCAAGTGCTTTTGTATAGTGTATATGCTTATTTTTTTATAACAGTGCTGCCTCCGGTTTTTGGTTATAAAGGGTTTGAAGTCAATATTAGTATTGGTCAGATTGCAGAAAGTGTCGGAATTTATTTAGGAATCCCGTTTGCTTTGGGAATCATCAGCCGATTTGGTTTGATTCGTTTAAAAGGCGAAAAGTGGTTTCAGGAAAAATATGTTCCGTTTATATCGCCAATAACGCTCATCGCATTATTGTTTACGATTGTTTTGATGTTTAGTTTGAAAGGCGAATTGATCGTTCAGATTCCGATGGATGTAGTTCGAATTGCCATTCCTTTGGTAATTTATTTTGCCTTGATGTTTGTGATGAGCTTTTTTATCGGGAAATATTTCGGTGCCGATTATTCTAAGGCTACAGCCATTGCATTTACGGCAACCGGAAATAATTTTGAATTAGCAATTGCAGTTTCTATTGGTGTTTTCGGGATTAATAGCGGTCAGGCTTTTGCCGGTGTAATAGGTCCTTTAGTAGAGGTTCCGGCTTTGATAGCTCTGGTTAATCTGGCTTTCTGGTTTAAGAAGAAATACTTTTAGAATAAAATATATTAAAAAACCGGATTCTTTAGGGCTTAAAGAATCCGGTATATTTAGTTATGTTAAAAGTAATAGCATAATCTTATTTAGCCCTATTCTTTTAAAATTTTAAAAACTGATTTTTGACCTTTTTGTTCAAGGGTCAGAAAGTATATTCCTTTTTTTAATGAAGAAACATCAATAGTTTGTTTAGGTGTTTTGTCTGTAAATTCAATATGGTATACATTTTTTCCTGAAATGTCATATATCATAATCGCATCAATACTTGTTCCGTAAATAGTTAAAAGATCTGTTGTGGGATTAGGATATACTTGAATGCTGTTTACTGTAGTGTTAAATGTTTTGTTATCCAATACCGTTGTAATAGCAAACTGATAAGGAGTTTGGTAGTTAGAGGTACTAGGACTTACACTGGTTATTCTTAAAAAGTAATTGCCGGGACTTAATGTTTCAGTAAAGTTTAATGTACTTCCGCTGTTATTATGGGCAGAACCGATTAAATTTCCGTTGGCATCTAAAAATGCGGCATTCATATTACTCGTAACAATAGAACTCATATCTACTGTAGCATTGACATTATCAGAAACGGTAAACTTAAAATAATCGATGTCTGAAGTACCGGAATTAGCCTGAACGGTGGTAAAACCAATGTAATTTTGATTTGTTGAAATACCGTAAGCTAACTCTTTATAATTGGGTTCGTCTAAACCTTGAAGGATCTGGTAATATTTACCGGGAAGTTCGGTGTGATTTTCAATAAAATCAAAAGAAGAGTTAAAGTAAAAATACTTAGCAGGATAAAGCAGACCTGTTATGTATGTATTTAAAAGTGAAGAAGGCTCTGCTACGACACCATCAGTTGTTCCTCCTGTAATTCTACCGATAACACAAGAAAAGTCAATATAATTATCCAGGACTTTTTGATTCAACCCTATAATACTTTCTCCTGTGACACCATTGCAATTAATATCAACATTATAAAAATCAGGAGAATAAGAATTATCATTCATGCTACTGCTGTTCTGTATTTCTGTTCCTCCGAATAAATAAACGCTAGGCTCACCGCTGTAATAGTAGGTTTCTTTAAGATCCCGGATAGCTTCTGAACGAACATTAACACTGGTAAAGAAGGCTAGAGGATTATCGCTGGCATTACTTCCGCCGTGTGGTGTTCCTAAAGTCAGCAATTTGGCTACGTGGTGCAGGTTGTCAGCCTGCCAGTTGTTTGTATTCTGAAGATATTCTCTGGAAGCCAAACCTCCCATGCTGTGACCTACCAGAATAACTTTGTCTTTTCCGGTTATTTGTAAAACACGCTGTACGGCATCTTTCATGGCTGCTCCTTGTTTGGTAACGGCGGCCTGGTTACTCAATACATTAGTATCAATTGTGCCGTCAGGATTTAGATTAAAGTTGACGTAATAATAATCTCCGTTTTGAAAGTTTGTAGAAAATGCGGCAATATCAGCATTTGCAACAGGGTAGAAATCGGTATTGGCAAGTACATTATTTGAATCTGCATTGAGACAATAATCCAGTCGGCCACCAAAAGTAAAATTGTACTGGTTGTCAAAATAATTGGTAGAAGTATTCCAAGTATCTGAGCTGGAATTTAATCCGTGTACAAAGATAATAGGGTAGGGAAGTTTGCTGGTAAATGTTTGAAGGTTAGCTTGAGGTGTTTTTAATACAATTATTTCATCATTGTGAAATTCCAAATATTCAAGCTGAGTAGCTCTGGGTTTAAAAACAACTTGTGCATAAACCGATGAGGTCAATAAAAAGAGAGTCGAGAAAAAATATAGTTGTTTCATAAATTATATATTGAATTTTTATGCAATATATAATTTTTTAACAAAATAATAATAATGTAGTAAAAAATAGTGTAAATAAATACTCTCTTTTTAATGAGAGTATTTATTCTTTATCGATTGAACCCAGTACCCGCTTCATAAAATCGTTAAGAGCTGTTTTCTTGTCTTTTCCTTCTTTGATCATTTTATGAACTTCAAGGGCACCGTACATGTTGGAAATCAATTCACCGATTACATCAAGTTCTTCGTCTTTAAGAGAAGGAACTTCAGTAAGGTTTTCTAAAACTTCTATAGTTTCAACCAGATAATCCTGATCATTTTCCTCAATAAACTGAGTTAATTGTTTAATTACAGGGAGTTTCATTTGGATAGATTTAATAGTTCCTGTTTGCCAGATTACAATACTTTGCTTGCTAATTCTGCCAAAACTTCTGCTTTGTTTGTCTGAGTCTGATCGACCAGTTGTCCGTTTTTGAATGCTGCGAAAGTAGGTAAATTATCCACTTTTACTAACTTTCTGGATTCAGGGAATTTTTCTGCATCTACTACTAAAAACGGTACATTTTCATGTTCAGAAGCTAATTTTTTAAATTTAGGCTTCATAATTCTACAGTTACCGCACCATGAAGCTGAAAATTGTACCAATACAATATCATTAGTGTTTACAACTTCCTGTAAGTTATCTTGATCTAATTCTTGGAACATAATTAATTGTTGTAATTTCAATCTCAATAACAATATCAGATTTCAATTACTGATCTTGACATTGCTATTGAGATTTATTATTGATTTTTTTATTAGTGAGAAGCTAAGTATTCAGCAGTACTTTTTCTGTCAGCTTTCATAGCGTCTTTTCCTTCTTCCCAGTTTGCAGGACAAACTTCTCCGTGTGTTTGAACGTGTGAATAAGCATCAATTAATCTTAAGTACTCGTGTACATTTCTTCCTAAAGGCATATCGTTTACACTTTCGTGGAAAATTTTACCGTCTTCGTCAACTAAATAAGTCGCACGGTACGTTACATTAGAACCTTCGATTTGATATTCACCGGTTTCTTCGTTGAAAATATCTTCAGCTTCTAGAATTCCTAATGCACTTGACAAGTTACGAGTTGTGTCAGCAAGGATCGGGTAAGTAACTCCTTCGATACCACCGTTATCTTTCGGAGTGTTTAACCATGCAAAGTGAACTTCATTTGTATCACATGAAGCACCGATTACCATAGTGTTTCTTTTTTCAAATTCAGCTAAAGCTTCTTGGAAAGCATGAATTTCTGTAGGGCACACAAAAGTAAAGTCTTTTGGATACCAAAATAAAAGGACTTTTTTCTTGTTGTTAACAGCTTCTTCAAAAACGTTGATTTTTAAGTTGTCACCCATTTCAGAGATCGCGTCAA
Organism: Flavobacterium sediminis; assembly: GCF_003148385.1. Lineage (NCBI taxonomy): Bacteria > Pseudomonadati > Bacteroidota > Flavobacteriia > Flavobacteriales > Flavobacteriaceae > Flavobacterium > Flavobacterium sediminis. Next base: position 132,007 of record NZ_CP029463.1, on the reverse strand, counting down.
CAGTAATGTTAGGAAATTTTTTACCTACTAGTGCCATAAAGTTTTTATTTTAAAGTTATTACTAATTTTCTGATAGCAAATTTACAAATAAAAAAACCATAACTATAGTTAAGTCATGGTTAATTTTTATTAGAGAATAAGTTTTATTTATACTGCTTATTCTGTCTCTTTTTTTGAGACTAATTGTCTTATTTTTATGTTCAAAGCTGCAAAAAGTAATGTCATTAACGGACTCAAATAATTGAAAATAGCATAAGGCAAATAATCAAAAGTGGCCACACCTAAAGCTCCTGATTGATAAGCCCGCATGTGTTCCAAGGAATAAGGACTGAAGTTACAGTTCCTGAATCTTCAAGAGTTCTACTTAAGTTCTCAGGCGCTAAGCCTCGATCTTTATAAGCTTTGGCAAACATTTTTCCGGGAACTACTATGGCCAGGTATTGGTCAGATGCAGTGACGTTTAAAGCAAGGCAGCTTCCTACTGTAGAAGCAAACAATCCGGCTGTTGAATGAGCCAGTTTTAATAAGGATTGGCTAATGCGCGCTAATGCTCCGATTGCATCCATGATTCCTCCGAAAACCATAGCACAAAGGATCAGCCAAATAGTACCTAACATCTTTTGCATTCCTCCGGCTTTGAAAAGGTCCTTTAACGTTTCATTATCAGTTGGGATCACAGATTCAACAGTGATTGCATTCATTACGCCTTTATAAGCATTTACGAAGTTCAGTTCAGTTCCTCCGGAAAGCATCAGTACAATATTGGGCTGAAAGATAATAGCAAAGATAGCTCCCAGTAAGGTTCCTATTAAAAGGGCAATAAGCGGTTCTGTTTTTTTGACGATCAATCCGATCACAATAACCGGAACTAAGAATAACCACGGTGTGATGGTAAACGATTTTTCGATATCTGCTAAAAGTCCGTCAGTATTAGCAATTCCGTGCGTCTCTACGGTTAGCCCGAAAATGATAAAAATAATCAATGTGATGATGTAGGTAGGAACAGTAGTTAAGGTCATATACTTGATATGCGTAAACAGATCTGTTCCGGCCATAGCAGGGGCTAAATTGGTTGTATCTGACATTGGTGATAACTTATCACCGAAATAAGCACCGGAAATTACGGCACCGGCAACCATACCTAAATCAAAGCCTAAAGCTCCTCCTATTCCTATTAGAGCTATACCTACAGTAGCTGAAGTAGTCCAAGAACTTCCTGTGGCTATAGAGATTACCGAACAAATAATTAATGTGGCCGGTAAAAAGATAGCCGGACTTAGAATTTTTAGTCCGTAATAGATCATAGAAGGAATTACACCGCTAACGAGCCAGGTTCCGGCAAGGGATCCTACCATTAACAAGATCAATATGGCTCCTGCAGTTGATTTGATATTTTCAGCAACTTCATCCAGCATTTTTTTATAGGTAACTTTGTTTAGGAAACCTACAATTGCTGCAACCGAAGCTCCTAAAAGAAGGACAAACTGGTTTGTTCCGCTTAGGGCTTCATCACCGAAAACATATACGTTAAAGGCTAACATACCGATTAAGGCTATGACAGGGATCAGGGCTTCAAAGATGCTTAGTTCTTTATTTTTGATGATTTTTGTACTCATAAAATAGTGTTATTGGCTTGTAATTAATTATTTAAGAAACGTGTTGAAGTAGTCAGCAATTTTAGCATACATGTGAATACGATCAGTTCCTCTTACATTGTGTTCATGATTAGGGTATAAGAAATAATCTACTTGCTTTCCGGCTTTGATACAGGCTTCAATAAAGTTCATGCTATTTTGTTGTACGACTACAGGGTCTTGTGCACCGTGTATCACTAATAAACGAGCCTTTAAATTGGTAGCTTTATTTAATAAGGATGCTTTTTCATAACCTTCAGGATTTTCTTGAGGAGTGTCCATATAGCGTTCTCCGTACATTACTTCATAATATTTCCAGTCAATAACCGGTCCTCCGGCTACACCTGTTTTAAACAGTTCCGGATAAGTAGTTAATAAAGAAGTAGTCATAAATCCTCCGAAACTCCAACCGAAAACACCGATTCTGTCACTGTCTACAAATGTTTTTGATTTTAAGAATTCTACACCTTTTAGCTGGTCTGCCATTTCATTGATTCCCAGTTGTCTGTGGTTTACATCACAAAAGTGTTTGCCTCTGGCTTCACTTCCTCTGTTGTCCAATGAAAATACCACATAGCCTTGTTGCGCCATATAGTAATCAAAGAAGGCGGCACCGGCTAACCATTTGTTCTTGATCAATTGTGCATGAGATCCTCCGTATACATAGATCATTACCGGATATTTCCGGGTAGGATCAAAGTTTGCCGGATATAGAATTCTTCCGTTTAAAGGTGTTTTGCCATCAGCAGAAGTTAAAGTAACCAGTTCTGTTTTAGGTAAATCAATTTTTCCGGTAAACGGATTTTGAGCATTGACTAAAACCGTTTCTTTTTTTGTTTTAGTATTTAGAATCTCAATTTTGTTAGGTGTTTCTGTATTACTGAACGTATCTAAAATATATTTTCCGTCAGAAGAAACAGCGGCAAGATGAGTTCCGCTATCAGAGGTTAATTGTGTTGTTTTTCCTGATTTAAGGACAACATTGAACAATTGACGGTCTAATCCTTGATTGGTAATTCCGGTGTAGTAAACCGATTTATTATCTGAACTAAAACCAAGGAACTCCTGAACAATAACGTCTTTAAAACCTAGGTCTTTAATTAATTTGCCAGAAATACTGTATAAATACATCTGGTTGTAACCGTTGTTATCAGTTTGATAAATAAATTGTTCCGGATCATTCGGCACAAAAATAATAGTATGTTGAGGCTCAACCCAAGTTAGGGACTTTTCTTCAAACAATGTTTTTATCAAAGCTCCGGTTTGGGCGTTGTATTGATTGAATCGTAAATGATTTTGTTCCCGATTCAGAACACCTATAAATATACTTTTCCCGTTCGGATGCCAGGAAACCATCGTTAAATATTGTTCTTTTGGTTCACCGGTTTGGATTTGAACAGTATTTTGTGTTTTCAGATCAAAAACTTGAAGTGTCACTTCTTCACTTTTCATACCCGCCATAGGGTACTTAATGTTATTATTTACTGCTTCGCGTTCATTCCAGTTAATGATAGGATAATCTCCTACCATTGTTTCATCTTTGCGATAATAGGCTAGTTTTGTACCGTTCTCATTCCACCACATTCCTTTGTGAATACCAAATTCTTGACGGTGAACGTAACTGCTCCCGTTTACAATTCCTTTATTACTATCATTAGTTACGGAAATAGAAGAGCCGTCCTGACGCGTAATTTTGATGTTGTTATCTTCTAACCAAGCAACATCGGAGTTTTTAGAGACTGCCGGTTCATTTGCTGTTAGCGGAGTAGCAACACTATGTATTACTTTTTTATTTTTTAAGTTGTAGTGAACAAAATATTTGTTGCTCTTTCCGTCAACATCAAAAGAAATGACCTCTTTTGTCTCCCAATTAAAGTTGTAAGGGAAAAAACGCAATTCGAAGGTTTCATTAGGAATTGCAGCTTGTAGGTTTTTTGAAAGTTCGGAAGTTGAAGCTAAAGTATGTTCTTTCCAATTGTCGGAATCATTTCTTTCCAGTAGTGATTGGAAATCTTTACTTACATAAACAATAGCATTTTCATTTTTTTTCCATTGCGAAAACAATAGGTTTTCAGGAGCATATTTTCGAGAACCGGTTACGGTTTCTTCAATAGTGAAATTTTGGGAAAATGATACTAAATGAAAGAATAATGCAAAAGCACTGATTATAATTTTTCTCATATTTAATTTTTGATTACGAAATCCAAAAATAACTTTAAATTATTGAAAAGGAAAATTTATCCTTGAAGTTTTCCATATTAAATAACAAAACGGGACAAGTGTTAAAAGATTTTAATAGAATTTGCTTTTTTCTTAAAAGCTAAAAGATTTTTTTTAGGTAGTACAGAAAGAGCTTTTTTTTAGTAAAAAAAATAAAGTTTTATTGTCTTTAAGATTAAAAATTTGTCATTCTGTTTTTATTTTAGTTAATTTATGCGTTTTTAACCCCTTTATTTGATTTTTATTATGAAAAAAACGCTACTTTTTATTCTTTCGGGAATAAGTATTACTGTTACTGCCCAGGTAGGGGTGGGGACTACGACCCCAAGAGCTGCTTTAGAAGTTAATTCTACAACTAATGGTTTTTTAGCTCCGCAAATTGCTTTGACTGATACAACGATTGACACCCCCGTAGTAAATCCTGCCGGCGGAGCTTTGACAGCAGGAACTATTGTGTACAATACAGCAACAGTAAATGATGTAACACCCGGTTATTATTATTGGAACGGGACAATTTGGGTGAGAATGGCAGCCGGAACAGGAGGCGGTTCTCATAATACACTTGACATGGCCTATGATGAAGGTGGTGCAGGTGCCGGAAGAGTTATTAATGCTGATGCCGGAGCAGTATCTATTACAAACAATAACTCGGCTTCAACAGGACTTTTGGTTGTAAATAATACAACTTCTGCGGGCTATTCCGGACAATCTAATTTTGTGATCAATGATAATACGATAGGTGTTGTCGCTAATGTTGATGCAAATGGTGTAGGGGTGCTCATTGACCATAATGATACCAATAACCCTTATGCGGGTTTGCAAATAACGAATTATTCGGCAAACGGTTCAGGTATTTTATCAACTACAAATGCGGCAGGACCTTCTATTGCTGTTGAGGCAGACGCAGCCTCCGGAGCAGCTAATGCTATGACAGTGTATAATTTCAGAACAGGTGGCGGTGCTGCTATTGATGCCATTGGAGCGATAGGAATTCGTTCTATGAGTCAAACGGCTTCCGGGTCGGCATTTGCAGGTTATCTGAATGCTACGCAAGGAACGGCAGCGCAATTTAACGGAGCTGGAACAGCCTCTCTTTCTCCGATCAATGTTTTTACGGGGAACAACCGTTACGGTGCAGTTGTTCAGGGAAATCCTGTAGGAACATATTCAAGTTTTCCGGGAACCAGTGGAGCAGCTTTTATAGGGTATGCTACGAACTATTCAGGAGCTTGGTTTGGTTATACTTTAGTTACCGGAGGAACTTTGTATGATGTTTATAAATCAGCACCCGGTAAAGAAGAAGAAACAAAAATGATGTTCAATGTTGTAGGCCCCGGAATTAATGCAACAACTGTTAAGAAGGATGATAAAACGTATGTAATGCCTGCTGTTTCTGCTCCTGAAAGCTTATTGCAAGATTACGGAACAGAAAAGTTAGTGAACGGAAGAGCAACGGTGACTATAGATCCTATTTTAAGTGAAAATATCTTAGTAGATAAAGAGCATCCTTTGAAAGTTTTTATCCAGTTAGAAGGAGACTGTAATGGGGTTTATGTTACGAATAAATCAGCTGAAGGATTTGAGGTGGTAGAATTAGGTCATGGAACATCTGATGTTGCTTTTTCTTATTCTATAGTAGCGTCAAGAGCTACGAGAGCATTCTCAGGTAAAGACGGTATGGAGGCTTTTAATGCTCCTGAAAGATTCAGACGTATTGAAGTTAAGCCAATAGCGGAAAATTTATTGTCGGATGACGATAAAGAAATTAAACCGGCTATAAAACTCGAAGATAGAGAAGAATTAAAATAAGAATTCATAAAAAAGTCCCGATAAATTTTATCGGGACTTTTTATTTAATTATTTGATATTAGTTTACAAAACGTTTAATTCCGTCATACACTGTTTCATGATTTGGTAAGTACGTTCAATATCGTTGTCTAAACCTATTGAAAAACGGATTAAACCGTCTGTTAAGCCCATTTCTTGTTGTTCTTCCATAGGAATTTCGGAAGAAGTAGAAGTTCCGGGAGCACTGAATAAAGTTTTGTAAAAACCTAAACTTACGGCTAAATATCCGAGATTTTTTTGTTGCATTAGCTCCATAAGCTCATTGGCTTTGTCTAAATTACCTACATCAATGGTCATCATACCTCCGAAACCATATTCCTGATTAATCATTCCGGCATATAGTTTATGACTAGGGTGACTTTCTAAACCGGGATAAACAACTTTTAAGCCGTCTTTTTCAAATTTTTGTGCCAAATACATAGCGTTGTGACTGTGTTGTTTCATACGGATATGTAGTGTTCTTAAATTTTTTAAGATACTTGCAGCTCGTAAACTATCCATTGTCGGACCTAAAAGCATACTGGCACCATCATTAACATTGCGCAGATCGTCTATGAATTGCTGTGTTCCGCAAACGACACCGCCAACGGTATCACTGCTTCCGTTGATGAATTTGGTTAAACTATGGATCACAACATCAGCACCTAATTTTCCGGGTGCTACCGAAAGCGGAGAAAAAGTATTGTCTACAACTAATTTTAGATTGTGCTTTTTAGCAATTTGAGCCAAACCTGCTATATCAGCAACTTCTAAAAGCGGATTACTTACTGTTTCGCAGTATAAAACTTTGGTATCAGCAGTAATTGCTGCTTCCACTTTGTCTAATTTAGTAATATCGACAAATGAGGTTTTAATAGCAAACTTAGGAGCAAAGTTTTTCAGGAAAGCATAGGTTCCGCCGTAAATAGTTCGACTCGAAACAATGTGATCTCCGGCATTGCATAATTGCATCAGAACCGGAGTAATAGCACCCATTCCGGACGCTGCAACATTAGCAGCCTCTGTTCCTTCCATGGCAGCTAAAGCTTCACCTAGATATAAATTAGAAGGAGAAGAGTGACGAGAGTATAAATAACATCCTTCTGCATTGCCTTCAAAAGTATCAAACATAGTTTTAGCAGAAAGGAAAGTATAAGTAGAACTGTCAGAAATAGAAGGATTTACTCCTCCGAATTCACCGAAATATTGTAGATCCTGAATCTTGTCAGCCGGATTAAATGTATTCATAGTGTTATTTTGTTTAGTTTTTATTGTTCAAATTTCTAATTACATAATTTATTTTTCAATATAAAGTAAAATATTTAGAATAAAAAACTGTAAATTTGTATAAATATAGATTTTTATACTATTTAAAAATTAAAATAACTTTAAAACTAAAGAAATATGAAGTTAGATACTATCGATAAGCGTCTGTTAGAGTTGTTACAAGCTGATACCAAAAAAACAACTAAGGAGCTTTCTCTTAAACTGAACTTATCAGTAACGGCAGTTTACGAACGCATTAAAAAGTTAGAACGAGAAGGTATAATCAGTAAATATGTAGCCTTATTGGATAAAGCAAAGATAGAGAAAAATTTTGTTGTTTTTTGTCATATCAAACTGACACAGCACAATATTGATATTATTTCACAGTTTGAGAAAGAAGTAGTAAAGATCAATGAGGTACTTGAATGTTATCATGTAAGCGGTGATTACGATTATATTTTAAAGATATTTGTAAAGGACATGGAGGCTTATCGTGAGTTTATGGTAACAAAATTAACGACAATTCAACATATCGGAAGTACCCATAGTACCTTTATGATCGGTGAGGTAAAAAACAGCACAGCCTTTAAATTTTAGATATAATAAATTACCAATAAATTCACACCTATTAATACAAAAAGCGTTACTTTTGTAATGAATAAATCAATATAACTACTAATATTAATAAAATATTTCCAAAAAAATGAGTCAATTTGATGTAACCATTATTGGTTCTGGTCCCGGCGGATACGTATCGGCAATACGTTGCGCTCAATTAGGTTTTAAAACTGCAATCATTGAAAAATATTCAAGTTTAGGAGGTACATGTTTAAATGTAGGCTGTATCCCGTCTAAAGCTTTATTAGCATCATCTCACCATTACGAAGAATTACAGCATTTTGCAGATCACGGTATTGACGTTTCCGGAGATGTAAAAGTGAATCTAACTAAAATGATCGAACGTAAACAAGCGGTTGTAGATCAGACTTCAGGCGGTGTTAAATACCTGATGGATAAAAATAAGGTTACTGTTTTTGAAGGTGTGGGTTCATTTGAAAGTGCTACTTCAGTTAAAATCACTAAAAACGACGGTAGTTCTGAGGTAATTGAATCAAAATATGTTATCATTGCTACCGGTTCTAAACCATCGACTTTACCGTTTATTTCAATTGATAAAGAAAGAGTAATTACTTCTACTGAAGCTTTGAAATTACCGGAAGTGCCTAAACATTTAGTAATCATCGGAGGGGAGTTATCGGAATTGAGTTAGGACAAGTATATATGCGTTTAGGAGCTCAGGTTTCGGTAGTAGAATATATGGACAGAATTATTCCGGGAATGGACGGTGCTTTGTCAAAAGAATTGACTAAAGTGTTGAAAAAGAAAGGAATGAAATTCTATACTTCGCATAAAGTAAAAGAAGTAACCCGTAACGGAGAAACGGTTACCGTTAAAGCTGATGATACTAAAGGAAATGAAGTAGTATTAGAAGGAGATTATTGTTTGGTAGCTGTTGGTCGTCGTCCGTATACTGACGGATTGAATGCTGACAAAGCCGGAGTAAAAATGACAGAAAGAGGTCAGGTTGAAGTGAACGACCATTTACAAACTTCAGTGCCTAATATTTATGCTATCGGTGATGTGATCCGCGGAGCTATGCTGGCGCACAAAGCAGAGGAAGAAGGAGTGTTGGTTGCTGAATATTTAGCAGGTCAAAAACCACATATCGATTATAACTTGATTCCGGGAGTAGTTTACACTTGGCCTGAAGTTGCGGCAGTCGGTAAAACAGAAGAACAATTAAAAGCAGAAGGTGTAGCGTATAAATCCGGAAGCTTCCCGTTTAAAGCATTAGGTAGAGCCAGAGCAGGTGGAGACACAGATGGTTTCGTTAAAATTTTAGCTGATGCTAAAACAGATGAGGTGTTAGGTGTTCACATGATCGGTGCTCGTTGTGCAGATCTGATTGCAGAAGCAGTTACAGCGATGGAATTCAGAGCAAGTGCAGAAGATATTTCAAGAATGTCACATGCACACCCTACATTTGCGGAGGCTGTGAAAGAAGCGGCTTTAGCAGCTACTGATAACAGAGCATTGCACGTATAATTTAGTACAATAACTATATATAAACCCTTATTAAAGAACTTAATAAGGGTTTTTTTATTTGTGATTTTGAGAAGAAAATGATAAAATAGTATTTGAGGATAATATGTAAAAAGTAAACCTTTGCGAAAATTTTGAAATCTAAATAAAATGAGAAAAACATTTTTAATTGGTTTGGTTTTCTTTTCCTTGATAAGAATAAATGCCCAGGTTGGGATTAACACAGTTACTCCGGATCATTCCTCAATTTTAGATGTGGTTAGTACAGACAAAGGTGTATTGTTACCACGTATAGCTTTAACCTCAACACTTGATATATCCTCAATTTTTAATCCGGCTACAAGTTTACTCATCTACAATACATCAACTGTGAATGATATGGTTCCGGGATATTATTACTGGGACGGAGCAAAATGGGTAGGGCTTAGCGGTGGAGATAGTTCTGAAAAATGGGATATACATGGAAATAATTTTAATGCCGGAACAGGTTCAGAATTTTTAGGGACAACAACATATCACCCTTTAACTATAAAAGTAAATAACACGAGTATAGGTCGGTTACATCCTAACGGAAGTATTTATTTTGGGTTGGGAGCTAATGCGAACGGAAATAATTCAATAGCTTTAGGATATAATGCTTTGGCTAACCTTCAAAATTCAGTAGCTATAGGATACAATTCCCAAACACAGCAAAATGATGCAATAGCATTGGGTTACGGTGCAAATGCTTCCGGTTACCAATCTACAGCAATAGGATATGGAGCAACAGCACCTCAGGACAATTCTATAATTTTAGGTTCATCAACTAATTATGCTAATAAAATAGGTATCGGGACAAATACACCGGACGAGCGCTTACATGTTGTAGGGAAATTAAAGTTAGTAGACGGAACTCAATCTGCCGGAAACGTACTGATCTCTGATGCAAATGGTGTTGCTTCCTGGGCCGACCCTGACCTGAATAAAGCATTCGGAGAAATAACAAAAGCAATCAATAGTACTTTAATAGCCGGAACAATAGACTTTAGCGGAGCTTCTATCAATACTAATGTAATCGTAAATGCTAATTCTATTCAGGTATTAAAAACAGGGACTTATAGAATTACGTATTCCGTTACCATAACAAAAACAGGTACTATTGTAACTACACCTTATTTTTATCTGTCAATTTGGGGAACCGAAGTTCCTAATACCAGAACGTATTGTACGATAGCAAAAGATGAAACAAGAGTCGTAACACTTACAAAATTTGTAAATCTGAATAGTTATGACGATATCAGAATAGATTCAGGTATAAGTGATGCAACTGTACAGGTTTTAGCCAATGCCACAATTTTAAATCTGGAATTGATGAAATAAAAATAAAGACCTTACCTGATAGAAAATACACGGTAACATATTTGTTTTTTATATTTTCAGTACTTTTGGGGTTTAAATTTCCGAATTGAGAACTAAAGTAATTCAACATATTTCTGATCCCGAAGAATTTAAGAGAAAATTACTGTATTGGGCGAACCAATTCAGAGAAATAGTTTTTTTAGATTCGAATGATTATCAGCAAAAATATTCCCATTACGATTGTATTTTGGCAGTTGAAGCTTTTACTTCTGTTCAAACTGATTTTTATAATGCTTTTGATGATTTGCATCAATACCAATCACAAACTAAAGATTGGCTATTTGGTTATTTATCGTATGACCTGAAAAATGATACAGAAAAGCTGGAATCTAATAATTCAGACGGCTTGGAGTTCCCGGATGTGTTCTTTTTTCAACCTAAAAAAATATTCCTTTTGAAAGGAAATGAACTTGAAATTCAATACCTGAACTATATTGATGATGAAATTGAATTTGATCTTGAAGCTATCATATCAGTTCAGACAAAATCGGATGTAAAAGATACAAGTTTAGCAATACAGATCAACCAACGGATTTCCAGACAAAAATATCTTTCGAAAATAGATAAAATGTTGGATCATATCCACAGAGGTGATATTTATGAGGCTAATTTTTGCATGGAATTTTATACAGCGAAAGCCTCGATCGATCCTTTAGTTATTTATGAAAAATTGAATCTTATTTCCAGACCTCCTTTTGCTACTTATTTAAAGAATAATAAATATTATGTACTCTCGGCATCGCCTGAACGCTATATTCGCAAAGAAGGAAACAAAGTCATTTCGCAACCGATAAAAGGAACAGCCAGAAGAGGACAAACTGAAGCAGAAGATAAAGAGAGCATAGCAGCACTACGATCTAGTGAAAAAGAGCGTTCTGAGAATATTATGATTGTTGATCTGGTGCGAAACGATCTGTCTCATACTGCAACAAAAGGAAGTGTTGAAGTAGAAGAATTGTGCGGTATCTATACTTTTAAGCAAGTACACCAGATGATCTCTACGGTTGTTTCTCAAGTAGAATCAACGACTAGTCCGGTTGAAATTATACGATCTACCTTTCCTATGGGAAGTATGACTGGGGCGCCTAAGATCTCGGCAATGAAAATTATTGAAGACTTAGAAGAAACCAAGCGCAGTTTGTACAGTGGCGCTATGGGTTATTTTACACCTGAAGGTGATTTTGATTTTAATGTAGTAATTCGCTCTATATTGTATAATTCCGAAAAGCAATACCTCTCTTTTTCCGTAGGAAGTGCTATAACATCGCAATCTGTTCCTGAGCAAGAGTATGAGGAATGTTTGTTAAAAGCTAAAGCCATGTTTGAGGTTTTGGGAAATAAATAATGCTTATTTTTGAAAGATGTTAACTCGATTTCAAAACCATATAGAAAATAAATTTCCTTTTTTAAAAGAAAGCCCATTCTACATTGCTGTAAGCGGAGGAATTGACAGTATGGTTTTGGCTCATTTGTTTCAACAATTGGGGTATTCGTTTTCTGTTTTGCATTGTAATTTTCAGTTGAGGGCGAAGAAAGTGATGGGGACGAACAATTTGTGATCCAATATTTTCAAACCAATCATATTCCCGTTAAAGTAAAACATTTTGCAACGGAAGAATATGCTACAAAGCACAAGCAAACCATTCAGATTGCCGCTCGCGAATTGCGTTACCGCTGGTTTGAAGAGGAAATGCAGGCGCAAAATATTTCATATTTGCTTACAGCTCATCATGCCGACGACGATTTGGAAACGTTTATTATTAACCTGAGTCGGGGTTGTGGCTTAGACGGATTAGTGGCTATTCCGGAAGCAAACAAAAGTATCCTGAGACCGATGCTGCCTTTTTCACGTCAGGATATTTTAGAGTATGCTAAAGAGAACAATATCTTGTGGCGGGAAGATAGTAGCAATGCTTCTGATAAATATTTACGAAACAAGATCAGACACCATATCGTTCCGTTATTAAAAGAATTACATCCTACTTTTCTCGATAATTTCATTAAAACACAAGAGTATTTAAAACAAACTCAGGATGTAATTCATGAAACTACTGCAAGTACCATTTCAGAATTGCTTTCTGTTGAAGAGAATGGAGGTGTTTCGATTCCTGTGGAGTACCTGAGAAGATTACCGAACTACCAATTCTATCTGTACCAATGGCTGAACGATTTCGGCTTCACGGCCTGGCAGGATATTTATAATCTATTAGATGCTCAAACCGGGAAAAAAGTGCTTTCGCCAACACATATTCTACTTAAAAACAGAGAACGACTGATACTTTCTAAGCTAAAAGAAGCGGAAGAAGGTGTTTATTCTATTTCTGAAAAACAAAATACTCTTAAAGTTCCCTTAAAACTTACAGTTGAGCAGGTTGAGGTTATCGACTATTTTAATAACAATACTATCTTTGTAGATGCAGAAAAACTACATTTTCCATTGATTGTCCGAAAAAGAGAAGAAGCCGATGTGTTTTTTCCTAGTGGAATGAAAGGAAAGAAAAAGCTGAGTAAATATTTTAAAGATGAAAAATACTCACTTTTTGATAAAGAAAACCAGTGGTTATTAGTTTCTGCAAAAAATGAAATTATTTGGGTGATCGGAAAAAGAGCAGACGAACGATTTATGGCTCATTCCGATACAACAAGAATTTTAAAAATAGCATTAGAAGATTAAATTGTTTAAGAAATAGTATTAAAGAACCAAATAAAACCAATGAAAAAGAACTTATTTTTTATTTTACTACTTATTTCCTGGATCAGCCAAGCTCAGCTTTTAGATCCGGTAAAATGGAAAACCAGCCTGACAAAAATTTCCAATAATGAGTTTGAGTTGGTCATGAATGCGACTATTGAGCCGGAATGGCACATGTATTCACAATATACCCCAGACGGAGGTGCTTTGCCAACTGTTTTTGAATATAAAGAAGCCAAAGGAAATTATACCGTTGTTGGAAAAACTTCAGAAAGTAAATACATTAAAGAGTACAATGATATTTTTGAAGTAGATGAATATTTCTTTAGTAATACGGCTCAGTTTAAGCAAAAAATTAAGGTAACTAATACTCAGTTAAAAGAAATAAAGGTTTATGTGGAATACCAGGTTTGTAAAGAACAATGTATTCAACAAGACAAAACATTTACATTCAAATTACCCGAGATCAAGGAGGAAAAACCGGCAGTAGTTGAAGAGGTTAAAACTATAGCTCCAGAAACGGAAGCAAAACCTTTAGAGCTAGAGATCGATACTACAGAAGTAGCTGTTATAGAAGAGCCTGTAGGAAAAGAAGAAGCAAAAACTGCTGTTGCAACAGAAGAGCATAAAGATTTAGTAAAAGCAGAAAAACGTGAAGAAAAGAGAAGCCTTTGGACGATTTTCATTTTTGCTTTTTTAGGTGGTTTTGCAGCATTATTGACGCCTTGTGTTTTTCCAATGATTCCACTAACAGTAAGTTTCTTTACTAAACAAAGTGGTTCTCGTGAAAAAGGAATTATGAATGCCGTTTTTTATGGTTTATCTATTATTGTTATTTATGTAGCATTAGGTTCGTTGATTGTCGGCATTTTCGGTGCTGATTCTTTAAATGCTTTGTCAACGAGTGTTATTTTTAATATCATATTCTTTATTATTTTGGTATTTTTTGCGGCTTCATTCCTTGGCGCTTTTGAAATTGTATTACCTCAATCTTGGGCAAATAAAGTAGATATGCAAGCCGGAAAATCTGGTATTTTAGCTATTTTCTTTATGGCATTAGCTTTAGCTATTGTATCTTTCTCTTGTACAGGTCCTATTGTAGGGACATTATTAGTAGAGGCTTCTTCAAAAGGTGGAATTGCTCCCATTGTAGGGATGTTAGGTTTTTCCAGTGCTATTGCCTTGCCATTTATGTTATTTGCATTATTTCCGGGATGGTTAAATTCTTTGCCTAAATCAGGAGGGTGGATGAATACTGTAAAAGCATCATTAGGATTCTTAGAATTAGCAATGGCGTTCAAATTTTTATCAAATGCTGATTTAGTATTACAATTACATTGGTTAGAGAGAGAAATATTTATAGCTATTTGGATTGCTATTTTTGCAACTTGGGCATTTTATTTATTCGGGAAAATCACATTACCGCACGATAGTCCGCTTTCTCATATTTCTGTCGGGCGCTTGTTTATGGCGTTGATAATATCCATTTTTACAATCTACTTAATTCCGGGATTATGGGGAGCACCGCTAAAAGTGATTTCTGGATTTCCACCGCCGATGACATATAGTGAAAGTCCTTATGGAGTAGGGTATACCAATGGAGGAGAAACAACTACTACTACTGAAGTTTTACCGGAACATGCTCACTATGGACCACATAAAATTATAGCTTTTCACGATTATGATAAAGGAGTAGCTTATGCTAAACAAGCCGGAAAACCAATTTTATTAGATTTTACCGGTCATGCTTGTGTAAATTGTAGAAAAATGGAAGAACACGTTTGGTCTAAATCTGAAATTTTACCATTGTTGAAAAATGATGTAGTATTGATTTCACTTTATGTTGATGATAAGCGTGAATTGGAAGAAAAAGATAAATATACTTCGCCGGAAACCGGAAAAGAAATAAAAACTATTGGTAACAAATGGAGCGATTTCCAAATTACACGTTATCAAAATAATGCTCAGCCTTTTTATGTTATCTTAGATGCTGAAGGAAAAGATATTAATACTCCTGTAGGTTATACTCCTGATGCTGATGAATATAAGACTTGGTTAGAAGGAGGAATTAAAACATTTAAAGAGAAATAAATATAATGCTGCCTAAAAGAAAAACGAAGCCTTTTGGCTTCGTTTTTTATTCTACGATCTTTTCAATATAATCGGAATTGAGCAGGTATAAAGCGCCCATATATTGGAGTTTAAACGTAACAATATCGCCTACTTTGTACTCTTTTTTAGAATCGGAAATGTCAATGACCATCATATCTGAACTGGCATCTACAATTGTAATATCCGGATTAACGGGAATTAAGTATTGTGGCTGCATATCTAAAAGACCAACATCTAAGATAGCTCGTAGTGAAGTTTCACTTAAATCGGTATCCTCATTGATCTCATAAGTATTTCCGGCTACATTTTCACCCAATTCTCCTATGGGGTTGTTTGGTTTTTCTGTAATTTCAATGATTTCTGAATAAAGGGTAAACACATCGTTATGCATACCTTCAATGGTTTCGCTTGTGAATAGATCTTTACCGAAGAAAAGAGCTTCTCCGACTCTAAAGTGATTCACAGCCATTGGTCTTGCATTTTTCAGCATAAGTGGTATTGCTACAGAAGTACCACCGGAAACCCAAGGAATTTCAATATTGAATTTTGCTTCAATGAGTTGTTTGTATAAACTCAACTGGATCAGTTTATCTTGCGTTGGCATAACACCACTAAGACAATTCAGATTGGTCCCTATACCACTGATCTTGATATTAGGTAAACTAAAAACTTCCTGATAAAATTGTAATAGATCTTCGCCCAGAACACCTTCTCGCAGATCACCCATTTCGATCATAATAACGATCTTATGAATTTTATTTTGACGTTTGGCTTCTTCTGAAAGCATTTTAATAGTGTAAATTTCGGTATTGAAACTAACGTCAGCAAATTCTATAATCTTAGGAATATTTAGTTTAGAAGGAGGTTTTATGTAAACGGTTTGAACGTCAGGATTTAGTTTTTTGATCTTTTTTAAATTGCCAATTCTGGAATCGTGAATTTCTTCAACTCCCAGATCTAAGACCTCTTTTAAATAAATCGTATTACCACATAGTAATTTGGAAACAACTCCCCAAGTAATGTTACGCTCTTTAAATAATTGATCTAAGAATGTGTAATTTTCTTTTAGCTTTTGCCTGTTTAGTTTTAAAAATGCCATGACTCAATACTTATTGTGTTAGACGCATTTCCAGATACTTATTGGTAAAACCTAGTTTTTCATATAACTTCTTTGCCGGATTGTCAGGTTCCACATGAAGTGCAATGCTTCCTTCAACACTTGCAATAGCTTTCTGCATCAGTTTTTTGCCATAGCCTTTGCCGCGCTGACTGTTGTCAACTGCTATATATACCAAAATGTTTTCAGGAATATAATCTTTCATTCCTGTGTTGTTCAAAATAACGATGCCTACGATTTTGTTTTCGTCGGTTCCGACAATGATAGTACCTCCTTTTTCAGGAGTCATAACGTAATCGATACATTTTAAAATATCTTCTTTTGCATCGCCGTATTGCTCCAGATGGGTAAATAAAAAATCGGCAATAATTTCTGATGTAAAAACAGGATTTTCACCTGTTTTAGAATTAATAATATTAAATTCCATTTTTATTCTTTTTATAGTGATAGTTTGATAATACAATAAAAGTAAGTAGGGAGATACTGATCCCGAAAATGTTGGCATCCAGATCTTTTGGCAGTGAATATCCGAAAGCAAGTTTGTTACCGGACAATATGAGACTGATTGTTGTAGCTCCGCCTAAGAGCATACTCCAGAAGGCTGCCTTTGCATTGCTCTTTTTCCAGAAGAGTGCTCCTAAAACCGGTACAAAAAGTCCGGAAACCATAAAAGCATAAGAATACAGCATTAACTCTAATACGTTTTGCATTTGTGAAGCCAGAAGAATAGCAAAAACACCAACAGCAAGTGTTACAATTTGGGAAATTTGAAGTAGTTTTTTTTCGGATATGTTCTTTTTGTAAAAGGTTTCAATAATATCTGTTACAATATTTCCGGATGCAGCCATTAAACAGCTATCAGCAGTAGAGAGAATGGCTGAAAAATAAGAAGAAAGCATTAATCCCATTAACCCGACAGGTAAAATAGTACTTAATAAAACAGGCAGTCCCATTTCACTATCCATGGAAGCGACATCTGTGATGCTGTCAAACATTCCTTGTGATGCAGCTACTTTGGCTAGCATTCCCAGTATAACCCCATAAAGGCCATAATCGGCCACTCAAATAAACCCGCTATGAACCAGGCTTTTTTCGCTTCTTTTTCGCTTTTACAAGCATAAATTCTCTGGTATAATGTCATCCCGATGAACCATATAGGTATAATGGTAACAGACCAATTTAAGAGCTGTAGCCAACTCACATTTTTTAGTGATAGATATTCCGGTGCCAATGTAGTTTTTATAGCTTCCATTCCTCCTACAGCATGATAAGCAATCGGGATTCCGATAAAAACCAAGCCGGCGATCAAAATGATCCATTGAATGGTATCGGTATAAATAACGGCTTTTAAGCCGCCAACGGAGGTATAGATAACAGCAATAGCTCCCATAATGATCAATGCCCATTGCAGATCCAACCCTTCAATTGTAGCAGAAGCCAATTTGGCTCCGGCTAAAACCTGTGAACTGGTAAAACCAACATAGCCGATAGCGGAAATAATGCCGGCTAACAAGCCTACTCTGGCATTGTAAAAATGGCTGAAGATTTGAGGGAATGTAAAAAATTTATGCAAATGTCCTAGTCGGCTGACTTTAGGAATGAGTAAAACGGCACTTAGCCAAGCGCCTATAAGTCCGGTGAAAAGCATCCAGGATCCGGAAAGACCCATTGTGAAACCCAATCCGCCTAACCCTATTGAAAAACCGCCACCTACGTCTGTAGCGACAACGGATAGACCTATGTGCCAGCTACTCATACTGCGACCGCTTACATAAAAGTCTTCTGAGGATGTATTTTTTCTGTAAAAGTAAAAGCCAACGCCGAGCATAGCCAGCATGTAAATAACAAAGATTAAATAATCTATTGCGTGCATTTCAATATAATTTCAAATTTTGTCGACCTGAACTGAGATTTTCTCAAGGTCCGGACGCAGTTGACTGCAAATCGAATGATTTAGAAAGAAAGCAGCCATTAAAAATGTTGCTTAAAAGACTTTTGTCTGTGACAAAAACAAAACTACGAGCGGCAAATGTACAAAATATATGAAAAATATCAAAAATCCCCCTTTTTTGAAGGAATATTTAATGAAAAATTAAAATTAAAACGGTTTTTTGATTAAAAATGCTAACTTTATTAAGTTAGTCGTTCTCTTCCAATTCAAAAATTTCTTCTACCGGCTTGGCAAAGTAGCGGGCTAATTTTAAGGCTAGTAGGGTAGAAGGTACATATTTTCCTTTTTCCATAGCATTGATGGTTTGGCGACTCACTCCGATCTGATTGGCTAACTCTTCCTGCGAAATGTTTTTTATAGCTCGTAAAACTTTTAGATTATTCCTCATGATTAGTTTTATTAAGTTTATAGATCATATAATGAAAGCGAATGATAAAGAAGAATAACAAGGTAAAAGTGTTGTAAAAAAGTACATTCAGAAAGGAGATACCATACATGAAAGCTGTAAACAAAAGGATTAGTCCGTAGTTAACATAAGTTGCCCAAACTAAACTTTCATATCTGATCTTGGCAATGTATTCATCTTCATTTTTCAGTTTGGAAAAGCCAACCAGTAATCCGCCGATGATCAGGCAAAAAGTTAAAATTTCATCAGTTATACTGTTTTTAATGATCTGGAAAAAGTGATGGGAATCCTGATCAAAAATTTCATCATTGTAAATAGCAAAAACACTGACATTAAGGTATTCATCTATTTTCCATTCAAAAACAGAACTTAGAATAGCAAAAATAAAACCGGGTACAAATAAAATCCAGCCTAAGGTTTTGAACCGATTCGGAAAAAGGAAATATGTTTTCATAATAGCGAAAGATTAAAATTAATATATCAAATGTAAAGTTTATTTTACATATAGACAAATAAATTTTACATAAAGTAATTTTTGTTTTACTTATTTAATTTCTTCAATTTGATTATCTCTTAAATCAATTAAGTAAATTCAAAAACCGGCTTTCTATCTATTATATTTGACTTAACTAAATCAGTAAAAAATTTAAATTGAATTTCATTTATTAGAATAGCAAACTTAGTTTTTGAAACGTGAAAATATCTTATTTTTCAATATTGAGTCTAAATGCTGATTAAGTAGCTGTTATAGAATAGGTGTTTCAGGTGTTTCAGCAACTTTAATTTGTGTAAGTGTGTGCAAATTAATATTAGCGATAAAAAAGAAAGAATCGTTTTTGGGATTATTGTCTATATTGATGGTTGGAATAATAGTGACCTATAAATGGTTCTTATACGTGGGGATATTTAGGAATAAAAAAAGCGGTTCATAAGGAACCGCCGGTAAGTGGGAAGCGATGTTTATTTTTTAAAGAAGCCTGCAATCAATAAAATAATAACAGCTCCAATAAATCCTGTTAAAACATCTCCAATGATACCACTGGATAAAGAAATTCCTAAGATTCCAAAGGCCCAGTTTCCTACAAAACCTCCAATAATACCAAGAATAATATTGAACAGAGCTCCAAATCCGCCCCTTTCATAAGTTTTCCAGCTAGCCAACCAGCAATAGCTCCTATTAATAATGCATAAAGTAAACTCATAATTAAAAATATTTTAAAGGTAATAAGTTTAAAGGTAATTAATTTATAATTGAAGTGAAGCGATTTAATCTTTTATTGTTGTTGTTTTTTTAAATTTTTTAAGAGTAATTACATAGAGAGTCAGATAATTAACCCCTTCCTGCTTTCTATAGTCGTTGTTAAACCGTTTAACAATGATCGAAAGCTATTCATCTCATCAATGCATTGTTGCGTTCCTGTATACATAATAGGTCGTTTTAAAATATTTACACTTTGTATGCAAATATCGATACCTTTTTTTATTTAATTTAAAAGTTCACATCACTTCAATAATATAAATAGTTGTTTGAAAATAGATTTTTATAAAATAGTATTTTTCTTAAATAATTATATATATTTGTATCATTATAAGCCATTTAAAAAAGTATTCGCCATGTTAGTAAAAGTATTCGGAAGCGCCGTTTTCGGCGTTGATGCCACAACCATTACCGTTGAGGTAAACATTGATAAAGGAATCGGCTACCACTTGGTAGGTTTACCGGATTCCGCTATAAAAGAAAGTAGTTATCGCATTGCTGCCGCTTTAAAAAACAACAACTATCATTTTCCTGGAAAAAAGATCATCATCAATATGGCTCCTGCCGATCTGCGCAAAGAAGGTTCTGCCTATGATTTGACTATTGCTGTGGGTATTTTAGCGGCTTCTTCCCAAATTAATTCTGATGAAATAGGAAATTATATCATTATGGGCGAATTATCGCTTGACGGTAGTTTGCAACCTATAAAGGGAGCTTTGTCTATTGCGATAAAAGCTAAAGAAGAAGGTTTTAAAGGGGTCTTGTTGCCTATTCAGAATGTTAAAGAAGCTGCTATTGTAGAAGAGATAGAGGTTTATGGTATACAAAATGTAACGGATGTTATTGATTTTTTTGAAGGTAACGGGGAATTACAACCCACTGTGATTGATTCGCAGGAAGAATTTTCTAAAACCTTGGATTTTCCGGAGTTTGATTTTGCAGATGTTAAAGGACAAGAATCCATTAAAAGATGTATGGAGATTGCCGCTGCCGGAGGGCATAATATCATTTTAATAGGTCCGCCCGGAGCCGGAAAAACAATGTTAGCGAAAAGATTGCCGAGTATATTACCTCCGATGACCGTACAGGAAGCGTTAGAAACAACAAAGATACATTCGGTAGCCGGGAAGATCAAAGAAGCCGGACTACTTACTCAGCGTCCCTTCCGGAATCCACACCACACATCAAGTTCGGTTTCCTTAGTCGGTGGCGGAAGTTATCCGCAGCCCGGAGAAATTTCTTTGGCTCATAACGGTGTTTTGTTTTTGGATGAATTACCCGAATTTAAACGGGAAGTATTAGAAGTGATGCGTCAGCCTTTGGAAGATAGAGAAGTTACCATTTCGAGAGCTAAATTTACGATTACTTATCCATCGAGTTTTATGTTAGTTGCCAGTATGAATCCTAGCCCGGGTGGATATTTTAATAATCCGGATTCACCGGGAAATACTTCGTCACAGGAAATGCAACGCTATATGAATAAGATATCAGGACCTTTATTAGATCGGATAGACATTCATATTGAAGTGACACCTGTTCCTTTTGAAAAATTGTCAGACACCCGAAAAGCAGAAGGCAGTACCGTAATTCGGGAAAGAGTAACCAGAGCAAGACTTATTCAGTCGAAGCGTTTTGAATGTATGAGA
Organism: Flavobacterium sediminis; assembly: GCF_003148385.1. NCBI lineage: Bacteria > Pseudomonadati > Bacteroidota > Flavobacteriia > Flavobacteriales > Flavobacteriaceae > Flavobacterium > Flavobacterium sediminis. The sequence continues at coordinate 110,377 of NZ_CP029463.1, read as the reverse complement.
AATGTACATTATAATGCACAAATGAGTAGCAAGTTAATTCGGGAATATTGTGTTTTAGACGAGGTTTCTTTGGGATTAATTAAAACAGCTATGGAACGTTTGAATTTATCAGCCAGAGCGTATGACCGTATTTTGAAAGTTTCCAGAACTATTGCAGATTTAGAAGCGTCTGATTCTATTGAATCACATCATATTGCAGAGGCGATACAATACAGAAGTCTGGACAGAGAAGGTTGGTTACGTTAAAAAAGAAAAAGCTGGTTGTGTAACCAGCTTTAACTAAACCAAAAACTAAATAAAACTGTGAACATTACTTCCTTAAGTAATATCGTGCTCCTAATAAATTAGGATTTTCTTTTTCTATATAATCGATCGAAAATTCATTTGAAGCTTCGACCACTGAACTTTTTAATTCTTTTTTGTGTAACTTTTCATAGGTATCAAAATCAATGGCTATACGTTGTTCCAAAACCTCAAACAGATTTGTTTTGGCTACTTCTGCTTGCCATTGCGGAGCGATCTCTGCTTCCATAACTTTTGATTTAGAACCGCTTCCATAAGCGATAAAACCTACTTTTTTTCCTTCAAGTGCTTTGTTTTCCTTAGCACTGAAATATAAGGCTGATAGTAAACCTAAGAAAATAGAACCTGTATAAATGTTTCCTACTTTCCCGGAGGCAATTTCAGCCGGATATAATTTTTCGTTTACCAAAGCTAAATATTCAGGTGATTTGGTTAACGCTTTTGTTTTTTCTTTTACGGTTTCTCCTTCTTGTTTTGCCAATAATTCAGGATTTTCAGCCGCAAATATATCGATGAACGTTCTCCTGCCTTGAAAACAATAGGGAAGATGCATTAGGATCAAATCCCAGCTTTCATAAATCTTACCTTTTTTTCCGGTTTCCGATTTGAAATTTTCATAGGCCTCAGAAACTCGGTTGATGTAACATTCATTAGAATATTGTCCGTCAAAAACGGGTTGTTCTTTCGCGATACTTACTTCTGTTTCTGAAACTCCGAACCAATTTTCATTGGAATCATCTCCGAAAATAGCCGCTTTACTAACTGTTCTTTTGGGCTTAAAGAAGTCAAAGACTCCCTCTGTAGCTACTCCCACAGCACTTTCAAATGAAAGAATTCTAGGATTAGCTGTTATTAACATTGCGATAGCACCGGCACCTTGTGTATATTCACCGGTAGAATCCAGATCATATTTGGCATTATCGGTAGTAATCACAATTGCTTTCTTGTTCGGATTCAGTCTTACAAAATCCAGACAATTTTGTAAAGCATCCACTCCGCCTATACAAGCAAAAGTTAAATCAACTACATCGCAGTTTTTTAAAGCTCTTTCACCTAATTCTTTTTCAATGAGCTGAACTAAGTAAGAGCCAATGGGCTTTGAATTGTCTACAGCACTTTCAGTACCTACATATATTCGGGAAATACTGCTTAGAGCAATATTTTCCTGTCGGATCAGTTTGTAAAGAGCGTTTGCAGCTAAGGTTACAGTATCCTGATGTACATCCAGAAAACTCATTTGTTGTAACCCGAGACCTTTTATTAATTTTGCCGGTTCGATATTTCTCTTTTCGGCTAGTATTTCAATTGGTAAAAATATTTTAGGAATATCAAACTGTATAGCGTCAATACCTACTTTCATTTTGGTTTGTTTTACACAAAAATAAAAAGCATACTCAATTTTTACGTGAATATGCTTTAAAATATTAGGCTTAGAAAAACGATTTACGAATATGGTAAATAAAAACCCTTATTTTTTTGGTATGTAAATTTTTTGAATCAAATTCTGAGGAAATAACAACTACAATTCCTCAGCAAATGTATCTCCATTTCTGATTTCACCGGTTTTATATCCTTTCATGAACCATTTCATACGTTGTTCAGAGGTTCCGTGTGTGAATGAGTCGGGTACAACACTACCTTGCATTTTCTTTTGAATTTCATCATCACCAACGGCATGAGCAGCACTTAAGGCTTCTTCAATATCACCTTCTTCTAAGTACTTTTGATTGTAGTGAGCCCAAAGACCTGCGTAGAAATCGGCCTGAAGCTCTAAACAAACGCTTAATTTATTTGCTTCTGCCTGGCTTTTGCCTTGCTGTAGCTGGCGAACTTTGCCTGATGTTCCTAAAAGGGTTTGTATATGGTGACCGACCTCATGAGCAATTACATAAGCAGTAGCAAAATCTCCTCCTTTAGCGCCGAAACGCGTGCGGAGTTCTTCAAAAAAAGTCAGATCCATATATACTTTATGGTCGCCAGGACAATAAAACGGACCGGAAGCTGAACTGGCTCCTCCGCATGCGGTTTCAACACTTCCGGAGAAAAGAACCATTTTTGGTTTTTCATATTCTCCTAAATTATTTTCAGCAAAGATTTGAGACCAAATATCTTCTGTATCAGCTAAAACAGTGGCTGCAAATTCGCCCATTTCTTTTTCTTCAGCAGTAAGTTCTTTGCTCTGAACTTGCTCTGTTGAGGCTCCTTGGTTTAATTGTTCCAGAACAGGAGCTATAGCTTGTCCTGTTTCACCGCCGAACAATTGGAGTAATAGTACGATTATTCCGATTACACCACCACCCACGATTGCTTTACCACCGCCGGACATTCCTCTGCGATCTTCAACGTTGCCACTTTGTCTTCTACCTTGCCATTTCATGTTTTATAATTTTATAGTTTTGAAAATATTAAAATCCGAATCGAACTCCTAAATATAGATCTGCTTGTTTACCACTATTTGTTAAAGCTGTTATAACACTGTTGGAACCTATAAAAAAAGCAGATAGTCTAAAGCCCATACCAGTTGTAAAACCGGAAATTTCATTTGAACCGATCGGAACATAAGCTTCAAACCATTTATAGGAATAACGTGGAATCAGAGTGTAAGAATTTTGAGTCGTTACAATGTCATTATCAGAGTCATCATTTATTTTTTGATTCATACTGGCTGTAACATACCATTTTTTTGCTAATTGATAATCTACGTAAGCATTTAATGTTGTAGGCAGTTTAATAGTATAATTGTCTGTAGAGGTTGTTGCCTGAAAGTAATTAGCGTTTGCCGGATCTGCTATAATTTGATTCAATTCTTCTAAGCTTTCAACATTTTCAAACTGATTTAGGTTCAGACTTTCAAGGTTGTCAACATTTAAAACGTAATTCTGACTTAAGTTTTGATCTGATTTAAAGGTCATGCTTCCTAAATTGCGGACAGAGATTCCGGCCTTTAATTTGTAGTTTTCATTGTCTGTTTCATCTTTCCAAATATAATTAAAACCAAGATCAACAGCCAAACCGTTAATTCCCTGAGAAAAAAAATCGTTGTAATTACCTTGGTCATTGTAGGCACCAGCCAGACTTCCGGCGTATGCCAGATTGATTTCTGCAGAGGCATTGACTAATTCTACATCTCCTAAAGTGTTTACAATAGTTCCGTTTAAGTTGGTCGCAGAGAAGTTTCCATAAGCTCCGGGAAAGAGAAAACGGATTGAAGCTCCTGCATTTAAAGCATGCTTAGGCAGGTCAATGATATTGCGTCCGACAATCAGGTCGATCTCACCCCAAGTTACTCCATTAATCCTCTGGTTGTCACTGGAAGATAAGGTGGTTTGTGAAATAAGATCACTAAATCGTCCGTTTTGAATAGCATCACCTAATTTGGCATCTACATTTATGACATTAGCTTTAATGTGTGCCATTGAAGTTAATCCGAACCCCCATTGTTTTATTTTGAAAGCAAAGGCAGGTCCGAGAATCAATCCGTCTAAACGGAGGTTGACATTCTCATTTCCTTCAAAGATCTTGTCTTCAAGGTCAGTACCTTTGATCAGGTCATTAAAAGTTAATTTGTTATTGGAGAGTCCTAATGACGCATTAAATACATTTACTTCATACTTGGTTGAAAGGTTGACAATCTCAGACGGATTGTATACTGTATTGACGATTCCCACACGTTTTGAAGTTGAGATTCCTGTAAAGTGCTCTTGAGCGATTCCGCTTATCAAACAAAAGCCTAAAAAAGTTAAAGAGAGAATTTTTTTTAGCATATTGTTTTATTTTATAGTTTATTCTGTTCCGATTTCTTCAATCTCTGATTTCTCTTCAAAACCTATTGCCTGCTCGTAAATACTGTAATATGTACTGTATAAAAAAGGAATTGTAAAAATGATCCCTATACAAAAAGCGATAAAGCCTAGCATTGAAAAGAAAAAGGCAACCAATAATGCTACAAAAATATAAAGAGGTTGCTTGCCGAATAGTGTAATACTTTTAGAAAGTGCTTCAGAGTAACTGATGTCATCATAAATAATTAAAGGTATGGTAAAAATGGTAACCATAGAGATCAGTCCTTGTGTGATGAAGCTTAAAAAATTTAATCCTACAAAAGCCAGCATCACATTTGTTATGGACATGGTAAAACCGATGATTGCATAAGCAGTCATAAGAGGTATTACATATTTTCCTTTGTAAAATTCAAAATAGGTGCTTAAACTGAATTCACGGTTTCTTTTGGCTAAATAATTGACATGAATGAATCCGGCTGTTACCGGAGCCATAATAGCGCTTGCAATAGTAGAAAAAACACCTGTACTAATGAGATAAGTAGGTTTTCTGGACATAATGCTAATTTGACTTATTAGTTCTGAAAAGTTGCCTAATCCGTAGAAAGCAGCGATTAGTCCTAAATAGAGTATAATGAAAACGATGCTTAAAAGTATTAATGCAAGCCCGCTGATTAAAAAAGTTTTTTTATAAACAGCAAAACCTTCTTCGATTACGACTCCTAAATCAAGAGAGTACCCATACATTAATTTGTCTTCAATTTTTTTTTTCATTTTGGTCAGAATTATTAAGAAATAGTATTCCAGATTACATCATCGGGAGTGGGTGCTGTAAATGTAATAATTTCTTTTGTAACAGGATGTTGCAGGTTTAATTTTCGGGCATGTAAATGAATTCCTCCGTCAGGATTGCTACGGTCAAATCCGTATTTCAAGTCTCCTTTGATCGGACATCCTATAGCTGCCAACTGGCAACGGATCTGATGATGTCGACCGGTATGTAAATCAATTTCTAAAGCATAATAATTGTTTAGTTTTTGAAAAACAGAGTAGGAGAGACTAGCTTTTTTACTGTCTTTGACTTCTTTCAGATGTGCTTTAGAAGTATTGTTTTTCGGGTTTCGGGTTAGAAAATGAATTAAAGTATCTTTTTCTTTCGGAGGTTGTTTTTTTACTATTGCCCAATAGGTCTTTTGAGTTTCCCTATTTTTAAAGGTTTCGTTTAATCGGGATAAAGCTTTAGATGTTCTGGCAAATACAACAATCCCGGAAGTAGGTCGGTCTAAACGATGAATTACACCTAAAAAGACTTCGCCGGGTTTGTTGTATTTCTCTTTTATATATTCTTTTACGACATCCGATAACGGTTTGTCTCCTGTTTTATCGCCCTGAACAATATCGCCTACACGTTTGTTGACTACAATAATATGATTGTCTTCGTGTAGTACTTGCAGATTATCCTTGGTAGAGAGAATTTTCATTTCTGAATCGGTCAAATGATCGAATTAATAAAACAATGAATACGAATTAGTATTGCTCATTTTCATTAGGAAAATCTACACTCTTTACATCATCTACATATTGACTGATGGCTGTGCTCATCTCTTCGTATAAATTCATATAGCGACGTAAAAACCTTGGGTTGAACTCATGTGTCATTCCTAACATATCATGAACAACTAAAACCTGACCGTCAACACCGTTTCCGGCACCAATGCCAATAACCGGAATGCTGATGCTTTCAGCAACTTTTTTTGCTAATTTGGCAGGGATTTTTTCCAAGACAACGGCAAAACAACCTAATTTCTCAAGAGTTTTAGCATCTTCAATTAGTTTTTCTGCTTCTTCTTCCTCTTTGGCTCTAACGGTATAAGTTCCGAATTTATAAATAGACTGAGGAGTTAGTCCTAAGTGTCCCATAACCGGAATACCTGCTTGAAGGATTCTTTTAATGGATTCTTTGATCTCTTTACCTCCTTCTAATTTTACGGCATGCCCGCCACTTTCTTTCATTACACGTATTGCTGAGCGTAAAGCTTCTTTAGGGTCTGATTGGTAAGTACCAAAAGGCAGATCAACCACCACCAGCGCACGTTCTGCTGCTCTTACTACAGAGGAAGCGTGATATATCATTTGATCCAGAGTGATCGGAAGAGTTGTTTCGTGTCCGGCCATTACATTACTGGCTGAGTCACCGACTAAAATAACATCGATACCTGCAGCATCAACAATTTTAGCCATAGTATAATCATAAGCAGTTAACATGGAGATTTTTTCTCCGTGTTGTTTCATTTCCACTAATGATTTTGTTGTAATTCTTTTATAATCTTTTTTTGCAACTGACATTTTTTGGTTTTTTAATTGTGTAAAAGTAGTAAAATCATTTTTTTTACTTTGAATTGTAACAATTTTTCTTTTCTCCAACTAATGAGTAAAAAGGATAATATGAATAAAGTCAGATGTTTAATAGGTTTCTTGTTTTTTAATCTGGTGGCAATAGCCCAAAATGAGCCTAAAGAGGTTGTTGAGGATTTTTTTAAAGCCTTTCATGCTCAGGATACGACAGGCTTACAGCAAGTGTGTCATGACAATATTAGTATGCAGACTGTAACAAATGCAGTAGAAGGAACTCGCCTAAAAGTAGAAACAGCTGAAGAGTTCTACAAGTCGATAGCAAACATACCGGATACGGTTTCATTTTTAGAAAAGATTATCGATTATAAAGTTAAAACAGATGGTAATATGGCTCACGTTTGGACGCCTTACGAATTCTATGTCAATAATCAGTTAAGCCATGTCGGAGTTAATTCTTTTACCATGATAAAGGAACCGGATGGCACGTGGAAAATCGTTCACATCATTGATACCAGAAGAAAGAATTAATTTTTATTCCTAAGGTAGTGATCCGAAAAGAGAGCAAAAAAGGTTCCGAATAAATAACACATCAAATCAGTCCAAAGAAAACCTTGTCCCAGTATGTAATGGCCTAAGGTTGTTTTTCGGATAACGATTAGCCATTCCCATTGAATTAATTGAAATGTTTCAATGGAGAAACAGAATAACAGACTCAGTATGAACGTGATTTTTGGTTTCAAAAAGAATATTGCTCTAAAACCAAAATAAATCATTACGGCATATAAGATATCGCCTGTATAAAGCGGAACAAAACTGATCTTACGGGATAGAATACCTAAAAAAATGACCAGTAAGGTTAGTACGGAATAAAAAAGCCGGTTTTTCTTTATGGTTCCCACTAACAATCGGTTAGGTTAACACCAACGGCTAATCCGCCTTCACTGGTTTCTTTGTATTTAGAGTTCATGTCTTTGGCAGTTTCCCACATGGTGTTCACGACTTTGTCTAACGGAACTTTAGCATTCTTAGCATCGGTTTCCAAAGCGAGTTCGGCTGCATTGATCGCTTTAATGGCTCCCATAGTGTTTCGCTCAATACATGGTACCTGAACTAATCCTCCGATCGGATCACAAGTTAATCCTAAGTGATGTTCCATGGCAATTTCAGCGGCCACTAAAACCTGCTCAGGAGTTCCGCCCATTACTTCACAAAGTGCTCCGGCAGCCATAGCGCTTGAAACTCCGATTTCAGCTTGACAACCTCCCATAGCAGCAGAAATGGTAGCTCCTTTTTTAAAGATAGAACCGATCTCTCCGGCTACAAGCAAGAATTGTTTGATTTGCTCTTCATTTGCTTCGTGATTTTCAATGACCATATAGTACATTAAAACAGCGGGAATAACACCTGCACTTCCGTTGGTAGGAGCGGTAACAACACGTCCTAAAGAAGCATTAACCTCGTTAACGGCTAAGGCAAAGCAACTTACCCATTTCAGGATTTGTCTGAACTTTACTTCCGTTTGACGAATAATCTGTAACCAAGAATACGGGTTATCATAAGGTAAAACTCCGATTAAATTTTTGTGCATATCGTAAGCTCTTCGCCTTACGTTTAACCCTCCGGGTAAAATACCTTCAGTATGACAACCAATGTACATACATTCCAGCATTGTATCCCAAATTCGAAGCAGTTCACTATGAATAAATGCTTCATTTCTCATAGACTTTTCATTAGCATAAACCACTTCAGATATTTTCATGTTTTCTTGCTGGCAGTAAGCCAAAAGTTCACTGGCTTTATCTATAGGAAATGGAAAAGCACATTTTATTTCTTCATTTCTGTTATTTTCATCTTCGGTTACCACAAATCCACCGCCTATGGAATAGTAGGTTTCACTATATTCTTCATTTTCAAAATAGGCTGTAAAGGTTAAACCGTTAGCATGAAAAGGTAAAAAGTTACGGTTAAATATAATATCTGTTTCCGGATTAAACGGGATGATAATTTCGTTAGCTAAGAAAATTTCATGCTTATTTTTAATCGCTGAAATAATGACATCTATACTCTCAACAGGAATATATTCCGGATCAGCGCCACTTAAACCGAGCATTATTGACAGGTCAGTAGCATGCCCTTTTCCGGTTAAAGAAAGTGAGCCGTATAGATCAACCTGAACTCTGTTGATAAAATCAATGTTCTTTTTTTGACGTAATTCTTGTAGAAAACGTTCGGCAGCTCTCCAGGGACCGAGAGTATGAGAACTAGACGGACCAATACCGATCTTAAGCATATCAAAAACAGAAATACACTCCATATCTTATTCAAAAAATAGTTTCTGTAGCAAAGATAATCAAATGCAAATCATATAAAATAGAGTATTATTTTTTAACAAATAAATAATTAATACCAGCGTTTTTTGTTTTTCTTTGAATTATCTGATTTTCTGGAATTTGATTTCTTGGATTTGTTTTTATTGGCTTGAGATTTATTGTTGTTTCTGAAATCCTTTTTGGGAGGAGCAGAAGTGTTTGTGTCTGAACTTTCTTTCCATGGGAAAGGATGATCAGTTATTTCTTTTATTTTGGCTTGCGTCAGTTTTACAATATCCTGCCAGTAGGTTTTCTCATCTTTACCACAAAAAGAAATGGATCTACCTTCATTTTCTGCCCTTCCTGTTCTTCCGATTCTATGGATATAGGTTTCCGGAATATTTGGCAGATCATAATTGATTACAATAGGCAATTGTTCAATATCCAGACCTCGAGCGGCAATGTCTGTCGCTATTAAAAAGTTAACTTCTTTGTTTTTAAATCGTTCTAAAGCTTTGATACGAGCCGATTGCGATTTGTCACCGTGTATGGCTACTGCAGAAATGTTTTGTTTTTCTAAGGATTTAACAACATTGTCAGCTCCGTGTTTCGTTCGAACAAAAACAATAGCTTGTTCAATAGCATCTTCCTTTATAATATGTGCCAGTAACTTTTTCTTGTCTTCTTTTTCAACAAAATAAATAGATTGCTTGATGTTTTTTGAAGTACTAGAAACCGGGTCTACAATAATATATTTGGGATTCTTTAAAAGAGAATCGGCTAGCACACGAATTTCAAATGGCATGGTAGCTGAAAACAAAAGTGTTTGCCTGTTTTCGGGTGATAGCTTAACGATTTTCTTCACATCATTAATAAAACCCATATCCAGCATCAGGTCGGCTTCATCAATCACCAGATGGTGCATTTGATCCAGACTGATGAATTCTTGTTTGTACAGGTCTAAAAAGCGTCCCGGAGTTGTAATAACAATATCTACTCCTTCTTTTAAAGCTTGAACCTGCGGGTTTTGATTAACACCGCCATATAATACTAAAGTACGGGTATTCATGTACTTTCCATATTCATCGAAATTAGCCTGAATTTGCATAGCCAATTCCCGGGTAGGTGTAACGACCACAGTACGGATGAATTTTCTTTTTTTAGCAGAACCTACAATAGGATGTAGTATCTCTAAAATAGGAATAGCAAAAGCAGCCGTTTTACCGGTACCGGTTTGTGCGCATCCTACAATGTCGTTTCCGTTTAATATTTCCGGAATGGCCTGTTGCTGGATCAGTGTCGGAGCAGTATACCCTTTGTCTTTAATAGCTTCAAGTAAACTTCTGTGTAGGTTTAAATCTGAAAATTGCATCTTAAGTGTTTTCTTAAGGCAAAGATAATGATATATTCAGAATGACATTCAATAGAAAAGAATTGTCAGCAAAAATGTCATGTTGTCATATAAAAAATGGTATTTCTGACAAAATGAGAACCAAAACATAACATTTTTGTATTGGCACAAAACTTGACTAATAGAAAGCGTGTTTATCACTGTTCACTCGTAGAGGAACAATCAAATTGAACTAAAAAGGAGAATATATTATGAGTAAAATTATTGGTATCGATTTAGGTACAACCAACTCTTGTGTGGCAGTTATGGAAGGTGGAGAACCAGTAGTAATTGCTAATGCAGAGGGGAAAAGAACAACGCCTTCAGTAATCGCTTTTGTTGAAGGAGGAGAAATTAAAGTAGGGGATCCGGCTAAACGTCAGGCGGTAACAAACCCGACTAAGACCATTGCTTCTATTAAGCGTTTTATGGGGAACAAATTTACCGAAAGCCAAAAAGAAGCAGGAAATGTAGCGTATAAAGTGGTAAAAGGAGATAACGATACGCCAAGAGTTGATATTGACGGTCGTTTGTATACACCACAAGAATTATCGGCTATGATTCTTCAAAAAATGAAAAAAACAGCCGAAGATTATTTAGGTACAACTGTAGATAAAGCAGTTATTACCGTTCCGGCTTATTTTAATGATGCACAACGTCAGGCTACTAAAGAAGCAGGTCAGATTGCAGGTTTAGAAGTGATGCGTATCATTAATGAACCGACAGCTGCTGCCTTAGCGTATGGTTTGGATAAAGCAGGAAAAGATCAAAAAATTGCAGTATATGACTTAGGTGGGGGTACATTTGATATTTCTATCCTTGAATTAGGAGACGGAGTTTTTGAAGTATTGTCAACTAACGGGGATACTCACTTAGGAGGGGATGACTTTGACCAAGTAATCATCGATTGGCTGGCAAATGAATTCAACGCTGCCGAAGGAGTTGATTTACGTAAAGATCCAATGGCTTTACAACGTTTAAAAGAAGCTGCTGAAAAAGCTAAAATCGAATTGTCGTCTTCTGCTCAAACAGAGATCAATTTGCCTTATGTTACTGCAACAGCTTCAGGACCTAAACACTTGGTGCAAACTTTAACACGTTCTAAATTTGAGCAATTGGCTCACGATTTGGTAAAACGTTCTATGTTGCCATGTGAAAAAGCATTAAAAGATGCAGGATTGTCAAAATCTGATATTGATGAGGTAATCTTAGTTGGTGGTTCTACACGTATCCCTGTGATTCAGGAAGAAGTAGAGAAATTCTTCGGTAAAAAACCATCAAAAGGAGTTAATCCGGATGAGGTTGTAGCCATTGGTGCAGCTATTCAAGGTGGTGTATTAACAGGAGATGTAAAAGATGTATTATTGTTAGATGTTACTCCGCTTTCATTAGGTATTGAAACTATGGGAGGAGTAATGACTAAATTGATCGAAGCCAATACAACTATCCCGACAAAAAAATCGCAAGTGTTCTCTACAGCGGCAGATAATCAGCCATCGGTAGAAATCCACGTGTTGCAAGGGGAAAGACCTATGGCAACAGATAATAAAACAATCGGACGTTTCCATTTAGACGGAATTCCGCCTGCACCAAGAGGAGTACCTCAAATTGAAGTAACTTTTGATATTGATGCTAATGGTATCATTAAAGTTTCTGCAACAGATAAAGGAACAGGTAAATCTCACGATATTCGTATCGAAGCTTCTTCCGGATTGACTCAGGAAGAGATCGAAAAAATGAAAAAAGAAGCAGAGATGAATGCCGAAGCAGATAAAGCAGCTATGGAAAAAGTAGCAAAATTAAATGAAGCTGATAGCATGATTTTCCAAACAGAGAAACAATTGAGTGACTTTGGTGATAAATTATCAGAAGGAAATAAAACAGCTATTAATGCCGCTTTAGAAGATTTGAAAAAAGCTTACGAGACTAAAGATGTAGATACTATTCAACCTGCTTTAGATAAGATCAACGAGGCTTGGAAAAATGCTTCTGAAGAAATGTACAAAGCTCAGGCTGAACAAGGCGGAGCTCAGGAAGCACAACCACAAGGAGGTGATACTGATTCAGGAGATCAAACGCAAGATGTTGATTTTGAAGAGGTGAAATAGTTTACATAAAAATAGATTGAATAAAAAGCTGTCATTTTTGACGGCTTTTTGTTTTTTTACGCAACCTTTTCTTAATTTTATTATCTTATTTAATAAAAAAACGTCTTATGAAAAAAATTACATTAAGTTTCCTTATGGTTTTTAGTTTCGCGTATTCATTTTCACAAATTGTCAGTTGTTTTAATGCAACACCTATTTGTGGTAATAATGTTGTGATTTCAAATTCAACCAACATTGCTTCTCCCGGAGCGGTTTCTTGTTTAAGTACAACACCGAATCCAACTTGGTTTATTTTTAAAACAGGTACAGCCGGAGATTATGAATTTCAATTGAGTCAAGGGGATAATGCACCTACGTACAATAATCAAGATCTCGATTATGCTTTGTGGGAACCCTTCACCGATTTACCTGATTGTTCCGTTGAATTGTATGATTATCCTACAGGTAATACAGCTATCAATAATAATTTAATTTCATGTAGTTATTCGGCATCGCCAACCGAAAATTTCAGCTTAAGTAATGCCCAAGCGGGTAAGTTTTATGTTGTTTTGTCAACAAATTATTCTAATATGGCTGGAAGTATTCTTTTGCAACAGACAAATTTAGGGACAACAGGGGCAGGTACTTTAATATGTGATTATGTGATTGTAAATCTTCAACCGGAGAATTCTACTTTCACAACTAATGGAAATGTAAGTTTTTCTGTAGCTTCAACAAACGCCTTAACTTATAAATGGGAGATGAGTACAGATTTAACAGATTGGACAATCTTAAATGACGGGGAACAATTCCTCAAATTTCAGGATCAGACACAAATACGTTAAGCTTAAATAATATTCCTTCAAGTTTTTCAGGTAATTATTTTAGAGTATTGATTTCTAATACTAATGATAATATTTATTCAAAAGTAGCCCAGTTGTCCCAGACACTTTCAAACAGTAATTTTTCATTAGATTTTGCAGATGCTTTTTATGATAGAAACGGAAGTATTATTATTGAGAAAAATGCAACTGCTGGAGATATTAAATTTCGTTTGATAGATATAAACGGAAGAGTTTTAAAAAGTTCTCAATTCTCTAATGATAAATTTATTGTATCAGTTGGAAGTTTAGATAATGGAGTTTATTTTTTAGAATTAAAATCTGAAGACAAAAGTGGAATTAAAAAGCTTTTAATTGATTAAAAGAGTTTTTTAATAAGTGAAGAATAATAAAAAATCCAACTAATAAGTTGGATTTTTTATTATCCAAGCTTTTCTAAGCAACGAAATCAATATTTTAAGAAGACTTCTTTATATTTTTTAAAGCTTCTGAAACGTTAATTAATATGCGTGCATACTATTTTTTTATATATTTGGGTAAAATAAATAAAAAATGAGCAAACAATCACTAACCGATATTTTAAACATTAAACATCCGGTCTTAATGGCACCTATGTTTTTGGTATCCAATACTAAAATGGTCATTGAAGGGATGAAATGTGGCATTGCAGGTTGTATACCGGCATTAAATTACAGGACTTTGGAGGAGCTTAAAACAGCAATTCAAGAGTTGAAAGCCGCAAAAACAGAAGGAGGAAGTTTTGGCTTTAACCTAATTGTCAATAAATCAAATGTAAAGTATAAAGAACAACTCCGAATGCTATGTGATGAAAAAGTTGATTTCATTGTTACGTCATTAGGAAGTCCAGAAGAAACGATCAGAGAAGCACATAAAGCTGGGGTGAAAGTGTTTTGCGATGTAACGGACTTGGCTTATGCCAAAAAAGTAGAAAGCTTAGGAGCAGACGCTATTATTGCGGTAAATAATCAAGCCGGAGGACATCGCGGAAATATTGATCCGGAGGCATTGATTAAGTTACTGAATGATAATACAGCGATCCCGGTTATTTCAGCAGGAGGAGTGTCTACGAAAGCGGATCTTGATAAAATGCTAAGTTACGGAGCAGTAGGCGTTTCTGTTGGAAGTCCGTTTATTGCTTCTGAAGAATCAGGAGTATCTCAGGAATATAAACAAGCTTGTGTGGATTACGGAGCCGGAGATATTGTGATGACTGAAAGGATATCAGGAACACCTTGTACCGTGATCAATACACCTTATGTTCAAAAAGTAGGAACAAAACAGCCTTGGATCGAGCGTATATTGAACAAGAATAAAAAGCTAAAAAAATGGGTGAAGATGTTCCGTTTTTATATCGGAATGAAAGCAACCGAAAAAGCAGCTAAAGAAGTAACCTATAAAACCGTTTGGGTAGCGGGACCAAGTATTGAAGAAACAAGAGCGATACTTCCGGTACAGCAAATTGTTCAAAAGCTCATTCAGTAAAATGTACGATTCAATTTTTGGCGTATTAAAGAAATACGTTAAACTGGCTACTCTGTTTCGGGTAATGTTTAACGTATCTCCTATGTACAGAAGAAGTTGCGGAAAGTTATATTTTGTATCGGAAGATCTGCATTTGGTAAAAATCAGAATTCCGTTAACCTATCGCAATAAGAATTATGTTGGATCTATGTTTGGTGGCAGCTTGTTTTCGGCAACAGATCCAATTTATATGATCCAACTCATGCAGATTTTAGGGAAAGATTATGTGGTTTGGGATAAAGCCACTCAAATACGCTTCAGAAAACCTGCTTATTCAAATGCTTTTGTGGATTTTGAATTTTCCATTGACGAAATTAATGAGATAAAGAGACAGGTTCAGGAAAATAAAGAGATAGATTTTGTAAAAAAACTGAACATAACTGACGGTAAAGAGACTGTTTTTACGGAGTTAGAAAAAACATTATATATCAGTTCAAAAGAGCATTACAGACAGAAAAGAGCAAAGGTTAGTTCTAAATAAAAAAAGCGGTTTTTAAACCGCTTTTTTTATTCTTCAATCAATAGTTCAAAGGTTTTATCCCAATTTTTTCCGGTGACAAAAATAGTTTTTGTTTTCGGGTTATAAGCAATACCATTTAAAACATCAATGTCGGGATGCTGGGTAACTTTATTACGAAGGTCTCCTAAATTTAAAATAGCTTCTACTTCACCATCAGTATTGATAACGCCAATAGCATCTTTTCCGTAAATATTAGCCCAAATTTTGCCGTCAATCCATTCCAGTTCATTCAAAGATTCAATTTTTGCATGTTGGGTATAAACATTAATATAATCTACTTCTTGCATGGTTTCCGGATCTAAAACATAAATTTTCTCAGAACCGTCACTCATGTACAATTTTTTCCCGTCATTAGTCAATCCCCAGCCTTCAATATCCTTAAAGTATTTAAAAGTCTTTATTTTTTTAAAAGTGTCGGCATCGTATACATATCCTTCTTTATTAAGCCAGGTAAGTTGGTATACTTTATTGTTCAAAACGGTAATTCCTTCACCGAAATATTGATCTTCTAATGTTATTTTTTTAAATACTTCACCGGTTCTGTAGTCGGTTTTACGCAAACTGGAAACATCCCTTGTTCCTGTTCCGGATCCTCTTCCGTTACCGGTTCCTTCAAATAAAGTATCGCGGTAAAATTCAAAACCTTGTGTATAAGCTTTAATATCGTGAGGATAAGTATTTACAATTTTATAGTTTAATAATTTAGGCTGAATGCTCGATGCCAATGTAATTTTAGTCTCTTCATCAACAGTCGTACCTTCAGTATAAACTGTGGCTTTAATTGTATGACTCCCTAATTTGGTTTCTCTTAAAGCAAAAGGGAAAAGGGAATTTCCGGTAGCGGATCCTATTTTTGTATCTCCCAGGAAATATTGAATCGAGTCTACAGGTAGATTTTTAGCGTTTTTAACCTGTAAATTGATGCTTTCATTAAGGCTGTAAACCTGTTTTAAGTGGGAAGTATCTATAGAAAAATTATTTTTTAGCTCATTTTTGTCTTTTTCGCAACTCAGAACTGCAACACTTAATGCAGTGAAAGCGAATAGCTTAAAGTGTATCATGATTGTAATTTTTTGTCATGACAATATACAACGAAATTTTAAAGAAACAATCGCCTTGTAAAAATACAAAAAGATTGTATATTTGCACCGGCAAGTCCTACACGACCAGCTCCTGCAGAATCCCCCAGGGTGGGAACGCAGCAAGGGTATGCGGTTGTAGCGGTGCGATGTAGGTCGCTTGCCGTTTTTTAGAGCTCCTTAAGGGAGTTTTTCTTTTTTATATCCCTCTCTTTTTTACTTATTCCAATATGTTTACCTTTGTGGGCAAACAACAAAACTAACCTATAGATTAAGATGGACTTTATAAACTCAAGAGAATTTGCAAAGCAATTAGATTCTCAGGACGAATTGAATCAATACCGTGACGAATTTATTTTTCCTAAAGTAAATGGAAAAGAAGTTATTTACTTTACGGGAAACTCATTAGGCTTGCAGCCTAAAAGTGCTAAGATTTATGTAGATGAAGTAATGGACGATTGGGCAAATTTAGCCGTAGAAGGACATTTTTATTCAGAAAAGCCTTGGTGGGATTATCATGAACGTTTTTGCCAGCCGTTAAGTGAAATTGTAGGGGCTAAACCAACAGAAGTAGGGGTAATGAATACCTTAACGGTAAACTTGCATTTGCTAATGGTTTCATTTTATCAGCCTACAGCTAAGAAATATAAGATCATTTGTGAGGAAAAAGCATTTCCGAGCGATCAGTATATGTTTCAGAGCCAAGTGCATTTTCATGCGAAATCAGTCGGTTTTAACCCTGAAGAAGCTATTGTAGAAGTTAAGAAAAGAGAAGGGGAGAACACGCTGCGTTTGGACGATATTCTTCAGAAAATAGAAGAGGTCGGAGACGAATTAGCTTTAGTACTTTTCGGAGGGGTCAATTATTATACCGGGCAAGTATTAGATATGAAAGCAATTACTGAAGCCGGACAAAAACAAGGTGCGTATGTAGGTTGGGATTTAGCTCATGCTGCAGGAAATATAGCCCTTAAATTACACGAATGGAATGTCGATTTTGCTGCCTGGTGTAGTTATAAGTACATGAATTCAGGTCCGGGAAATGTGTCAGGTTACTTTGTTCATGAAAAGCATCATAATGATAATGATCTTCCAAGATTCGCCGGCTGGTATGGACACAATAAAGAACGCCGCTTTTTAATGGAACCGAAGTTTGACCCGGTTCACGGAGCAAATGGTTGGCAGATTAGTAATTTGCCTATTTTGTCAATGGCACCGTATTTAGCATCTGTAGAGATGTTTGCAAAAGTAGGGATGGAAAAATTGATCAAAAAGAGAAACCTTCTGACAGCCTATCTGGAATTTATTCTTAGCGAGATAGATGCGGAAGTGGAAGGGACAACATTCGAGATTCTTACACCTGAAAATCAGACTGAAAGAGGTTGCCAACTTTCAGTCTACTTACACGGACAAGGAAGAGAATTGTTTAATTATTTAATGGAGAATGGAGTAATAACCGATTGGCGAGAACCGAATGTTATCCGATTGGCTCCGGTACCTTTTTATTCTTCTTTCGAGGATATGTACGATTTCGGACAGATTTTAAGAAAAGGGATTCTGAAATAAAATAAAGTCGGAAAAATATTTAGAAAAATAATTTAAAAAGAGATAATAAAAGTAAAAAATTCGTACATTAGCTAATACAATTTGCTATTAACCAAACATATAAATGTATGAATCACTTTATTGTAGAAGAGTGGAAAGAATTTGTACCCGATTTTGAACTTAAAAAACGTTACTTAGTATCAAATTTAGGTAGAATCAAAAGTTGCGATAAAGATCTTGGAAATTGCTTGCTATTAAAAGGTTCTTTAACCGATGGCTATAATTTTTTGAATTTTTCAAGAAGTATAGATGGTAAGAAAAAATACATTCATTATTCCTATCATTTTTTGGTCGCTTCATTGTTTATTGAAAAAAAGAAGGAAGATCATACTCATGTTATTCATTTAGATTATGACAGACAGAATAATCATGTCAATAATTTGAAGTGGGTTACGTATGAAGAAATGTTAGAACATGGACAGAGAAGCCCTTATGTAAAGGAAGCTAAAAGAAAGCTCATTGAGTTCAATAAAAAAAGAGACGGACAAAAGCTGACAGTCAATGATGTTATACGCCTGAAAAAGAAATTATTGGATCCCAACAGAAAAACCAGACACAAGATCTTAGCGAAACAATTCGGCATTACAGAGATGCAGGTCTACCGGATCAAGTCAGGAGAGAATTGGGGACATATACAAGTAGATATAAAAGGAGCTGAGAATTAAGCTCCTTTTTTTATACGGTAAAAAAAGAGACTTATAAAGCTTGTTTCTCAATAATATCTGTAACTTTGTTCATTATACATTTTTAAGTCTTTTTCTTAAATGAAAGAACAAAAAAAGATAGCGGTAGTCGGTGCCGGATTAGTAGGTACTTTATTAGCTATATATTTAAAAAGAGCCGGGCATACCGTTCACGTTTTCGACAGAAGTAAAGATATAAGAACTGTTGAATTTTCAGGTCGTTCTATTAACTTAGTCATGTCAGATAGAGGTTGGAAAGCCTTAGAAAAGTTAGGACTGGATACTGAAATTAAAAAAATAGGGATTCCGGTTTATAAAAGAGCCATCCATTTGGAAGATTCGTCTCTTAATTTTCAAAATTACGGTAAAGAAGATCAGGCAATTTTTTCGCTTTCCAGAGGTATTTTAAATAGAAAGATGGTTGATTTGGCAGAAGCTGAAGGTGTTCAGTTTTTCTTTGAAAGCAAAATCTGGGATATTACTCTCTCTACAGCAACACTTCATGAAGGACTTACAGAAAGAGGAGAATGGCACGATTTGGATTATGATATTGTATTCGGAGCTGATGGCGCTTTTTCAAGAATCCGTCACCGTATGCAACGACAAAGCATGTTCAACTATTCACAGGAGTTTCTGAAATTGGGCTATAAAGAGCTTCATATTCCGGCAAATCCGGACGGTAGTCATAAAATAGATCCGAACTCTCTGCATATTTGGCCCAGAGGTGAGTTTATGTTGATGGCATTAGCCAATACAAACGGAAGCTTTACCTGTACGTTATTTATGCCTCATGAAGGAGAAAACTCATTCGAACAATTAAAAGATAAAGCCACTTTAGAAGCATTTTTTGCCAAGTATTTCCCGGATACTAAAGAAGTGATCCCGAACTTGGTTGAAGATTTCTTTAGAAACCCTACCAGTTATCTGGTAACAATGAAATGTTATCCTTGGACTTATAAGGATAAAGTAGCTTTGATAGGCGATGCTTGCCATGCTATTGTTCCTTTTTACGGACATGGAATGAATGCCGGATTTGAGGATATAACCATTTTGGCAGAAATGATGGAAAAATATGGTAACGATTGGGAAACTGTTTTTGAACAATACCAGTTGTCAAGAAAACCAAATGCCGATGCCATTGCGGAACTTTCATATAGAAATTTCATGGAAATGAGTTCCAAAACGGCGGATGATAAATTTCATTTGCAGAAAAAAATTGAAAAATGGTTCTCTGAAAAACATCCGGATAAGTGGGTTCCGTTGTACAGTAGAGTCACGTTTAGTCACCAGCCTTATGCTGAGGCATTGGCCGAAGGAGAAAAACAAAATGCAATAATGCAGGAAATCCTGTCTATTGATAAAATTGAAGAGATTTGGGAAACTGAACCCATTGAACATCGAATATTAGACTTATTAGCAAAATAAAAAAGCGGTTTTTAAACCGCTTTTTTATTCTTCTCTGTGAACACTTTCCATATTGAAGGCCGGTAGGCAAATGGCTAAATATTCGCAAGGTTCGTCAAACGGATTGGAATATTGGATTCGGGTGTTCTTTTCTATTTTAATGGACTGACCCGTTTCCAGAACTACAATTTCTTCTTCAATTATAAATTGTTTTTTCCCTTTGATAATATAAGTGTATTCATCAAATTCAGGTGTTTGAAAAGGCTCGCTCCAACCCGGTGGTGCAATCATGTGAGCAATTGAGATGTTCTTATTATCAGTGGTTAGTCCATGATGCTCTTCAATGAGCTTTCCGTCAGTGGTGGGAACTACAAAAGGTGATTTTTGAATGAAATACTTTTTCATAACTTACTTTTTCATAACTTACTTTTTCATCATTTTCATTAAAATACCCATAGCACCTCGTATAAAGGTTGCACTGGTCAATACTTTTACGATCGGATTTTGAGCCGTACTTTTTCTTGCAGAAGAACTTGAGCGCTTCGATTCTTTGGCTTCTTGCTTCTTCTCTTCTTCTTTAGCTGCAATTTCTTGTGCTTGTTCGATCTTTTTGGTTAAAATTTCATAAGCACTTTCACGGTCAATTTCGTCGTTATATTTTTTTACCAATTTAGACTTAGCAATACAATTTGCAATTTCAGCATCTGTCAGAATATCCATTCTGCTCATTGGAGCCCGCATCATTGTAGCGGCTAAAGGAGTCGGAATCCCTTTTTCGTTCAATGCAGTAATGAAAGCTTCTCCGATTCCCAGAGAAGTCAATACTTCATCCGTTTTATAATATTCTGAAATAGGGTAATTTTCGGCAGTCATTTTAATAGCTTTTCTGTCATTAGCTGTAAAAGCTCGTAAAGCGTGCTGAATTTTTAAACCTAACTGTGCTAAAACATCACTAGGAACATCCATAGGATTTTGCGTAATAAAGTATACGCCAATGCCTTTAGAACGGATTAATTTGACGATGGTTTCAATTTGGTCTAAAAGTGCTTTACTAGCCTGATCGAAGATCAAGTGAGCCTCATCAATGAAGATAACCAATTCAGGTTGACCGCTATCACCTTGCTCCGGCATTGTATTGTAAATTTCAGCTAATAAACTCAGCATGAATGTGGAGAAAAGCTTTGGTCTGTCCTGAATATCGGTTAGACGAATGATGTTTACATAACCATTTCCGTTTTCATCAATTCGCATTAAATCGTCAATTTCAAATGATTTTTCACCAAAAAAGAGATCGGCACCTTGTTGCTCCAGTTCAATTGTTTTTCTTAAAATAGCCCCAGTCGAAGCTGCAGAAATTCTGCCATAGTCAGCCGTAAACTCATCTTTACCTTCGTCAGTAGCGTATTGTAACACTTTTTTAAAATCTTTTAAATCTAAAAGCGGAATATTATTATCATCACAATATTTAAAAATGACAGAAACCACACCCGATTGGGTATCGTTTAGATCTAAGATTCGGGAGAATAGAACCGGTCCGAATTCAGAAACGGTTGCTCTTAAACGAACACCGTCTTGTTTAGAAATGGTCATTAGTTCAACCGGAAAACCTTTGGTTTCATAAGGCAAGGTAATTTTAGCATGACGTTCCGTAATAAATGGCTTTTCTTCGCCCGGCATTGCAATTCCTGAAAAATCTCCTTTGATATCCATCATTAATACCGGAATACCTTTTGCTGACAATTGTTCTGATAGAACCTGAATGGTTTTGGTTTTACCGGTTCCTGTAGCTCCGGCTATCAGCCCGTGTCGGTTTAAAGTTTTTAAAGGAATGTTGATAGGAGCATGTCCGATAGCTTCTCCATCTAAAATGGCTCCCCCAAGGTTATAAAATCACCTTTGCAGGTATATCCGTTTCCTATATGTTCTCTAAAAGTTTCAGTTCTGTCCATTTTCTAACTTTTTTCCAAATTTATAAAATTGGATGGTAAAAATTGAGGAATAAAGGAACTACGTTCTTAAAAATTGTGTTATTTTTTTTATTGTTTGAACTTGTGTACTTTCGCAAAACAAATTTTTAATTATGAGTAAAGTTGTTTTCATAACAGGAGGTTCATCCGGAATTGGTAAAGCTGTTGGTGTTTTTCTTAAAAATAAAGGATTTACAGTATACGGAACCAGTAGAAATCCGGAACGTTTTCCTGATGCGGAAATTAACCTGATCGCTTTAGATGTGAGAGATAAAGGAAGTATCGCAAAAGCCATTGAGGAAGTAGTGAATCAGGAAGGAAAGATAGATGTGTTGATTAATAATGCCGGAGTAGGTATTACAGGGCCATTAGAGGAGATTCCTGCTGAAGAGATTAAAAATAATTTTGAAACCAATTTATTCGGTCCCATAGAAGTTATGAAAGCTGTTTTGCCATATATGCGTGACAAAAAATCAGGTTTGATTATTAATGTAACTTCGATAGCCGGTTATATGGGTTTGCCTTTCAGAGGAGTGTATTCGGCTTCAAAAGGAGCTTTAGAATTGGTAACAGAAGCAATGCGTATGGAGGTAAAGCCTTTTGGTGTTCAGATAACCAATGTGGCGCCCGGTGATTTTTCAACCAATATTGCTGCCGGACGCTATCATGCGCCTTTAGTAAAAGGATCGGCCTACGAAGTAACTTACGGAAGTACTTTGGAAATGATGAACGAACATGTAGATGCCGGAAGTAATCCGATGGAAATGGCAGAGGCTATTTATACGATCATACAAAATCCTAACCCGAAGATTCATTATAAAGTAGGCGCGTTTATGCAAAAATTCTCTATTGTATTAAAACGTATTCTTCCGGATAAAGTATATGAAAAATTATTGATGAATCATTATAAATTGTAATTTTGCGCTCGTAATAACACAACTTAAATTAATACAAAACGAACTATGAAATTTTTTATTGACACGGCTAATTTAGAGCAAATTAAAGAAGCTCAGGAATTAGGAGTTTTAGATGGGGTAACTACAAACCCATCATTAATGGCTAAAGAAGGTATTACAGGAAAAAACAATATCTTGAAACATTATGTGGATATCTGTACTATTGTAGAGGGTGACGTAAGTGCGGAAGTGATCGCTACTGATTTTGAAGGAATGATCAAAGAAGGTGAGGAGTTAGCAGAATTACATGAGCAAATTGTAGTTAAAATCCCTATGACTAAAGACGGAATTAAAGCGTGTAAATATTTTTCTGATAAAGGAATCAGAACCAATGTTACGTTGGTATTTTCTGCCGGTCAGGCTTTGTTAGCTGCTAAAGCGGGAGCTACTTATGTTTCTCCGTTCTTAGGTAGGTTAGATGATATTTCAACTGACGGGTTAAACCTGATCGAAGAGATCCGTGAGATCTATGATAATTATGGATTCGGAACAGAAATCTTAGCAGCGTCAGTTCGTCATACGATGCATATTGTTAACTGTGCTAAAATAGGAGCTGATGTAATGACAGGACCTTTGTCTTCAATTTTAGGATTGTTAAAACATCCGTTAACAGATATCGGTTTGGCTCAGTTCTTAGCTGATTATGCAAAAGGGAATAAATAAAACAAAAATTTAAGATAAAAAAAGCGGCATCCTGAGATGTCGCTTTTTTTATTTATTGTAAGTTTTTATGAAAGTTGATGTCAAACAGATTGGCAAAGCCATTTTTTATCGTACCATCCGAATTCAATACAATTACCCGGTGTACCTTAGTGATCACCCATTTTTTCTTAATATCTGAAAAGTCGGTTGATTTATATTCGTTAATTTGATCCAATTGGAAATTTTTAAGCGCTTTTTTCCAGTTCTCTTCCGAGTCATTAATGTTGATAGCAACAAAATTAACGGCAGGGAATCGTTTTTTAAGTTCAGCGATTTTTCCGTGAGAAGACTTCAGATGCGATTCAGCATTTGTAGTCCAAAAGAAAATAACTGTTTCCTTATTTTGTGTTAATTCTTCTACCGGAACAGTTCGGTTTTGCTGATCGACCAAATGAACATCCGGCAGTCGCTTTCCGATAATTAGTTTTTGAACGGCTTCGGAGATTTCGCGAACTTCTTTTTGTTGTTCTTTATCGGTAGAAAGTTCAAGATAACGATCAATGAATTTTTTATTATTGTACATGTTTTGGTCTTCCAGTAAATACATGTAAGCAATATTGTTTAAGATAACATTTTTAATCTGGTGATCTTTAACTAAAGTGTCAGCAATATTTAGTTTTAAGATATTGTTCTCTAATGAGTTTTCGTTGAATTTCCCACCGTTTTTGGAATAAGTAATATTGCTTAATAAAGCTGAGATGTATTTTATGAATGGCGAAAAATTAGTTAAGTTCTTATTGTTGTAATAAAGTGATTTACGATAGTTGTAATAGTTTTCAGGTAATTTTTCATACACTTGCTCTCCTGTTTTGAACTGGTGAGCAAAAGGATAGATCTCTTTTTTCATGTAATGATTGAAATCTAAACTAGCCTTAGCTATTGAATCAAATCCTGAACCCCAGCCAATTTGAGCTCTTCTTTTTAAGTAAAAAGCTTTTTTACTGCTGTAACTGGAATCGATCAGGTGTTCAAAATCGTTTAGGTTGTAATCAATTGCTTCAAATAACTTGTCCTTATCTCTATCGTTCCTGAGGTATAGGTCAATTAAGAAATTGTTTTTTTCCTCACCTCTTCCGCAAAAAGCCAATGAATTGTCAAAATCAAAAGCGTTTAAACGGATCATCAAACTATCATTCTTTTCAAAATAAATGTATTGATACTCCGGTTCGCACTTAAAAGTATACAAGCCAGGAGTTAAAGAGTCAAATTTTTTATAGAAACGGTTTTTTTTGTCAAGAAAAAGAGTGTCCAGTACTTTTCCGTCTTTCATAAAAAGTACAAAAGTACTTTGCGGATTAATGATTTCCCCACCAAAATATGCTACATAATTATCCGGCTCAAATACTTTTTCACAGGAAGTAAAAAAAGTTGAAAGTAGAACAGATGGGGTTAATAGATATAGTAGGTATTTCTTAATCATTAAATTACATTCATAATGGTTGTAGACAAATGTATAAGTTATTCATTAATGCCCTTGTTAATAGACAGTTAAAATAAACCTATATTTATTCTAAATAATCACTCCAAAACTGCACTATTTTTTCTACTTTTGCAACAATTTTAATAAAAAAAGAAAAAATGTTAACAGTTTCTAATTTATCGGTTCAGTTTGGAAAGCGTATTTTGTTTGATGAGGTTAATGTGACTTTCACTCAGGGCAATTGTTATGGAATTATCGGAGCTAATGGTGCAGGAAAATCTACATTTTTAAAGATTTTATCAGGAGAAATAGAGCCCACATCCGGTCACGTTATCTTAGAGCCAGGAAAAAGAATGTCTGTTTTAAACCAGAACCATAACTTGTTTGATGAGCATACAGTTTTAGAAACTGTAATGATGGGGAATAAAGTGTTGTATAAGGTAAAAACTGAAATGGATGCATTGTATTTGGATTACTCCGATGAGAATGCCGACAGAATAGGGGAGTTGCAAATGCAATTTGATGAAATGAACGGATGGAATGCAGAAAGTGATGCTGCAACATTATTGTCGAATTTAGGGATAGGTGACGAGTTTCATTATACTTTAATGGGTGAGATGGATGCCAAATTAAAAGTCCGTGTGTTATTAGCACAGGCTTTATTTGGAAATCCTGATGTGTTGATTATGGATGAGCCTACGAATGACCTGGATTTTGAAACGATCGGATGGTTAGAGAACTTTTTAGCAAACTACGAGAATACCGTATTGGTTGTATCACATGACCGTCACTTTTTAGATGCGGTTTGTACTCATATTTCCGATATTGATTTCGGAAAGATCACTCATTATTCCGGTAATTATACCTTTTGGTACGAAAGTAGCCAGTTAGCAGCTCGTCAAAGAGCGCAACAAAACAAAAAAGCGGAAGAGAAAAAGGCAGAATTGGAAGAGTTTATCCGTCGTTTCAGTGCTAACGTGGCAAAATCAAAACAAGCGACCTCTCGTAAAAAAATGTTGGAAAAATTAAAAGTTGACGATATTAAGCCATCAAGCAGAAGATATCCGGCAATTATTTTTGAACAAGAACGTGAGGCAGGAGATCAGATCTTAAATATTGAAAACCTGAGTGCTTCTACTGAAGGCGAAGTTTTGTTTAAGAATGTCGATCTTAATGTAGCCAAAGGTGATAAGATCGTAGTATTCTCTAAAGATTCAAGAGCAACAACGGCTTTCTATGAAATTATCAACGGAAACCAGCAAGCGGATTCCGGAAAATTTGAATGGGGAATTACAACGACTCAATCGTATTTACCGGTTGAAAATCATGACTTCTTTAAATCGGATCTGAATTTGGTTGACTGGTTGCGTCAATGGGCAAAAACGGAAGAAGAGCGCGACGAGGTTTACGTTCGCGGTTTCCTTGGGAAAATGATTTTTTCCGGAGAAGAGGCCTTGAAAAAGTGTAATGTGTTGTCAGGAGGAGAAAAAGTACGTTGTATGTTATCCAGAATGATGATGATCAGAGCCAATGTATTAATGCTGGATGAACCGACCAATCACTTGGATTTGGAATCTATTACAGCTTTCAATAATTCGCTTAAGAATTTTAAAGGAACTGTTTTATTTACTACTCATGACCACGAGTTTGCACAAACGGTTGCCAACAGGGTACTGGAGATCACTCCGAACGGAACAATCGATCGTTACATGACATTTGACGATTATTTAGACGACCCGAAAATCAAAGAATTACGAAAAACAATGTATTCATAAAATAAAAAACTCCCGCAATTGCGGGAGTTTTTTTATTTCTTTGTACTCAAAGCGCCACTTGGACATTTAGCTACTTGATCGATCAATTCTTGTGAACTTGCATGTTCTGGTTTTACCCATGGTTTTTCTTTTGGGTTATATACTTCGGGTAATGTTTTAACACAAATCCCTGAATGGATACATTTTTTCGGTTGCCATATTATGGTTACCTCTCCGTTTGTATATTCTTTGGTTTCCATAGATTTACAATTAATGGATTAATGATTAAAGTTACTTAAATTTTAAGGTTAAAACAAAACATCACTAAGACTATTGTCTTTCTCAAAAACGGCTTTAGCAAACGGACAAAGAGGTAAAATTTTTAAATTGTTTTTACGCGCATAATCGACAGCAGCCAAAACCATTTTTTTTCCTACACCTTGCCCTTTAAAGTCGGGAGAAACCTCGGTGTGATCAATTATAAATTTTTCAGGTCCTGCCCAAGTGTAAGTCATTAATCCTGCTGTTTTGCCATCAGAAAGAGCTTTGAAATTCCCTGCTTTTTCAGTGTTATGTTGAATGATTTCCATAGTTTTTTATTTAATATGAGTATTAATCGTAATCTCCCCGGTTAAGGCTTTGTGAACCGGGCAGGCTTCTGCAATTTGATGCAATCTTTTAATCTGTTCTTCGGTTAGATCGGTACCTTCAAAATGAAGAGTTCTGGTAAAAGTAGTCGTTCTGGTTTCACGGTTATTATCTAAGTGAATTTCCACATCTATTTTTTGAGCAGTCCAGTTTTTTCTATCCATATACATTTTTAGTGTAGCTAAAGTACAAGCTGAAAGTGCAGCGGCCAATAACTCCATAGGGTCAAAACCTTTGTCTTTTCCGCCCAGATCTAAAGGTTCGTCAGCAATGATAGTGTGGGCTCCTGTTGTAATTTCAGTATAATAATTTTCTTGTTCTATAAAGGCTTTTACGTTTGCTTCCATGATTTTTAAGTGTTAAGTGTTTTTTCGATCCTTGTGTCGGGAATAAGCCAAAGCAATGCTACACCGGCGTATAACAGCATACTCATTATGGGAATAAAATAGGAGAGTATGACTCCGGCAAAGTAAAGCAGTAATGACAGGCTTTCTTTATTGTAATTTTTAAGAGCTATTTTTAATTTAGAGTTCTCTCCTTCATAATGAATGGAAGACTTTTCTAAAAGAATAAAGGCTAAAGCACACAGAAATAAATTGACGCCATACAGCGCAACCGGATTTTTGTCAAAATGATTTTCTCCCATCCAACCGGTTGAAAACGGAATTAATGATAAACAAAACAGTAAAAAAAGATTAGCCCAGAGCAGTTTTCCGTTTACTTTTTGAATAACATGAAATAAATGATGGTGATTGTTCCAATAAATTCCGATATAGATAAAACTCAGGATATAAGAGATGAATTTAGGAATTATAGGCTTCAAAGCTGTAAAATCGGCCCCTTCAGGTACTTTCATTTCTAAAACCATAATGGTAATGATTATAGCCAGAACACCGTCACTGAATGCTTCTAATCGCTTTGTTGTCATTATTGTACGTTTTGCTTAAAGTCTGCTATTTTAGCATTTAGTTCATTAAGAAGTTCAGGATTGATCACACCATTTTCTTCGTCAAAATTTTCATAGAATTTCGGCAACGAAAAACTTTCAATAATATCAGCGCCAAAAGCCGGAAAGTTCTTTTGTGCCAAAGCCATCGAATTTCCTCCGCCATAGCCGCCCGGTGAAGTACTCATCAGGAACATTTTTTTATCCTGAAAGACTTTTACATTGATTCGTGAACACCAGTCAAAGATATTTTTAAAAGCAGCTGTGAAATTTTTGTTGTGTTCGCTCATAGAACAGATAATAACATCACTTTCGGCAATAGCTGCTAAAAACTGATGAGCTTGCTCAGGGAATCCCTTTTTTTCTCTATCGACTGAAAAAACGGGCATTTCAAAATCATTAAGATCCAGTAAATTAACAGTATCGTCAGGAAAAGATCGCAATACAAATTTGACTAATTCACGGTTAATGGATGTGGAAGAGGTGCTTCCTGCAAAAGCTACTATTTTCATATTTTTCAATTTTATTTTTTATGGAATGGATTAACCGGTAACGGGACATATTCCTTATCGTCTCCGGGAACTTTAGGAAAGGCTTCGTGATTTTGGTCGCGCCAGTTTTCTTTAGCCCGTTCAATCACTTCCTTATCAGAATTGACAAAATTCCAGTAAATAAAATGCTCTTCAGCAAAAGGCGTTCCGCCAAAAAGATAAACGGTTGTGTTTTCGCTCATGCTAAATTGACAAAGTTTTGAATTTTTAGCAATTAATAACTGTTTTGTGCCATAATCATTGTCTTCAATGTTAACATTTCCTTCCATAACGTACATGGCCACTTCACCATACAAATGTTCGCCAATATTTAAAGTGACAGCCTCAGAACTTTTAATTTCTATAAAATACAATTCAGAGTGGACATTGACAGGCGATTGTTTGCCAAAAGCTTTTCCGGCGATTAATTTAAAATGAGTAGTGTCTTCTTGCCAAGCAGGAATTTCACTAGCTTCAATATGCTGAAATGTAGGTTCACATTGTTCTAAGTGCTTGGGTAAAGCCACCCAGATTTGCAAGCCATGAAGCTTTTTATCCGTATGGCGTAAATATTCAGGAGTTCGTTCCGAATGAACTACGCCTTTTCCTGCAGTCATCCAGTTGACAGCTCCGGGGGTGATCTCAATGGCACTTCCCAGACTATCGCGATGAAAAATAGATCCTTCTAACAAATAGGTCAGAGTAGAAAGCCCGATGTGCGGGTGCGGCGCTACATCCAAATTTTGAAAGTCTTTTAAATCTGCCGGTCCCATGTGGTCAATGAAAACGAATGGGCCTACTTGTCTTTTTTCACGGAAAGGCAATAATCTTCCCACTAAAAAATTGCCGATATCAGCGGCTTTTTCTTCTAAAATTAATCCGATATTTGACATTTTTATTCAAATTTTAAGTAGGCATGAGCCTGGAATGTTTATTTTGATTACTTAGTTACCGTTTTTATGCCAATAGATACCAACGGATAATCAAGTAGTATTCTTTTTATAGCTGTTTTTGCATTTGTTTCAACAATTAACCACAGTTCTATATTTATTTCAAATTACCGGTAACCATTAATCCGCCAATAGTACAAAAAGTAAGACTAAAGATTAAAAAAAATAACGACCAGCTCCATTTGGTAAAAAAGGTGTCTAAAATAGCTTTATTCGGATTCCATTTCAGGTATAAAATATCTCTTTGTTCATTTTCTGAAATTTTTTCAGTTGTCTGAACCCTATCGGAATTAATGAAATAGCGTTTACCGTCATTAGCCTCAAAGACAAATTTATAGCTGTAAACAATATCTTTTTCTTCAATGAACATATCGTGTATGGGATTTTCCGTTCCTCTGTAAACTTCCGAGAGTTTTTTAAATGAAGCTATACTTTCTTTAACAGCTGTTATTGTAGCCGTAGTTTTAATAGAAAAAATGAGAAAAAATACTCTCGATATAAATGATAAAATGAAGCCAATAACAGCGGCTAACCCAATTCCTAAAAATAATGAGCCGTACCAATCTTCTTGTGGTTCATACTTTTCAAGTATACTATGATTTCCTATTGTCAATAAGAGAATCAAAACGAGTACTCCAAACAGAACTCCATAATAATTTATATTTTCTTTATTTAACTTCATTATGTTTGAAATTTAAACCCACAAGCTAAAAAAAAGTAAACGTTATTCCTAATTTCCAATAAAAAAGAGGCAAAATGTTTTTTATTCTAAATAACCGAATTTTCCTTCGTTATAATCGTTAAAAGCCTCTACAAGTTGTTGTTGCGTATTCATCACAAACGGTCCGTAAGCGGCAATAGGCTCTTTAAGCGGTTCACCGCTAATGACTAATACAATACTATTTTCTAAGGCTTCAAAAGTGAATTGTTCACCTTCATTTTCAAATAATATAAAATGATCGGTAGCTACTTTTTCCGTTCCGTTAACGATGATACTTCCTTCAATAACAATAGCTGCGGTATTGTAATGTGCCGGAAATTCAAATTCGGCTTTTCCACCTTTTTGGAGTTTAGCATTCATCATATTAACCGAACTAAAAGTGGTAGCCGGTCCTTTTTGGTCTTTATAGTTCCCGGCAATGATCTCAACCAATCCGTTTGTACCTAGATCTACTCGTGTCATTTCACTATTTTGAATCGCCTGATATTTAGGTTGACTCATTTTGTCTTTTGCCGGCAGATTTACCCAAAGTTGAACCATTTGAAAAATTCCTCCGTCTTTAGCCCATTCTGTTTCGTGAAATTCTTTGTGCAAAACACCGCTGGCAGCAGTCATCCATTGTACATCGCCCTGACCGATAATTCCGCCACCTCCGGCACTGTCATGATGTTCCACTTTTCCCTCATAAGCAATAGTTACTGTTTCAAATCCCCTGTGCGGATGTACACCAACGCCACGGGGTGTATCAGTAGCGGAGAAGAAGTGTTTAGAGTTATAATCGAGCATGATGAAAGGATCCATTCGTTCCATGTCTAGGTGATAGGCACTCGGGATAAAGTTGTGAACTCGGAAACCATCGCCGACAAAATGAGGAGTGGGGGGCGCTAATACTAATTCTATATTTTTTGTTTTCATACTATCTTTTTTTGTTTGATACAAAGTTACAACAGCTAAAAAAGAATGAAGTTAATGTAGGATAAGAAATCAGAGATATCGAAGTTTTTTATAATTTGTTTTTCAATTTCTCATTTGAGAACATTTCCTCTAAAGTTAATGATTTTTGTTGTAAATTTACACACCAAACACAA
Source organism: Flavobacterium sediminis (assembly GCF_003148385.1). NCBI lineage: Bacteria > Pseudomonadati > Bacteroidota > Flavobacteriia > Flavobacteriales > Flavobacteriaceae > Flavobacterium > Flavobacterium sediminis. Next base: position 78,797 of record NZ_CP029463.1, on the reverse strand, counting down.
CTCCACACTCTATGAGTCAAAAAGTTCTGCTTTCAGCAAAGGAAATTTCTATTATTTTGCATCGTTTGGCTTGCCAGTTAATTGAAAATCATCAGGATTTTAAAGATACTGTTCTTATCGGAATTCAACCGCGCGGTAAATTTCTTGCCGAGCGTTTGGTAAAGATTTTAACAGAAGAATATCACATTCAAAATATTTCATTAGGTTTTTTAGATATTACATTTTTCAGGGATGATTTCAGGAGAAATGAAAAACCTCTGGAAGCGAATAAAACGGAGATCGATTTTGTTGTCGACGATAAAAAAATCGTTTTTATAGACGATGTTTTATATACCGGCAGGAGTATTCGGGCAGCATTAACCGCAATACAGTCGTTCGGAAGACCTTCAGAAATAGAATTATTAACGTTAATTGACAGAAGGTTTAGTCGCCATTTACCTATTCAACCGGATTACAGAGGAAGGCAGGTAGATGCCATTAACAATGAAAAAGTAGTGGTTAAGTGGAAAGAATATGACGGAGAAGATGAAGTTTTATTGGAATTGAAAAAATAAACAACAACAACACAACGATACAATTTGAATGAAAACACTTTCGGTAAATCATTTAATAGGAATTAAATACATCACCAAAGAAGATATTGAATTAATTTTTGAAACGGCAGACCATTTTAAAGAAGTGATCAACCGTCCCATTAAAAAAGTACCTTCTTTACGGGATATAACTATTGCGAATATCTTTTTTGAGAACAGTACCCGTACTAAACTTTCCTTTGAATTGGCTCAAAAACGTCTTTCTGCTGACGTGATTAGCTTTTCGGCAGCGCAATCATCGGTAAAAAAAGGAGAGACATTGATTGATACGGTAAATAATATTTTATCGATGAAGGTTGATATGGTTGTTATGCGCCATAGTTCGCCGGGAGCAGCACATTTTTTATCTCAGAACGTTAAAGCCAGTATAGTAAATGCCGGAGACGGAGCACATGAGCATCCCACACAGGCATTATTGGATAGTTTTACTATTCGTGAAAAATTAGGAGAAGTAAGAGGAAAGAAAGTAGTCATTGTGGGTGATATTTTACACTCAAGGGTAGCGCTTTCCAATATTTTTGCACTGCAAATGCAAGGAGCCGAAGTTAAAGTTTGCGGACCTAAAACATTACTACCTAAATATATTGAGCAATTAGGTGTAAAAGTGGAACCCGATTTAAGAAAAGCTTTAGAATGGGCTGATGTGGCTAATATGCTTCGCGTACAGAATGAACGTCTGGACTTTAGTTATTTCCCGACAACCCGCGAATATTCACAGCAATTCGGGGTAACAAAAGAGTTACTGGATTCCTTAGATAAAGAGATTACGATCATGCATCCGGGACCGATTAACAGAGGTGTTGAAATTACATCGGATGTAGCCGATTCTAAACAATCTGTTATTCTGAATCAGGTTGAGAACGGAGTGGCAATACGAATGGCTGTAATTTATCTTTTGGCGAGTAAAATTCAATAATAAATTTTATATCTTAGCTTATATTTTAAAAAGATGAAGATCGATAAAAGAGAAAATACAACGATTGTAAGACAAACTAAGAACGAAATTGATACGTTTTTGGATAATTTAGAGAAGAGTTTTCATGAGTATGAAGACTTAAATCTGATTGTTGATATTACTGTTTCTGATGACTTAAGTGTAGAGGATTTGAACAAATTTAAACAATTAAGCAAAGTACAACAGAAACAAAAAAAGTCATTAGTAGTAGTAGCTAAGGATATTGATTTTCATACTGTTCCGGATTTTCTGACTGTAGTGCCCTCAGTTTTAGAGGCTCATGATATTATTGAAATGGAGGAAATAGAAAGAGATCTGGGCTTTTAATCTTTTTTGAATTAATACACTGGCTTTTGTTTGTACCAAAAGTAATCAAGTAATTTTCGATTCTTCTTCAAAAAGAAAATTAAATCACATATTGTATGTTTGATGATTTATTGGTGTTATTAAAAAATCAAGAATTGTTTGAGGGATTTTTACATTATTTCTTACTAATAGCGTTGTTAATATTATTCTTGTTTAGATTTCTGATACGATCAAAAGAAGGAATCAGATTTTTAAAGATTTCAGCATATTTAATACTAATCATTTATGTAAGTTTGATTTCAGGAAGTGCTTTTATAAGTGGTGATTATAGTAGAATATGGGGATTAGGGGGATATTTCATATTTTTTTACGGAATTAGTACTGTTCCCAAATTTCTAAAATGGTATGATGGAAAAATAGATAAATGGAATCAGAAATAGGAAGATATAGTGTAGTGTTAAAATGATAATTAAAACTGTTTAGTAGTAAACACGGAATATAAAAATAATGAAATTAACCGTTTTAGGCTGTTATGCAGCAACTCCGAGAACTTTAACGAATCCTACTTCCCAACTTTTTGAAATCAAAAACCAGATGTTTTTGATTGATTGCGGAGAGGGAACTCAGGTGCAACTTCGTAAACATAAGATCAAGTTTTCCCGGATTAACCATATTTTTATTTCGCATTTACATGGTGACCACCTTTATGGACTGATCGGATTGATCTCTACTTTTACACTACTTAACAGAGTTAACGATCTGCACGTTTACGGTCCAAAAGGGATTAAGGAAATTATACTTTTACAACTGAAAGCTTCAGCTTCCTATACAAGTTATAATCTTTATTTTCATGAATTAGAATCTAAAGAAAGTGAGTTGATCTATGAAGACGATCATGTAACGGTGAGAACGATTCCTCTGGCACATCGTATATATACAAATGGTTATCTTTTCCGGGAAAAGAATAGCCAGCGAAAGATCAATATAGATGAGGTTAAAAAATACGATATTGATGTATGTTATTATCAAAAGATCAAGAACGGAGGAGATGTAGTTTTAGAGGATGGAACTGTTGTAGATAATAAGTTGTTGACTTTTAACCCAGAACCGGAGAAAAGTTACGCTTTTTGTAGTGATACGGTTTTTAATCCCGGAATGGTTCCTTTAATCAAAAATGTAGATGTATTGTATCATGAATCTACTTTTTTAGAATCAGAAGCTCATTTAGCGGAAAGAACTATGCATTCTACGGCTATACAAGCGGCAACAATAGCAAAAGAAGCTGAGGTTAAACATTTGGTTTTGGGGCATTATTCTACACGTTATGCTTCTATTGATGCCTTTAAGGAAGAGGCTGAGGCTATTTTTCCGAATGTGTTATTAGCGGATGACGGTATTTCGTTTGATTTCTAAAGACTATCGCTAGTTGTTACTATTTCAGTCTGGTCAGAAGTATTGTTTTGTACGGAGTCCTGCAGTGATACCACCGGAATATGCTTACGTTTAACAGGAAAGTAGTATTCAATTGTTTCAGAGACCGTTCCTTTTGAGTTTATTTCTTCTTTATGAATTTCCAGCCATTTAAATTCCTTTTCATCAAAAGTATACTGGTTTTTCTCTAAATATTCTTTTGCTTTAGTAAAAACTTCGTTTTTAAAAGAAGGGTTTCCTTTAAAGGTTACTTTGAGTGCTTGAAATTCATTTAGTTTGGCAGCATCTATTTTACTGTTTGTGGTTGTAATAATCTCTTCGGTTACCGGATAACAAGTGGCAAATCGGTTATATTTTGAATTTTGGTACACTAAAACAAAAGGTTGACCATTTGTTTCAATATTATTTTGTTTTACAAAAAGAGAAACTTCAACTTTGCTCTTTGAAAAGGCTTTTTGAAAATCTGATAGTGCTACGGAATCTTTTTTAAACACATAATTCGTTTCATGTTTAGTAATGATCCCGGTAACTGAAACCTGATGAAATAAAATTGCATCAACAATTTGCTTATTAATTTCCTGAAGCGCATTTTGTTGCTTGTTCCTGAAGAAATTTTCAATACCTCCGTTAAGTAAAGCAACTACTTTCCATCGGAAACTTAAATCTCCCGATATGTGCCAGGAAATATCTGTTTTTTGAGAATCAGAATTCGGAGTGAAGTCCCATTTACTTGTACCCTGGATGCCATTGTAATTCATTTTTTGGACAAGGGAGTCATTTTGGTATCTTTTAGCAAGAGAAAAAGAACCTTTTGTATTTTCGTTGATCCATTTGAACGAATCGTTCTCTGTAGTAAAAGTATTTTCTGTATTGGATTCAAAACGGTTAAACCAAGACTTCCATTTGGAGCCGTCAGAAACAAATTGAGAAACCGAATCTTTAGGGTGATTGACTGTAAAGGAAGTGCTGACTGAAAAATGCTTAGGTTGTGTGGTAATGAAAACCACAAAGGCAACACCAAGAAGTGCTAATAATAAAATGATATATTTAGCAATTTTCATTTAGACTAACAAAATAGTAAATTAGGAGGGCATCCAAATATAAAGAAATTATTCTTTAATATAAAACTTAATAAAGAATAAAAAAGCTATAAATAAAAGAAACCCGATCAGAATCCAGTAAATTCCTCTATATTGGTTTTTCATTTCTTTTAAGTCTTTTCTGTAAACGTAGATCATTGTTGCTATGAAGGCAATTACAAAAAATATAGCGAAATAAATTTGGCCGGTTGAAAACATTGGGAAAAATTTTTCACAAAAGTACGCAAAAGCATTAATCAAATCTATATTTTTATCGGAATAAAAAAGTTAAGAACATGAAAAAACAGTTAAGCTCAGTACAGATCTTTCACGAATCGTTCGGATTAGGAATAAGCTCTTTACCAAAAGCAGATTTAGGAGAATCTATTAATCTATTGCGGTATAATTTGATGAAAGAAGAAAATGAAGAATATTTTGAAGCCGTTCAAAACGGAGACTTGATTGAGATAGCAGATGCTCTTGGCGATATGCTTTATATTTTGTGCGGAACCATTTTAGAACATGGTTTACAACATAAGATCGAGGACGTTTTTGAAGAGATTCAGCGTAGCAATATGAGTAAATTAGGAGAGAATGGAAAACCGATCTATAGAGAAGACGGTAAAGTAATGAAAGGTCCTAATTATTTTAAGCCGAATATTAAAGAAGTATTGGACTTATAAAGAAAACAGTCTCGATGTAAAAACGCATTGTCTTGTGTCGAGACTGTTTTCATCGGAAACTAAATTTTTACAGTCCAGTTGAAAGTGTCATCTGCTACTTTATTTTGAATATTGGTAAGCTTTTCTTTTAAATATAAAGCGTACGATTTTTCAACTTTAGGCAATTCAAAATATTCGTCTTTATAAGCAAAACCGGCAATAGGATTCACTACTGCTGCAGTTCCGGCTCCGAAAATTTCTTTTAACGAACCGTCTTTGGCTGCTGCAACTAATTCATCAACCAATACTGATCTTACTTCAACATTGATATTTTCTTTTTTAGCCAGTTCGATCAGACTTTTTCTTGTAACGCCATCCAGAATTCTTTCACTTGTAGGAGCAGTATATAAAGTATCATTAATACGGAAGAAAACATTCATTGTTCCGGCTTCTTCTAATTTAGTATGAGTAGCATCATCAGTCCAGATAATTTGCTGGAATCCTTTTTCGTTAGCTAATTTTGTAGGATAGAACTGTGCGGAATAATTACCGGCAGCTTTTGCAGCACCGATACCACCGTTAGCGGCTCTACTGAAATGATCGGCAATAACTACTTTTACTTCACCGGAATAATATGATTTTGCCGGCGACAGAATGATCATAAATCGGTAGTTGTTAGAAGGAGAAGCAATAACTCCTGAGCTTGTTGCGATCATAAACGGGCGAATATATAAAGATTTTCCGTCACCACGTTTTACCCATTCTTTATCAATTTGGATCAATTTTTTTAATCCGCCTAAAAAAACCTCTTCCGGAACTTCCGGCATAGCCAAGCGAACAGCGCTTTTGTTGAAACGGGCAAAATTTTGCTCCGGTCTGAAAAGCCATACATCTCCGGCTTCATCCTTATACGCTTTCATTCCTTCAAAGATAGCTTGCCCGTAATGGAAAACTCGTGCAGACGGTTCAATAGTGAATGGCGCGTATGGCATAATTTCAGGTTGCTTCCATTGGCCGTTGACAAAGTCACAAACCAACATGTGGTCTGTGAAAACATTACCAAAACTTAAATTTTCAAAATCAATATCATTAATTTTTGAACGCTCAGTTAAGTTGAGTTTGATGTCCTCGAGAGTTTTAATTTCCATTAGTTCTTATATTAAAAATTGTGTGTTTCAAAAATAAACAAAATATCCTTTAATTTTACGTATAAAATTAAGAATTTAATAAAATAAACAATGTTTTTTTATGAATAGTAAAAAATAGGTTTAAATTTATTGGTTTTGAGTGATTTGTTGATATTTTTTTACGAATTCCTTTTGTATATTGTCGTATATAAATAATTTTACAGAAAATCAGAGAATCAATAAATTTTTTGCAAAGATAAGTAATTATGAAGAAAAATGTATTAGCTTTTGGCATTCTTTTGACCTTGTTAAGTTGCGGTAAGGACAAAAAAGAAGAACAAGTAACAGTGGTTGAAGAGCCTAAGGTAGAAGTAGAATATGCTGTTTTCGGCGATTCAATAACGTCTGAAGGAGCAATTTCCGCTCATGAAATGATGGAAAAATTCAGTAATTTAAAAGAAGGAGACACTGTAGATGTTAAATTTCAGTCTTCTATTCATGAAGTATGTCAAAAGAAAGGTTGCTGGATGACATTAGGACTAGAAAATGACAAAGAAGCTTTTGTGAAATTTAAAGATTATGGTTTTTTTGTGCCCAAAAATGCTCAGGATAAAGATGTCGTGGTTAACGGAAAAGCTTTTGTAAGTGTAATCAGTGTGGATGAGTTGAAACATTATGCAAAAGATGAAGGAAAATCACAAGCTGCCATTGACAGCATCACAGAGCCGGAAGTTACCTATTCTTTTATGGCTGATGGTGTTTTAATCCATAAATAGGATGAAGAAAGTAGTTTTTAGTTCTCTTTTAATCGTGGGATTAACTTTTTTTCAGTCTTGTAAAGAAGAAGAAAAAAAAGAAACGGCAGATGCCAAGACAGCAGAGTGTACATCAGATTCTTCTAAAAATGATGATGGATTTGATATGTATGAGATGAGTGAAATGGCTGCTTTAATGGAACAGATGTATGTTGATAACCAACGTTTAAAAGAAAGAATCCTGAAAGGGGATACCATAGGGAGGTTTCCGCAGCATTTTATGCGTATACACGAAGCCGTCTTAACGGATGAAACCGATAAGGATCAGTTTTTCAATGAACAGGCAAAAAAGTTCATAGAAGCACAAGAACTTATTTATAATGATCCTGAGAATGCTAAAGAGCATTTTAATAATGGAATTGACGCATGTATCAAATGTCACGAAGTGAAATGCGGAGGACCTATTCCGAAGATCAAAAAATTATACATTAAATAAGAGTAAAAAGTTTAAGAGTAATTCTTAAACTTTTTTGTTTTTACAGAACATTCTGATTATGAATCGAAAGATTATCACGACTAATGATGGCTCAGTGACCATTCATATTGAAGACTGGAATGAAAGCTACCATTCTAAACATGGGGCAATACAGGAAGCTTATCATGTTTTTATCAAGAACGGTTTGGATCTGTTTTCAGAAGAAGCCGCTATTTTAGAAATAGGCTTTGGTACAGGATTAAATGCTTTTATAACCTATTTAGAGCATAACAAAAGGAAGCTAAAGATCAATTATGTAGGCGTAGAGGCTTACCCGGTTTCAGTTGAAGAAATATCACAGCTTAATTATGTATCCCAGTTGGATGCTGACCAATACAAAACTATTTTTGATCGCATGCACGAATCAGCATGGGATAAGCCGACGACAATTGATGAAACTTTTTCTTTAACGAAAAGACAACAATTTTTTCAAGATATAAAGGATGAAAATACGTTTGATTTGATTTACTTTGATGCTTTCGGATTCAGGGTTCAACCGGAGCTGTGGGATGAAGCTATTTTTGAAAGAATGTTCAAAGCTTTAAAACCTAATGGTGTTTTGGTAACGTATGCATGTCGGACGAGTATTAAAAAAGCCATGCTAGCATCAGGGTTTAAAGTAGAAAAACTGCCCGGGCACCTGGTAAACGAGAAATGTTAAGAGCCTTAAAATAAAAAATTATGTTTTTTTTAAGATTTTTTTAATGAATATAATGGCAAATGTATTCTAAAAATTATTATTTTTGAAATGCGTTCTTACCCCATGTTTAACCAATATATCCTAAAAAAGTATGTCAAGATCAATGTATTCGTACACTAAATCTATACTTGAAAGAGTTAGTTTTGACCCTAGACTTTTTTGTAAAGAACTAGAAAAGGCCGTTAAAGTTTTATTACCGTATGAAATTGAGCAATTAAGAGATTGGTTACTACAATTTACAAAAGAAAAGCCGGAGTTGAGGCAGTGTTTAATATATGTAAACTAATAATATAAAAATATAAGAAAAGAGTGGTGGTATAACCACTCTTTTTTATTTTAGTTTAGGACTTATGATTTCTACATCATGAAAGGCAATAGCTCCTTTGATCACACCCGATATGGTATTGCGGAGTGCTTCTATAATATGTATTTTAAGTTCGTTTTTAGGATAAATCAAACTCACTTCTCTGGCAGGTTTAGGATCTGTAAAATCGCGAAGTTTAGCTTTATTCTTCTCATTAAGGTCAATCGTATGTAGGTATGGCAAAAGTGTAACCCCAAGGCCTTCATCAGCTAATTTGATCAAGGTTTCAAAGCTTCCGCTTTCTAAATGAAATCCGCCTTCTTCTAAAAACTTATTGTTTTTACATAGATTTAAAATTCCGTTTCTAAAACAATGTCCATCTTGCAATAATAAGATATTATCGTCATTGAGATCGTTAATCTCAATTTCTTTTTTGTTGTAGTTCTTATTGCTTTCAGGAATGTAGGCAACAAACGGTTCGTAGTATAAAACGATTTCCTTAATACTCTCTTCTTCCAGAGGAGTGGCGGCTATGGCACAGTCCAGGTGCCCGTTTTTTAACTTGGTAATGATTTCCTCAGTAGTATTTTCTTCAATAATCAAATTGACTTTAGGATACTTGTGGATGAAGTTATTCAGAAACATTGGCAACAAGGTCGGCATGATCGTCGGAATGATCCCTACTTTAAATTCTCCTCCTATGTAACCTTTTTGCTGATCGACAATGTCTTTTATTCTTCCGGCTTCATTGACAATGTTTTTAGCCTGAGTGACAATCTTTTCACCGACTTCGGTTAAGGAGATCGGTTTTTTACTTCGATCAAAGATGATAACATCCAGTTCTTCTTCTAATTTTTGGATTTGCATGCTCAAAGTAGGTTGGGTAACAAAACATTTTTCGGCAGCGAGGGTAAAATTTTTATGTTCGGCAACAGCTAAAACATAGTGAAGTTGAGTTATGGTCATCTTTAATAAATTATTTTGATGCAAATATAATAACTATCAATTCAGATTATGGGAAAAAAGTGTAAAAAATCGTAAATTTGAATGTAATTAAAAAAGGACAAAAAATTATGAAAACAAACACATTAGGCTTACCTATTAAAGAAACGGAAAAATTAATTGAAGATCTAAATACTTTACTTTCTAATTTTCAGGTATATTATCAAAATTTAAGAGGTTTACATTGGAATATCAGAGGAAAGCGCTTTTTTGATTTACACTTAAAGTTTGAGGAATTGTATAATGACTCTCAAGTAAAGATCGATATGATCGCAGAGAGAGTTCTGACACTCGGGGGAACTCCTTTACATACTTTTTCAGATTACTTGGAACATAATCGTTTAAAAATAGGGAAAAACATTTCTAAGGATGTTGAGGCCGTACAATTAGTAATAGAATCGTTAACGGATCTGTTAAAGGTAGAACGTGAAATTTTAAACGCATCCGATGCAATTGATGATGAAGGAACCAACTCTATGATGAGTGATTTTATAAAAGAGCAGGAAAAAACCATCTGGATGCTTAAAGCCTGGATGGAAGAAGAAATTTAAAAGAAGGAACCACGCAATCAGCGTGGTTTTTTTATGTATTTTTATTAGTATTTCTGCTGATAAATTCTATATTTGTGCTATGAAGTGTTTGACCAAAATAGTTCTTCTTTTGTTTTTTATCTTTCTGATGACTCCAACTGTAGTTAGTATTTTAGATAGAAAAGCAGACACTTCTTATTTTTACAATATGGCAGAAGAAGAAGAAAACCACGTTTCTTTTGAAGCGATTAATGTATCTTCTCAATTGTTTATTAATTGCGAATCTGTTTCAGTTAGCTGTTCTAAGAACAACCTTTTTCTGAACAGGAACGAAGTGATCCTTGAATCGTTATCAGCTCTTATATTTTTACCGCCTCCCGAATTATCATAATATCTTTTCAAATTGTGTAAACTTCAACTTATAGTATTTGAAGTAGAGTTTAATTTGTAAAATATATTTATGAACAAAGATTTATTTTCTAATATCAGAGGAGATTTATCCTCCGGATTAGTAGTTTTTTTAGTAGCATTGCCTTTGTGTTTAGGGATTGCGTTAGCTTCGGGAGCACCTCTGTTTTCGGGAATCATATCCGGAATCATAGGAGGCATTGTAGTCGGAATATTTAGCAACTCTAATTTAAGCGTATCCGGTCCGGCAGCCGGTTTAACAGCAATAGTAATGAATGCCATTATGGATTTAGGTTCATTTCAGGTATTTCTTGTAGCTGTTATTTTAGCCGGTTGTATACAAATCCTGTTAGGTTATATCAAAGCGGGAGCGCTATCCAATTATTTTCCGACCAGTGTGATCGAAGGAATGCTGGCTGCCATCGGAATAATTATTATTCTGAAGCAAATTCCGCATGCCTTTGGTCATGATATAGACAATGAAGGTGATTTTTTCTTTATAGAAAAATCAGGGCATAATACATTCGATACTTTAATAGAGTCCATTAACTATATCCATTTAGGCGCTTTATTGATTTCAGTGATCTCTGTAATCATCTTAATAGCATGGGATAAAGTTTCTTTCTTAAAAAGAATCAAATTATTACCCGGGCATTGGTAGTGGTGGTTGTAAGTATTGTTCTGAATGAGATGTTCAAAGGTGCCGGTTCTCCTTTGGCAGTAGTGAATGAAAGCCATTTGGTAAATTTACCGTCATTCACGGAAATTCAAGAGGGACTTTCTTTGCCTAAGTTGTCTGCATTTCTGAATCCTAAAGTTTGGATGGTAGCGGTTACAATTGCTATTGTAGCTTCAATAGAGACCTTGTTGTGTATTGAGGCAACAGATAAACTGGATCCATGGAAACGATTCACAAATACCAATAAAGAACTAAAAGCTCAGGGTATCGGTAATGTTATCAGTGGTTTTTTAGGCGGTTTGCCTATGACCTCAGTAGTGGTTCGATCTTCAGCAAATATCAATTCCGGTGGTAAAACTAAAATGGCAACGATCTTTCACGGAATTTTATTGTTGTTGTGTGTTCTGGTTATTCCTTCTGTTTTAAATCGTATTCCTCTGGCTGCTTTGGCTGCTGTATTACTAATGGTGGGGTATAAGCTGGCAAAACCTTCGGTTTTTATGCATTTATGGAAAAGCGGTAAAACAAGATTTATTCCTTTTTTCGTTACTGTAGTAGCCGTAGTAGGGATCGACCTTTTAAAAGGAGTGGCAATAGGTTTATTTGTCAGTATATTATTCTTATTGTATGAGAACCTGAAAGTAGCCTATTCATTTAACAAAGAAAATTACAAAGAAGGAGATATCATCACGATTAAACTGGCACAGGAAGTTTCTTTTTTGAATAAGGCTGCTATTAAAAAAACATTGAGCCAAATTCCGGAAGAATCAAAGTTAATTATTGATGCTTCTTTGACAACGTATATCGATTTTGATGTTCAGGAGGTTATTAAGGATTTTGTAGAAGCTGCCGAAAATAAAGAAATAGAGTTGACTTTAATAGGTTTTAAAGAGCATTACAATATTAAGAATTCACAGTCCGGAAGAATTGATATTGAAAAAGAAAATAAATGAGTTCTAATCAGAGCAAAACATGACAGAGTTTTATAAAAAAATACTGGAAAATAATAAAGAATGGGTTGAAAGAAAATTGCAGATCAGCCCGGATTATTTTAACAATTTAGCAGATGGACAAAAGCCACCGTTATTGTGGATCGGCTGTTCAGATAGCCGTGTTCCGGCCAATGAGATTATAGGGGCAGAACCGGGAGAGGTTTTTGTACATCGCAACATAGCAAATATGGTTCTGCATACCGACATGAGTATGCTGAGTGTACTGGATTATGCAGTTAATGCACTGAAGATCCAACATATTATTGTATGTGGACACTATGGTTGTGGTGGCGTGAAAGCAGCTATGACCAATAATTCCATCGGGATTATTGATAACTGGATCAGACATATTAAGGATGTTTATCGTTTTAACAGAGCGGAACTTGATGCTATTGCTGATGACAGAGAACGTTTTAATCGTTTTGTAGAGTTGAATGTTAAGGAGCAGGTATTTGATCTGGCCAAAACCTCTATCGTTCAATCTGCATGGAAAAAAGGACAAGATTTAAGTATTCACGGGTGGGTCTACGGATTAAATTCCGGATATGTTACCGACCTAGGATTGAACTTCAGCTCTAATGATGATTTGGATGAAGTGTATAAATTACAATTTTAATCTTCCAGATTTTCATTAAAAGAGGAGGGTAGAAGCTGAGGTATATATTTAATTAGAATTGGTAATAAGATTCCTCCTCCCGGAAGTAAAAAAATGGTCAAAGACGGTATTGTTTTACAAATGTCAAGTAGCTGTTTTTTTACTTTCTTTTTTTCTGTTTCATCCAGTTCGCGAGAGGTGGATTGCAGGAGTAAAATCATAAGTTCTTTGCTTTCACTTATTTCTTTGATCAGTCTGTTTTTATTGCGAATGATAAGCTTAGTAACCGTTTTATTCGTTTGGTCGTAAAAGTGTTTAACCGGATTAGAATAATTGAAATAAGGAATTTCTTCTTTGTATTTTGAGATAAATTGATCAATGTTTTGACAACTGTTATCTAAATTGATATGTTCTAATTGTAAACGGATAATGATCTCATTTAAGAACTGAAGTTCTTTTGATTCTAATTTTTCATCATTCCACAGCGCCATTTCGGTTAGGTCTAAAAGATATAAACGTTCAAGGATGTGCGGATAATCCTGAAAGTTCAGCTTTTCTAAACTGCTTTCTTCAAATTCCGGAGATTTAGTATAGCGAAGCGAGTTTTCAAATAGTTTAATGATCAGTTCATCATATTTGGTTTTGTTTTGCTTTACATTCAGAGCTAATGATACTATTTTGATACAGCAAAGCTCAAAATCTTTGATATATTTCGCTGAAAAATGATTTTTAGCTTTCAGATAGTTAAAGAAAGCTAAAACATCAATAAAAAGCAAAGCATTAGTAATAATATGAGAAAAGTTCTTACTGATAAAGTTTGCATTGGTCTGTATCCTGTCATTAATAATCACTTCCAGTTTGGAACTATTATTAGCAGAGGGGAGAATGTTCTTTAAAAAAATATAATTTTCGTGCTGAACTTCTTTATAGAAGTTTTTGGCCGTTTTGATAAAGTTTTTGCTATCGGTATCACCGGTTACTAAAGTGTAAACATAATACAAAGAAGTTAACAGTCCTACCTTAGTGATTTCGTCCTGAGAAAACTTTTCGATAGGATAGCTTTCTTTTAAGTTGAACGAAATGGTATAGCCATAAATGAAGCCCGACTCTCTGACGGTTTTGTAGAAAGAGGTGAAACTTCCCTTGAAATCGATGAAATTATTCTCGTTTTCATGGAAATATTTATCAATCCAACCTGATATAGAGGGGTTTATCATATTATAAAAATGTTGAAACAAAAATAAAAAAATCTTGCGGGGAACAAATTAAATGTTGAAAACTATTTTTATCTTGCTATAAAATAACGCCCATGAATTTCGCTATTATCATCACTATATGTGTTTTACTTTTATTAGCTTATTTATTTACTATTACTTCTTCAAAGACAAAGATACCTTCGGTTATCTTATTATTGCTTTTAGGTTGGGTAGTAAAACAAGCTACAGAAGTGATCCATTTAGTCACTCCGGATCTGGAGCCGCTTTTAGAATTTTTCGGAACAATCGGTTTGGTGCTGATCGTTCTTGAGGGATCTTTAGAGCTGGATCTGAACAAGCGGAAATTACCTTTTGTAGCGAAAACGGTTGTGACGGCAATATTACCTTTGATCATTACAGCCTTTGTTATCGGACACTTTTTTTATTATTTTTTAGATGCAACTTATAAAGAGGGCTTAATTAATGCAATTCCTTTGTGTATCATCAGTAGTGCAATTGCTATTTCCAGTGTGGGGAATTTAGGTGTATTTAACAAAGAGTTTGCTATTTATGAAAGTAGTTTGTCAGATATTCTCGGTGTTTTATTTTTTAATTTTTTAGCGCTTAATACTGTGATCAACCTTGAAACTCTCGGGAATTTTACCTTAGAGGTTTTCTTAATGTTACTGATCTCATTTATAGCAACAGCATTTTTAGCATTTTTGTTGAGTAGGATAGACCACCATGTGAAATTTGCTCCGATTATTTTATTGATCATATTGATCTTTGCAATTTCTGAAATATACCATTTGCCGGCATTGATTTTTATTATGTTATTCGGTTTATTTCTTGGAAATTTTGACGAGTTAGATCGTTTTAAATTCATTCAGAAGCTAAAACCCAGAACATTGAACCGGGAAGTAGTTAAGTTTAAAGAACTGATAGGAGAGGCCGCTTTTTTAGTTCGTTCACTGTTCTTTTTATTGTTTGGCTTTTTAATGAAAACGGAAGATATATTAAATCCTAATACGCTAGAGTTGGCTCTGGGAATTGTAGCATTGATCTACTTGGTCAGAGCGATTCAGCTAAAAGTGTTTAAAGTAAAATTGATGCCGTTATTATTTATTGCTCCTCGAGGGTTGATCACGATCTTATTGTTCTTGAAAATCCCTTTGGAGAGTAAGATTCCTTTAGTCAATAAAGCATTGATTATTCAGGTTATTGTTTTGTCAGCTCTGGTTATGATGATAGGGTTGATCTTTGACAAAAAAGATAAGGTACAGGTAGAAGAAGAACCCGTAGATGAAGAAAAAAATGAGGTACTTCCTTAATTAACATAAGAAAGGCTGCCTTAGGCAGCCTTTACTTTTAACAAACTAAACCAAAATGTTGCTGTAATTAATAACAGTATTGGTTTTCTGAAATTAATTTAGCAGCAATTTTGTCTCGTAACGCTACCACATTTGGCATGTTTACATATTTTGTAAAACGGCGTAATCCCATTAACATCATGCGTTGTTCATCACCTTCTGCAAAAGAAACGATTCCTTCTTTTCCTCTTTTAGTAATGATATCTACAGCATTGTATAAATACAATTGAGCCATTGCAATTTGTTCCTGAGCTTTCTCTTCGCCTACTTTTTTAACTAATTTTTCAGTTCTTAAAATTGTGCTTTCTGCCATGTAAATTTCAATTAGCATATCAGCAGCAGCCATTAATAACTGTTGGTGTTTGTCTAATTCTTGTCCGAATTTTTGAACTGCCGCACCGGCAACCATTAAGAATGATTTTTTCAATTTTGCGATCATTTCTTTTTCTTCTGCAAAAAGTTCGGTGTAATCCGGAGTATCGAATGAAGGGATTCCCATTAATTCTTCGGCAACAGCCATAGCCGGACCTAGTAAATCAACGTGACCTTTCATTGCTTTTTTGATCAACATACCTACAGAAAGCATACGGTTGATCTCGTTTGTACCTTCATAGATACGAGCAATACGAGCATCTCTCCAAGCACTTTCCATTGGAGTGTCTTCAGAGAATCCCATACCACCGAAGATCTGAATACCTTCGTCAGAACAGTTTTGGATATCTTCAGAAACTGCTACTTTTAAGATAGAACATTCTATAGCAAATTCTTCAACACCCTTTAGTTCAGCTTCCTGATGTGTATTTCCTTCTTCTTGACGAATTTCAATACGTTTCTGAATGTCGGCAGCAGCACGATAGGTTGCACTTTCTCCGGCATAAGCAGAAGTTGCCATTTCAGCTAATTTCGCCTGAATAGCACCAAAACTAGAAATAGGTGTTTTAAACTGAATTCTTTCATTGGCATATTTTACAGATTCTGTAATGTTTCTTCTTTGAGCATCTAAACAAGCCGCTCCAAGTTTAATACGACCAACGTTTAAGGCATTCATAGCAATTTTGAAACCTTCACCGCGACCTGCTAACATGTTTTCAACCGGAACTTTAGTTTCGTTGAAGAAAACCTGACGGGTAGAAGAAGAGCGAATACCTAATTTGTGTTCTTCATCACCCAAAGAAATTCCGTTTGAAGGATCGTTCTCAACAATAAAACCGGTAATGTTCTTATCGTCTTCAATACGTGCAAAAACGATAAATAAATTACAGAACCCGGCATTAGAGATCCACATTTTACCTCCGGTAATTTTGTAATGTGTTCCGTCTTCTGACAAAACAGCTTTAGTTTTTCCGGAATTAGCATCAGAACCGGCACCCGGCTCTGTTAAACAGTAAGCACCAAACCACTCACCGGAAGCTAATTTCGGAACGTATTTTTGTTTTTGTTCTTCTGTACCGTATAAAGTAATCGGCATTGTACCGATACCAGTATGGGCTCCGAAAGCGGTAGAGAATGAACCTGTTGCTCCTGAGATGTAATCACATACTAATACGGTATTTACAAATCCCATTCCCATTCCGCCGTAAGCTTCAGGAACAGCAACGCTTAAGAATCCAAGTTCGCCCGCTTTACGCATACACTCTTCAGTAAAAGCGTAATCTTTTTTCTCAAAACGCTCTTTGTTTGCCCATAGTTCTTTGTCCACGAATTCTTTTACAGAATCGCGCATCATGATTTGCTCTTCCGAGAAATCTTCTGGTGTGAAAATAGCATCACACTTTGTTTCTTTTACTAGGAATTGACCTCCTCTTAGAATATCAGCCATCTTTATTTGTTTTTTTATTATTTTTATTTTAAAAATTCATAGATTGCAGCAGCACCTTGTCCGGTACCTACACACATTGTAACCATTCCGTATTTGTTGTTGCGTAAGCGCATTTCATCAAATAATTGAACTGCAAGTTTTGCTCCTGTACAACCTAGCGGATGGCCTAAAGCAATAGCTCCTCCGTTTACATTGATAATTTCAGGATTCAGATCTAATTCGCGAATTACGGCTAAGGATTGAGAAGCGAATGCCTCGTTCAATTCGATTAATTCAATGTCAGATTGTTTTAATCCGGCTTGTTTTAATGCTTTCGGAATAGCTTTTACCGGTCCGATACCCATAATTCTTGGTTCAACTCCGGCAGCGGCATAGTTTACTAAACGGGCAATTGGTTCAAGGTTCAATTCTTTTACCATTTCCTCACTCATGATCAGTACAAAAGCGGCACCGTCACTCATTTGAGAGGAGTTCCCCGCTGTTACGCTACCGTCAGCAGCAAAAACAGGACGAAGTTTGGCCAATGCTTCAATAGAAGTTCCTGCTCTTGGTCCTTCATCTTTTGAAACGGTATAAGAATTAGTTTCTTTTTTTCCTTTTTCATTTACAAAAGTATGCTCAACGGTAATCGGAACAATTTGTTTGTCAAATTTACCATCAGCCTGTGCTTTTAAGGCTTTCATATGTGAATTATAAGCAAATTCATCTTGGTCTTCACGAGAAACGTTGAATTGATTAGCAACTGCTTCAGCCGTTAACCCCATTCCCCAGTAATAATCTTCGTGTCCCTGAGCCGCTACTTTATAATCCGGGGTAGGTTTGTAACCTCCCATCGGAATGTAACTCATACTTTCAGCTCCTCCGGCAATGATACAATCTGCCATTCCAGATTGGATCTTAGCAGTAGCCATAGCGATAGTTTCAGAACCTGAAGCACAGTATCTGTTAACTGTTACCCCCGGAACGTCTTCAATTTTTAATCCCATTAATGAAATTAAACGACCTACATTCAAGCCTTGTTCTGCTTCCGGCATTGCATTACCTACAATCACGTCATCAATACGAGTTTTATCAAAATTCGGTAACTCGCTCATCATGTGCTCAATAGTTTCAGCAGCCAATTCATCCGGTCTTTTAAAGCGGAAGACTCCTTTTGGGGCTTTTCCCACTGCTGTTCTATATGCTTTTACTATATATGCTGTTTTCATATTGTTTGTTTTTAAGAGAAATAAAGAAAGAAGAAAGAGAAAAGACAAAGCTTGTATCTTGCTTCTTCTGTCTTGTTTCTAAATTTAATTTCTTAATGGTTTACCTTTAGTTAACATGTATTGGATTCTCTCAAGCGTTTTGCGTTCTCCTGTTAAACTTAAGAAAGCTTCACGTTCTAAGTCTAATAAATATTGTTCTGTTACTAATGTTGGTTCTGACAGATCGCCTCCGGCCATTACATAAGCTAATTTGTTAGCGATTTTCCTGTCATGCTCAGAAATGTATTTTCCGGCTTCCATACTGTCAGTTCCTACTAAGAACATACCTAAAGCTTGTTTACCTAATACTTTGATATCTTTGCGATGAACAGGTTGTGTATAACCTTGTTCTGCCATTTGTAAAGCAATCTGTTTAGCTGTAGCAATCTGACGGTCTTTATTAACCACAACTATGTCTCGTCCTTTCAATAAAACTCCGGTATCAAAACCTTCGTAAGCAGAAGTTGCTACTTTGGCCATACCTACGGTTAAGAAATATTCTTGTAAAACATTCAATTCAACATCATTTTTACGGAAAGTATCAGAAGCTCTTAAAGCCATTTCTTTTGAACCACCTCCGCCAGGGATCACACCTACACCAAATTCAACTAAACCGATATAGGTTTCTGCAGCAGCAACAGCTCTGTCAGAATGCATAGTCAGCTCGCAACCGCCACCTAATGTCATACCATGTGGCGCGGCAATAACCGGGATGGCAGAATAACGGCATCGCATCATAGTATCCTGGAACATTTTGATCGCCATATTCAACTCATCATATTCTTGTTCCACTGCCATCATGAAGATCATGGCTAAATTAGCACCTACAGAGAAATTAGCATCCTGGTTACCGATCACTAATCCGTTATAGCCTTTTTCAGCCATATCGATAGCTTTGTTGATGCCTTGAAGTACACCGGCACCAATGGAATTCATTTTGGATGTAAATTCTAAGTTTAAGATTCCGTCTCCTAAGTCCGTAATGATACTTTCACTGTTATTCCAGACTTTTTTACTTTCACGGATGTTATTTAAGATAATGAAAGCATCTTGTCCGGGAACTTTTTCTGCCTTTTTAGAAGAGATAGAGTAGTAGTAAGTAGCTCCGTCTTTAACTGAATAGAAAGAAGTAGTTCCGGTAGCTAACATTTCTGTTACCCAAGCAGCCGGTTCGTATCCTTCAGCTTTCATCATTTCAATTCCTTTCTCTACACCGATAGCATCCCAAATTTCAAATGGTCCGTTTTCCCATCCGAATCCGGCTTTCATAGCATCATCAATTTTGTAGAAATCTTCTGTGATCTCAGGAACTCTATTAGAACAGTAAGTAAATAAACCAGAGAAGTTTTTGCGATAGAATTCTCCTGCTTTATCTTTTCCCCCTACTAAAACTTTAAAACGTTTAATAGGCTTGTCAATTGCTTTAGTTAGATCTAATGTAGCGAAAGAAGCTTTTTTGCTTGGGCGGTATTCTAAAGTATCTAAATCTAATGAAAGGATGTCTTTTCCTTCTTTTTTGTAAAAACCTTGTTTTGTTTTGCTTCCTAACCATTTGTTTTCCATCATGGTATTGATGAAATCAGGAAGTTTAAATAATTCGTGAGCTTCGTCGTTAGGACAGTTGTCATAAATTCCGTTAGCTACATGAACTAATGTGTCTAAACCAACAACATCGACTGTACGGAAAGTAGCTGATTTGGGACGACCGATAACCGGACCTGTTAGTTTATCTACTTCTTCAATGGTTAAGCCCATTTCTTTAACTTGGTGGAAAAGGCTCATAATTCCATAGATACCGATACGGTTTCCGATGAATGCCGGAGTATCTTTAGCTACAACAGAAGTTTTGCCTAAGAATTTTTCACCGTATCCGTTTAAGAAATCCAATACTTCTTGTGACGTTTTCGGTCCCGGAATAATTTCAAATAATTTTAAGTAACGAGCCGGATTAAAGAAGTGTGTTCCGCAGAAGTGCTGTTGGAAATCTTCACTTCTTCCTTCGCTCATAAAGTGAATCGGAATACCGGAAGTATTTGAGGTAATCAATGTGCCCGGTTTTCTATATTTTTCTACTTGTTCAAAAACTAATTTCTTGATATCAAGTCGCTCTACAACAACCTCAATGATCCAATCAACATCAGCTATTTTTGCCATATCATCCGTAGTGTTTCCGGTGGTAATTCTATCGGCAAAACTTTGGTGATAAATAGGAGAAGGTTTTGATTTCAGAGCATTTGTTAAATGCTCGTTGACAATTCTGTTTCTTACGGCTTTACTTTCTAGGGTAAGACCTTTTTTTTGTTCAGCTTCTGTTAGCTCTCTCGGAACAATGTCTAAAAGTAATACTTCGACACCTATGTTGGCAAAATGGCAAGCGATACCGCTCCCCATAATTCCCGAACCTATAACAGCAACTTTTTTGATGTTACGTTTCATATTTTTTGGTTGTTTTTATTATTTGTTATCTTCTTTGTTCTCAAAAATTTTCTTTTCCGAAATTAATTCATTGATTACTTCGGCTACTTCAATAAAATGTTGTAATTGTTCTTCATTGACATGAGCTTTAATAACTTCATTAAATTGTAGAACGGTTGATTTTGACAGTTCTCTTTTTTCCTTGCCTTCTTCTGTTAAGTGTACTAAAACACCTCTTCCGTCACTGGGATTTTTTTTTCTGTAAATCAGTCCTTTTTCTTCCATAGATTTTAAAGTACGAGTTAAGCTGGTAGCTTCCATTCCCATTCGCGGACCTAATGCGGTGGAAGGGGAACCGTTATCTTTATCTATAGTCAACAAAGCAAAACCGGTAGCCATAGAAGCTCCGTATTTGTTAGCTTCTTCATTATACATTCGGGCTACAGCTTGCCAAGTGGCTCTTAATATATAATCTATTGTTTTATCTTTCATCTATTGTTTTTTACTAAAACGTTTTCAAATATAAAAAAAAATACTATGCACGCATAGTATTTTTAGAAAAATTTAATATTTTTTTACTTTTTTTAATGTTATGGTAAAATTAGTGCCTCTAAATTGGTTTCTGTGTTAGCCATGACCTCAATATTTTGAATTGTTAAAGATGTCAAAGGCGCTTCTGGAGTGATACTAATTGTATAAGTTCCGGGTGCTAATCCTAATAGTTGAAATTCACTGTTTTCGTCAACAATTGTTGTGAATTCTTCTCCTGTTGCGGAAATTGCAGTAACAGTAGCATTGATTCCGGTTGTAGAAATGGATCCGCTTACGGAACCGGTAATCTGTACATTGACCTCGCGTAAAACCGGTTTTAGAGAGTAAGAACCGTTTCCTTCAACGACAATTGAACTGTGTGCATCAAAATCAATTAGAATAGTATTCTGAACATTAGCGTCCAATTCTTGATTGACCAACAATTTCAAACCTGATTGTTGAGCACTGGGAGTACTTAGTGGATAGGTTTGTCCGTTGACAACAATGCTGTTGTTTTCTCCTAAAATTAATCGAATTTGTGTGACATAGGCACTTTGTATTTCGTCAGATGCAATTTCAACAGTAACACCATTTGAAAGTTCTAACAAATTGTAAACCTGTGCTTCAGTTTCTAAGTCATAAGTTGCTCCGTCTGAAGTTTTAACTTCTACTCCCTGAACATCAATATATACTGCATCATAAGGAGCAGGAGCATCGGTCATTTTTACATTATAACTATACGATTGTGCTTGTGAGTCATTATCATTACAAGAAATGAATAATAGTGTTGTTGCTACGCTTACAAATAAAAATAACTTTTTCATAGAAATTGTTTTTTATGTTAACAATACAAAGGTCGTGTGAAGTACTTTATATTGCATTATAATATTTTTTGGTTTTGTTATACAATTCCCAGAAAAAGTTATTTGCTAAATATTATTGGGGATTATAGATCTTTTGGTATAAATCTTTATATTTTTCCAATATAATTTTACGTTTCAATTTCATAGTAGGTGTCAGGTGACCGTCTTCGACTGACCAGATATCAGGGGTTAATTCAAACTTCTTGACTTTTTCCCAATTACCGAATCTTTCATTATAATGATCTACTTCTTCCTGAAATCTTTTTATGACATCGTCATTTTTACAGATCTCACTGTTGGTCGTACCGATGTTTAAGTCCTGATGTCTGGAAGCCCATTCTTTGACAAAATCAAAGTTAGGTTGTATGAATGCCGCCGGCATTTTTTCGCCTTCTCCAATAACCATGATTTGTTCTATAAAACGAGACTGTTTAAATGTGTTTTCCAGAATTTGAGGCGCAACATATTTGCCGCCTGAAGTTTTAAACATTTCTTTTTTACGATCTGTTATCTTCAGAAAGCCTTCTGTATCAATTTCTCCGATATCCCCAGTATGAAAATAGCCGTTTTGTAAAGCCTCATTTGTTTTTTCTTCGTCTTTGTAATAACCTGTCATAACGTTAGGTCCTTTACAAAGAATTTCACCGTCTTCTGCTATTTTTACTTCAACACCATTTAATACTTTGCCGACAGTTCCTACTTTGAAACCTTTGTTTCGCATATCGTTTACTGAAATAACGGGTGAAGTTTCGGTTAATCCGTAGCCTTCCATAACCGGAATTCCGGCTGCGGTGAAAACCTTTGTTAAACGAGGTTGTAAAGCAGCACTACCGGAAACTAAGAGTTTCAATTCGCCGCCTAGAGCTTCTTGCCACTTGGAGAAAATTAGTTTTCGGGCAATTTTTAACTGGAATTCATACCACCAACCGTTTTCTTCGTAAGGTTTGTATTGTATCCCTAAGCCGGTAGCCCAGAAGAATAATTTCTTTTTAATACCTGTCAATTCAGCACCTTTGGCATATATTTTATCGTATACTTTTTCTAACAATCTCGGAACAACGGTCATTACATTCGGATGAATCTCTTTTAGGTTATCGGAAATCTTATCGATGCTTTCAGCAAAGTAAACAGAAACTCCAAAGTATTGGTACAAATAGAGGATCATTCGTTCAAAGATGTGGCAGATAGGAAGAAAGCTCAATGCTTTAAAATTACCGGGAGCAAAAGGCACGCGTTCTGCACTCATAAGAACGTCAGAAACGATATTCTGATGGGTAAGCATTACACCTTTAGGGCGTCCGGTTGTTCCTGAAGTATAGATAATAGTTGCTAAATCTGTCGTTACGATCGAATCTTTCCGTTTTTCAACTTCTTCCTGATTGCTAACGTCTTCTCCTAAAGTCAAAAGTTCATTCCAATTCTTACAACCGGGAATTTCATTATACGAATAGATTTCTTTTAAGGAAGAAACATTCTTTTTAATGGAATTGATCTTTTCAAATACTTCTTCGTCGGAAATAAAACAGTAAACCGATTCTGAGTGGTTTAAAATATATTCATAATCTTCCGCGGAAATAGTAGGGTAAATAGGAACAGTTTGTGCCCCGGTTTGTAACACACCTATATCCGTAATATTCCATTCTGTTCTGTTAGTCGATGAAATGATGGCTATTTTTTCATTTTTTTGGATTCCTAACCGTACTAATGACCGGGAAAGTTTATTGGCTTCGTCAATGTATTTTTGAGTAGAAGTTTTTATCCATTGTCCATCATATTTGGTTACCAAAGCATCTTGTAAATTGTACTTTTGAAGTTGGTAATATGGAAAATCAAACAAGCGTGTTATTTCGTTCATTTTTTAATTATTTCTATATTGCAAATTAATGAATTTGTATTTTAAACCCAAATTTTTTTGTCAATACATAATTTAATTAACATTTTTTTGAAATAACATTTACAGCTTGTTTATAAATTTTATGAAATAAAAAAAATCTACAGTTTAATTACTGTAGATTTTGTCGTATAACTCTTTGTATTGTGCTAATATTTGTTTTCGTTTGAGTTTCAGAGTAGGGGTAAGCTGACCACCTTCAATTGTCCAGATGTCAGGGGTTAATTCAAATTTTTTGATTTGTTCCCATTTTCCGAATTTAGGATTAATCGAATCTAAAACTTTTTGTACTCTTGCTATTACTTGTGGATTTTGAGCAATTTCAGCATTGGTATTACCAATTTGAATTTGTTTGCGTTCTGCCCAGTTTTTTACAAATTCAAAATCGAGTTGTATAAAGGCTGCCGGCATTTTTTGTCCTTCGCCAATTACCATGATCTGCTCTATGAATCGGGATTGTTTGAAATCATTTTCCAGAACTTGTGGAGCAACATATTTTCCACCGGAAGTTTTGAACATTTCTTTTTTACGATCTGTAATTTTTAAGAAGCCTTCAGAGTCAATTTCCCCGATGTCTTCGGTATGAAAATAGCCGTCTTTGATCATTTCTGCTGTTTTAGCCTCATCTTTGTAATATCCCATCATTACTATTGGACCTTTACAAAGAATCTCACCGTCAGCAGCAATTTTTACCTCAATGTTATCCAGTGGCTTTCCGACCGTTCCGATTTTGAAACCACCATTTCTCATATCATTTACAGCAATAACCGGAGAAGTTTCAGTTAATCCGTAACCTTCCATAACGATCATTTTACTAGCTGTAAAAACACGGATCAAGCGGTGTTGCAACGGAGCACTTCCGGATACGATAATTTCTAAATTGCCTCCTAATCCTTCTTTCCATTTGCTTAGGACTAATTTATTGGCAATGGCTAATTTTAATTCATATAACCAACCGTTTTTTCTGTAAGGTTCGTATTGTTCACCAATTTTTACTGACCAAAAGAACAATGCTTTTTTGATACCGCCAAGTTCTGCTCCTTTTTCGGTGATCTTATCGTATACTTTTTCTAACAATCTAGGAACAACAGTCATTACATTAGGTTTTACTTCCTTAATGTTGTCGGCTATTTTATCAATGGATTCGGCATAATAAATTGCAATTCCGGAGTATTGATAAATGTAGGTTAGTACCCGTTCAAAGACATGGCAAATGGGTAAAAAGCTCATCGCTCTGCTTTTTCCTAATTTTAGTGGAACTCTTTTGAATGATCCTAAGGCATCACTTACTAAATTTTCGTGGGAAAGCATTACGCCTTTAGGTTTTCCGGTAGTTCCGGATGTATAAATAATGGTGACTAAATCTTTAGTGCTAACATTATTTTTTGCTTCTTCAACTTTATCCTGATTGGATGAATTTTTACCAAGGTTGACTAACTCTTCCCAGTTTTTACAACCCTGAACTGCATCAAAAGAATAGATATCTTTTACAAATGGAAGCTTATCCTTAATAGAATTTAGTTTCTGGAATAAAACTTCATCGGAAACGAAACACAATTCGGCTTCTGAGTGGTTAAAAATATAGTCAAATTCTTCTAAAGAAATAGTTGGGTAGATAGGTACGGAAACAGCACCGATCTGTGAGATCCCGATGTCCATAATGTTCCATTCGGTTCTGTTATTAGATGAAATTAAAGCAATTTTACTTCCTTTTTTTATCCCTAAATCCAGTAAGGCTCTGGAAATAGCATTAGCCTTTTCTATATATTCAGCAGTGGAAGTTTTAATCCAGTTTCCGGCTACTTTAGTTACAAAAGCATCATTAAGATTGTACTTTTCCAATTGGTAATATGGAAAATCAAATATTCTGGTAATTTTATTCATTTTTTCAGAAAATTAGTGGCTGCAAAGTAAGAAAAATATATTTATTTGGGAGCTTTTTTATTGTTTTCTTAGAGTAAAAGAATTGATTTTCAGTGTATTGTATTGATTTACTGAATATTATGCGTGCATATAAAAAAGAATCCCCGCAAAAATGAGCGGGGATTTTATTTATTTCAGAAAGCTTTTCTATTATTTATTCTTTTCGTCAATCCATTTTCTGGCATTTACAAAAGCTTCAATCCATGGAGAAACTAAATCTTTTTGCCCTCTGTCTGGATAGTAAGCCCAGTTCCAAGGGAAAGCAGAACGCTCAATGTGTGGCATCATTACCAGATGTCTTCCGGTACTGTCACACATCATAGCGGTATTGAAATCTGAACCGTTAGGATTTGCGGGATAACCTTCGTAAGCATATTTTGCTACAATATTGTATTGCTCTTCACCGTAAGGCAGTCTGAATTTACCTTCACCGTGAGAGATCCAAACTCCTAAAGTAGTTCCTGCTAAAGTAGACAGCATGACGGAATTGTTTTCTTGAACGGTTACACTGGTGAATCCGCTTTCGTGCTTGTGCGACGTGTTGTGCTGCATTTTTCCGTGTATCTCATGTTCCGGATTGATTAATTCCAATTCCATGAACAATTGGCAACCGTTACAAATACCTACAGATAAAGTGTCTTCTCTTTTAAAGAAGTTTTTTAATGCAGTATTTGCTTTTTCATTATATAAAAAGGCACCGGCCCAACCTTTTGCAGAGCCTAAAACGTCTGAATTGGAAAAACCACCGACAGCGCCTATAAACTGAATGTCTTCTAAAGTTTCTCTACCGGAAATTAAATCGGTCATGTGAACATCTTTAACATCAAATCCGGCTAAATACATAGCATTTGCCATTTCACGCTCTGAATTACTTCCTTTTTCACGTATAATGGCTGCTTTAGGTCTTACAGTTCCGTTTGCAATGACAGGTTTAGCACCTGTAAAGTTTTTAGGGAATGTATATTGTAAAGGTTGATTTTTGTAATTGTTGTAGCGAGCTTCTGCCATTCCGTTTTTGGATTGTTTCTGATCCAATAGGAATGAAGTCTTATACCACGTATCTCTTAATTCTGTAACAGAGAAGCTGAAAGTATCTTCAAAGTTTTTAAAAGTGACAGTATCACTTTCTGCAACTGAACCGATATTGAAAATTTCAATTCCATTCGCTTTGAATGTTTCCTCTACTGAAGCATCGGCTTGGAAAACTACGGCAATATTTTCGTTGAATAATGCTTTAACGGTATCTTTTTCGTCTAAAACAGACAAATCGTAATGAGCTGCTAAGTTTACATCTGCAAAGCACAGTTCTAATAGAGTAGTTACTAAACCTCCAGAACCGATATCGTGTCCGGCTTTAATTTTACGCTCTTTAATTAAATCTTGTAATGTATTGAAAGCTTTTTTGAAATATGCAGCATTTGTGATAGTAGGAACTTCTGAAC
Source organism: Flavobacterium sediminis (assembly GCF_003148385.1). NCBI lineage: Bacteria > Pseudomonadati > Bacteroidota > Flavobacteriia > Flavobacteriales > Flavobacteriaceae > Flavobacterium > Flavobacterium sediminis. Next base: position 51,447 of record NZ_CP029463.1, on the reverse strand, counting down.
CAATTTTATTTAAAACCTGAGCAAAAGAACTTCCTCCTAATTTAAACGAATCTTGTGATAGGTTTAAATAATAGATATTTCCGCCGTTTCTTTGTAAAACAGGTTCAACTACTTTGGTGATATTTGAACAGTTTCCGGCCGCTGAAATAATTACCGTTCCCGGTGCTATTACTTCATCATTCGGATATTTTTGTTTCATGGAAAGCGAATCTTTTCCTGTAGGGATATTGATTCCTAATTCAATCGCGAAGTCTGAACATCCCTGAACGGCTTCGTATAAACGAGCGTCTTCCCCTTCGTTTTTACAAGCCCACATCCAGTTAGCAGAAAGTGAAACGGAATGTAAACCGTCTTTTAAGGGCGCCCAAACGATGTTGGATAACGCTTCTCCTATAGAATTTCTGGAACCTGCCGCCGGATCAACTAATGCAGAGACAGGGGAGTGACCAATTGTTGTGGCGATACCTTCTTTTCCTTTGAAATCTAAAGCCATAACCCCAACATTGTTCAATGGTAATTGTAGAGGTCCGGCGCATTGCTGTTTGGCAACTCGTCCGCCTACACAACGGTCTACTTTGTTGGTTAACCAGTCTTTACACGCTACAGCTTCGAGCTGTAAAAGATGGTTCAGATAAGTAGGTATTTCATTTGAACTATACGTAACATCCGCATAGTTGCGAATGATCTTTTTATCATCCATGATGGTTTTCGGTGAACTTCCGAACATTTCATCGATGGCAAAGTCCATCGGTTTAGCACCGGTAGTTTTGCTTTCAAACGTAAAACGATGGTTTCCGGTAATATCACCTACAGTATACATTGGGGATCGTTCTCGATCTGCAATTTTGTGTAAGGTTTCGATATCTTTTTCACCGATAACCAATCCCATTCTTTCTTGTGATTCATTACCGATAATTTCTTTTGCAGATAGTGTAGGGTCGCCTACCGGTAATTTGTCTAAGTCAATCAATCCTCCGGTTTCTTCCACTAATTCAGATAAACAGTTTAAGTGTCCGCCCGCGCCATGATCGTGAATAGAAACGATCGGGTTTTCATCAGCTTCTACTAAACCGCGAATGGCATTAGCCGCACGTTTTTGCATTTCAGGATTAGAACGTTGGATAGCATTTAATTCAATTCCACTACCAAAGGCTCCTGTATCTGCTGATGAAACTGCAGCTCCACCCATACCGATGCGGTAATTTTCACCTCCTAAAACGACAACTTTATCGCCAACAGAAGGTTTTTGTTTTATTGCCTGGCTTTCTTTTCCGTAGCCAATTCCTCCGGCTAACATAATTACTTTGTCAAATCCTAGTTTACGGGCTTCTTCTTCGTGTTCAAAAGTTAAAACAGAACCTGTAATTAACGGTTGCCCGAATTTGTTCCCGAAATCGGAAGCACCGTTTGAAGCTTTGATCAAGATATCCATTGGTGTTTGGTATAACCAAGGACGTTCTGCCATTCCGTTTTCCCAAGGACGGTTTTCTAGTAAACGAGAATAAGAGGTCATATAAACAGCTGTTCCGGCTAATGGTAAAGAACCTTGCCCTCCGGCTAAACGGTCACGAATTTCACCACCTGAACCGGTTGCAGCACCATTAAAAGGCTCAACAGTAGTAGGGAAGTTGTGTGTTTCTGCTTTTAAGGAAATGACGGCATCAAATTCTTTTTCCTGATAGAAATCAGGCTTGTCTGCACTTTTCGGTGCAAATTGTGTTACTTTAGGACCTTTTAAAAAGGCTACATTGTCTTTATAGGCTGAAACAATATCGTTCGGATTTGTTTCGGATGTTTTCTTGATTAATTTGAATAAGGATGTCGGTTTTTCTTCTCCGTCAATTACAAAAGTGCCGTTAAAAATTTTATGACGGCAGTGTTCAGAATTTACCTGTGAGAAACCGAAAACTTCTGAGTCTGTTAATTTCCTATTGAGCTTAGCCGCTAAATTATCCAGATATGCTACTTCTTCATCACTTAAAGCTAAACCTTCCTGCTGATTATAAGCAGCAATATCTTCAATTTCTAAAATAGGCTCCGGCTGAATGTTGATCGTGTAGATGTCCTGATGCAGCTTAGAATATTTCTGTGACAGCATTGGGTCAAAATCAGAAAAATCAGCATCCACAACCTGGAATTCTTCAATGCGGATAATTCCTTCGATTCCCATATTCTGTGTTATTTCAACAGCGTTAGTACTCCAAGGCGTAACCATAGCTGCTCTTGGACCAACAAAAAAAGCATCCAGTGATGCTCCTTGTGTATTAACAACGGTATGTGTGTTTTCCGCTTGGCTGTTAAATAACCAGTTTAATTTATTAATGTCTTCAGTTGATAATTCGTTATGCGATTGTACGGCATAAACCAAATTGGATGAATTTCCAAAGAAATGAATCATTGTATGTGATGTTTTATTCCGCTGCGCTTCATATAGTTGCTTTGCATCGGGTGTTGTGTTGTTGAAAGTGCAAATTTATTTTAAAAATTTAGAAGTTCAAAGCATTATTTGCTAAGGAAATAAAAAAGCTGTTCGTACAAGAACAGCTTTTAATTATGAGATAAATAAAACGTTACATTTTTCTTTTAGAAAGAATTTCCATTGTTTTGAATTCTTTACCGTCATCACTGACTTCGAACATTTCCATTTTCTGGTTGTTATCGTCTATATAAGTAACTACTTCTTTTACTTTTTTCTCTTTTTTACTTATCGGATCGACCATAGTTCCGAACATCGTTAATTGTTTAGTAGTTTCATCATATTTTCCTCGGGTTACCATTAGTCCGGTTCCCATATTATCGATCCAGGTCGAAATAAATTCTTCTGTGGCATTGTCAAAGGCAGTTATGCTTCTTCCTTCAAAAGGCATTCCCCACATATTCCCTGTATGAATACATTCCTGATAACGACCATCCAAGATCATTTTATATTCTGCTTGAGAAGTAGATTTTTGAGGTTCCGGATTGTCCGGCATCCAAAAAGTAAGGTCAGCGTCCCAGGTTCCGGCATCTTTTGCCATCATGTGGTGTGCATTTGATGGTGTCATATAGACTTCCCATGCTTTGGTAACTGTAGCAGAGTCTGGTTGTTCCGTAACGGCTTCTTCTACGACAGTTTCAGTTTCTGTAGCAGTTTTTTTATCTGCTTTAGGTTCTTCTTTTTTACAGGCTACCAATGTTAGTGCCGCTAAGAGTACAGGTACAAATGCTTTTTTCATAATCTTTACGTTTTTAGTTTATTCAAAGATAATAAAATTATAAGCACCTATGTCAGTGGGACTTATTCTCGGATTGTTTAAAATGTCATTGAATGTTGAATAGGTCGTATTTGCTGCTCCTTTTGCCGCTGAATTATCACCGATAATCATCTCATTGTTATCCGGATCTTTAAAATCCGGAAGGTTACTGTTGTAAATTTCGGCAATAATGCAATTGCTATAATGGGAACCAACGAATTGATATTCGGCAATGTTTCCGAATTGATTACTAGAGTCTATGAATTTAATCAGACAACTGTCAAATAAGAAATTGTAATTTGCATCGTTAGTTCCGTATCTGCTGAAATATAGCGATTGATTGGTCGAACCGTACACAATACAATTTTTAAAATTAGCCTGAGTTAAGGCATATTCCGGACTTCCGTCATAATCATCGATCATGATACAATATTGACTGGGTGTCGCCCAATAATTAGCAAAAGTACAATGGGTAAAGTCGTAGCTTCCGCCGAAACTACAGGATAAAGCAGTTTCACCACAATTGTTAATTACTACATTTCGTCCGGTCATATTTCCGGTTCGGGCTAATATTCCAACGTTAGAACAATTGTAGATCTGAGTGTTTTGTATGTCAATTGTCGGAGTGGCTGTACCGTCATTTCCGGTAACAAATAGTCCTACAGTAGCATTTTTTACGGTTAAGTTAGAGATCGTATTGTTGGTACTTCCTTGTGAGAACCAAATCGTCCCCCATTGTCCCGGAACATCTGCAAAGCCGGGTTCCAGGCGGTCACCTTCAAAGATCACTTCATTTTCAAGCTCTTCAGTATTTGAATAGGTACCGTTGATCTGTAATGAGGCATTATTGGCCACAATTAAACCGGATTCGGCATGAAAGTGTACACGAGCTCCTGCGTCAACAATTAATGTTTTAGTAGACGGAACGGCTGCGTAACCATAAATGACATAGGGTTTTGAGTTGTTCCAGTGCAGTTCGTTTCCGTTAACAGGGTCAGTTTCGTCTAAAAAGAAACCGTAAATTTCGTCTTCTCCGATAGGAAGTGTTTCTGTTGTTCCGTTTCCGAAACGTTGCGGATAAAGGAAGTAGGCATCCTGAATCAATGTAACTAATTCTACTTTTTGAAAATTACCCGAATCGCCGAAAAGAATTTGATCGGTATATAAAAAATCGGTCGGATTAGCTTCTGAGATATCCGAAGTCACTTCTATGAAAACGAACATGCTATCTTTTGCCAACAGTTCGACATTTTGAAAAGTTTTTCCGGGTATTCCATCTACCATTAAGCGGTAGTTTGAGCTTTCGCCTTTTCCCAGTTCGATTTTAGGAATAGCAATATTTTTATCACTTCTATTATAAACCTTTAAAGTATAGGTACTGGAACCGATATTGGTAAAAACCGTATCGAGGTATACTGTATCTCTTGAAAAACTTAAATTTCCGGTGCTGGGTTCAAAATCAAAATCATTTCGGCACGAAACTAAGGCAGTCAGAGTAATTGCCAAGATATAAATGTAATGACGCATATTTGTCGCAATTTTTGGTAAAAATAAGTTTTTTTTACAAATGTTAACGTTTTACCAAATGATTTGTTGTGTTTCGCAGGAGTGAATGAAATTTGTACTTTTGAAAAAAATACGGAATACATGTTTGACAAAGAAGCAGTGATAAAATTATGCAACGATCTATCAAAAAATACCTTGATGACTACGTTGGAAATAGAATATATAGATGCCGGAGAAGATTTTTTAACAGCTAAAATGCCGGTTAATCCTAGAGTACACCAACCGATGGGCTTATTACACGGAGGCGCGAGTGTAGCTTTAGCAGAAAGTGTAGGTAGTGCCGCTTCCATTATGTTTGTGAACCCCGAAAAGCAGGAGGTACGAGGAATTGAGATCAGTGCCAATCACTTACGAAGTAAAAGAGAAGGGACAGTTTATGCTACGGCGCGTATAATTCACAAAGGAAGAAGCTTACATCTCTGGGAGATCAGAATTGTGGATGAAGAGGATCGTTTGATCTCATTGTGTAAATTGACCAATATGGTTTTGCCAAGAAAAAGTTGAGATGGATATTTTTTCAGCCATTAATCATCATAAAGCTCAAAACCTACCTTTTGTAGTATTTGCAAAACCTGATGAGAATAAGGTTCTAGCTCATTTACAACAGGATGATGTGTTGTATACCGTTGAACAATTTACGGAAAGCGGTTTTGTCTTAGCGAGTTTTAACCAAGATGAAGTGTATTACATTCCTGAAGAAAAGTCAGATTACTTAGAGTTTGAAATTTCGAAAGATCTGGATTTTTTGATCGAGCCAAAAGCATCAGGTTCTTTTAAAGAGGAAGATAAAATACAGTTTGAACAATTAGTAGCTTCAGCTATTGCTACAATACAATCGGGAAAATGTGAGAAAATTGTAACTTCCCGAAAAGAAGTTCAGGCTGTTTCAGGTTGGGATTGGACGGAAACTTTCCAAAAGATGTTAGTGCTCTATCCAAAGGCTTTCAGGTATTGTTTTTTTCATCCTAAAATAGGAATGTGGATGGGCGCTTCACCGGAACAATTATTGAAAGTAGCTGATCAAAGAATCAAAACAGTAGCACTGGCAGGAACACGTCTTAAAGCAACAGTTGATAAGTACTGGGGACAAAAAGAGGTAGTGGAACAGCAGTTGGTAACTGAATTTATTCAGCGAACATTAGCACCTTTTGTAAAAGAGTTATCGATATCGGAACCTTACACAGCGACTGCAGGAACGATACAGCATATAAAAACGGATATTGAAGCGGAATTAATGGACGAAAATCCGGCCGGTATCATTAAAGCGTTGCATCCGACACCGGCAGTTTGCGGAATGCCTAAGGCTGTAGCTTTAGATTTTTTGAAAGAGCATGAAGGTTATGATCGTAGATTTTATGCCGGATTTATCGGAGAGTTAAATAATACTCAGACGAAGCAAACGGATCTATTTGTTAATTTACGCTGTATGGAAGTACTGTCAGAGAAAGAAGTAGCACTTTATATCGGTTGCGGAATTACTGCTGAAAGTGATCCGGAAGCTGAATTTAAGGAAACGGTTAACAAAGCCGTGACGATGAAGAAAATTTTGTAAAATGAAGTTCTTGGCTTCAATGCCAGGTTAAAAATAAAGAAGAAACATGAAGTTAGATATTTTAGCATTTGGAGCACATCCGGATGATGTGGAATTAGGCTGTGCCGGAACAATAGCCAAAGAGATCTCATTAGGTAAAAAAGTCGGGATAATTGATTTGACCCGGGGAGAATTGGGAACAAGAGGTTCGGCTGAGATCAGAGATCAGGAAGCAACGAGTGCGGCTGAAATTCTGGGTGTTTCGGTACGTGAAAATTTAGAGTTCAGAGATGGTTTCTTTGTCAATGATGAAAAACACCAGTTAGAGATCATTAAAATGGTTCGTAAGTACCAACCGGAGATCGTGTTGTGTAATGCTGTTTTTGACCGCCATATCGATCACGGAAAAGGCAGTAAACTGGTAAGTGACGCTTGTTTTTTATCGGGATTGCGAAAAATAGAAACAATACTGGACGGTCAATCCCAACAAGCCTGGCGTCCGAAAGTAGTATATCATTATATTCAGTGGCATAACATTGAACCTGATTTTGTAGTGGATATTACAGGATTTATCGATACGAAAATGGAATCGGTTTTGGCTTATGGTTCTCAGTTTTATGATAAAGATTCCAAAGAACCGGTTACGCCGATCACCTCAAAAAACTTTTTAGACAGCATTACGTATCGTGCACAAGACATGGGACGAATCGTAGGAGTTGATTATGCCGAGGGATTTACAGCGGAGAGGTATTTGGCTGTCAATAGCTTAGCGGATTTGCGTTAAAAAAAGTATTTTTTTGTTTGCGAAATAATGTAAATGTTATATATTTGCACTCGCAATTAAGCAATAGGCATACTTTTTGTTTGTATTATGGCTTAAAAGCAAGTAAAATGGTGATTGTAGCTCAGTTGGTTAGAGCGTCGGATTGTGGTTCCGAAGGTCGTGGGTTCGAGACCCATCATTCACCCGAAAAGCCCTGCATTTTGCGGGGCTTTTTCTTTTTGTATTTTATAAATAGGAATGCTTTTTAATTTATAAGTACTAACAATTTTAACCGCAGTAGGTGGTTTAACTTTTTCCGGATCCACTTCTGTTTGATCTCCTTCTTTTGCATAGATCTGATTTACTTTTTTCGTTTCAAAATCATAATCATCAGCCGTACATGATGATACTGTGATTGCTGAACTGATTACTGCTAAAGCGATTGACGTTTTTACTACAAAATTTTTCATAAGTGTTTGTTTTAAAGTTATATAACAAAACTATGAAAATAGTTAGCTATCAAATTTATACAACGCTAACAAAATATTGTTACATTTTTTCTGTAAAAAATGTTAAAATGAGTTTTTTTTATAAGAATTATTGTATTTGTAAACTAAATAGCTATTTTTATGAAATAGTTAAAGATTAGAAGTTAAGTCTATATGAAAGAATTGTTTAAAACTGTTATTAGCTCAACCAATGAGAGGGTTAAAAATCCTTTCATTGGTTCTTACTTAATTTCCTTTGTTTTAGTTAACTGGAGAGCCTTTGTCTTTTTATTGTTTTCTAAAGCTTCAATTGAAGATAGAATTATTGTAATAAACTATGAATATAGTACCTTTTTGGGCTTAATAATTCCGCTTATAATAGCAGTATTTTATGTGTTGGCTTTACCTTATTTGAATTTGGGTATTGAAAAAGCTACAACAAAGGCTTCAAATGAAAGAGAAAAAAACTTAAATGAAAAGGCCTTAGCAAAATTAGATCATAAAGTTGAAGAAGCAAAGAGAGAAAGAAAAATTGAAATAGAAAGAGCTGGTACAAGTGAAATTTCAAGTTTAAATTCTAGAATTGAAAGCTTAGAAAGTGACAAAACAAATCTTACTAAGAGTTTAGAAGAGGAAAGAAAAAGGTATAGAGATATTGAAAGTAGCTCCCAAAAAATGTTTAATGAACATCAGAAGGAATTATCGAGTAAAAGAATGGATAATATTTCTTTAAAGACACAATATATCTCAGAGGTTAATCGTAAAAAAGAATTAGAAAAAAACATTGATAGTTTAATAAAACTTTTTCTAAATGATCGTGATATTAAGTTTTTACAATTTGTTTTTAGTATTAAGGATAAAGAACAAAATGTGAGAGTTATTAATAATGCAGAAAAAAGTGTATATACAAAATTAAGAGATATGGGAATTTTAACTGAAAATTCAAGAAATAAAATTATTTTTACAGATAAAGGCAGTGAGTTATGGGACTTGATAAATAAAGATGTGGAAAATGACAATAGCTAAAAATATCAAATTAGTCAAAAGCAAGTATTGTTGCAATTGAAGAAATAAGAAAGGTTGATAAAGGAAGTTAATAAGTAAAGTTTAAAAATGAAGTTAAAATATCAAGATAAAATTAACGAAATAGATAATTGTCCCTTAGCAAATGAAAGAGGTAGTGTAAAAGTAATAAGAGTAGGAAAGTCTAATCCTGCAACAAATGAAGACTTAAAACCACATGCTATACTATTTCCAAAATATAAAGATTTATGTCAAGCTTGGGGGTTATCTGTTTTTAAATATCCTACAACTTCAGATGATATTAAAAACATTTTACCAAGAAAACTTAGTGAGAGATTTGATAAAACACATGTTTTTACGATAACTGATAGCATGGGGGTAAAATATCAAATAGGTGACAATCAATCACATTATACATTTTTCCCAAATGAGGGAATAGATTTATTAAGTACATTTGTAACGAATAATTTATGAAAATGGAACATATAAAATCTTCAATCAACATTGAAACATTTCCTTTTGAGGAAAAAAACATATAACTGATGTTAGCTGTAGTTATTTATTTAGTTTTTCTTATTATGCTTTCAAACAAATCTGGAAAATTTCCCATTTTAGAAACAACTCTGCTTTCATCTCCTTTTACATCTATTATGTTGCATAAGATAGTATCTTTGTTTAATTTTTCCCTAAATATTGTATCATTAATTTCTTCTTTCCCTTTCAGTAGTTTTCTATCGAAAAGCATATAACTACATTTACTTTTCCATTTTATTTTATATCTCGTAACATTACCATTTCGAGTTAATGTTTCAGTTTGAAAATTTTCTGTGCGTTCAATTAATATTTTTCCGCCAAATTTACTTTCAATTTCAAACTTACCAATTCTAAATTTATTACAATCTGAATTGTTTGTACTTAGTAATAATAGAAAAAAAGATATTAAAATTTTCATATATTTTTAAAATCTTAGTTTTGTTTTGTAATTACAGCTAACGATCCGCTGCTTGTGGCAGTTGCGTATTATAGTAAAAGTTACCAAGTACAAAACTCATTGTTAAATTTTATAGAAAAATTCTTAAGCAGTACAAGCCTTGCAATTGCTACAAACGGCTGTTAGCAGTAGTTTTAATTTATCATATTCATAATTTCTAATTCGCATTTTGACATTTTAGAGATTATGCTATAATTACTAGGTATTTCAGAATTACTATATTCTTCAAAATATTTTTGTAGATCTTCTTGTGTTTTAGAAGCAAGCTCAAATTTATCTGTTAAAAGATAATATTCTTGTAAATAAAGTTTCGCGTATAAATTTTCAATTTTAGTTGAATTTGAATTATTGATAATTTCTTCAATTAATGTTTTAATTTTTGCATCATTTTCTGAAACTTCGTCATTCATATATAGCTCAATTAAATCTGACTTGTTATTTTCTTTAATCAAATTAGTTTCTTTTTCACTTGAAAAAAGGTCTTTCCAATAAACTATTTTATTTCCTTTAATAAAATAGTACCTTACAAAATTATTGTCGTTGTTTGTCCCATATTTTTTAGTTTCAGAATCAAAATTTGTCGTCATGATTAAGATTGCACCATCTTTGGTTTTTGGCTCTATCGAAAAGATTAAGGTGGCGTTTGGTGAATTTTTTAGATTAATTTCAAACTTTATAAAATTTGATTCAGAGATTCTTTGTCTCACTGTTTCTACAATTTCAGCCATTTCTGTACTAGTTAAATCTTTGTGGAGTGAAGTTCTGAAAAATGCATCTGCAAATATCTGATGTGTAAATTTGAATTTCTCAAAATTATAGGAGTTTGTGATTGGGTCTCCAGTATAAAGTACTTTAACTTTTTCTTGTGCATTTAAGAAAATCGATAATAAAAAAGTTGAAATTAAAAATAAATATTGTTTCATAGTTCTCTAAAAATTACCGCTAACGATCCTCGTCTTTAAAATTGTGGCGAAAAACCAAACATCGAGCGATACCAAATATAGAATTTAATTTCGAATTTTCGGAGACCCGAGCACAAAGTGCGAACTGGCATAGCAAAATTCGGAAAATATGCGTAACCCCAGCCATAATTTATAGCCGATGTTAACTGTAGTTTTTCATTTATTTTAGCCGTAATATTCACTCCAAACTTTTAAACCTTGTTGAAAAATAATTTCTGTATTTACTTCTTTACTTTTATTTATATAATATGGGGCTTCAAAACACAAATCACGTGTTTCAAAATCTATCAATGAATCATCTGGAAATCCCCAAAGTATGTATGGTAAATCAAGTTCATGATAATGATCAATTAGAAAGATCATTTCATAGATTTCTTTTATAGTAGCTTTATTTTGAATCCATTTTTTAGCTAATCTAATAATTAGAATCATATCACTTCCAGGCACAAATTCTGGATTATAAGTCACATTATTTGGAAGATTATATTGATTTTTTAATTCATATTGTTTTTTATCAGCAATAAAATCGTCCCAATCAGCACCGTCAAATGCATCATCTGAACAAAACCACTCATAATATGCTTCTTGAAAATGAACTAAATTTTTTATTCTACTTTCAGTATCAATTATATATTTTTTTCTTTCAAAGGAATTGCAGTTTTTTAGAAAATTTATTTTTTTTTACATCTTCAAATGTGACAATCTCAGATTTTGTTAAAGTTAAAATTTTTTCAATGACTATGTTAATTTCATTGTTTTCAATTTTTACGGCAACTTTATCTGAAAGAATAGGAGATAACTTATAAATTTCTTCTTGAGATACATTTAACCAAATCGGTAAAATTACGTTCTCCTTTGAGAAAATTTCCTTAGAAAATAATCCATTTAATTCTTTTTTAGTCCATTCTTTTTTTAAGAAATTTTGACTGATTATTACTAGTCCAAATTTAGATTTGCTAATTCCATTTGAAATTTCTTCAAATAGTGAATCTCCGAATTTAAGAGTAAACTCATCATACCAAACTTTAAACCCTATATTTATTAATTCTTGTGCTAGCGGTCTTACAAATGATTCCTTGTCTTCTGATGCATGGCTTATAAAAAAATCATAATCTTTATTGGTATGTTGCATTTTTTTAAAATTACAGGTAACGGTCCTCGGCTATAAAATTGTGGCGAAACACCAGACACCGAGCCGTTCCAAATATAGAATTTAATTTCGAATTTTCGGAGAAAATTCGGAAAATATGCGCAAACCCAGCCATAATTTATAGCCGATGTTAGCTGCTGTTTTTTTACATTAATATTAAAATATTGCTACGATCTTTAATCTGTCTTTTATTTTTAAGAGCCTCTACAATATAATCTGATAAAAGAGTTCTTTCTATTTTGTCGTTTTCTGATAAATAATCAATAAATGAACTTTCGAATGCATCTTCACTTTCACCGTAATCTAAATCATCATATTCGTTCTCAAAAATAACAGCTTCCCATTGCGTTTGAGAAATGACTTCGAGAAAACTGTCTGGTACCCCCCAAATTAAAAATTCGTCATCTAAATCGATTGGAAATTTACGATTGTTCTTTACATCGAATCTTATTGCGTTAGGGTTTTTTCTTAGAATTTTTTTCCATAAATTATAAGAACCAGGCAAAGTGTTTATATAATCAGATAGTAAATTACCATTGTGAATATTAAAACATAAATTGTACAGAGTTTCACCATAGCCTTTCTGTTCTACAATAGAATATGATTTACAAATTTGGTAATAAATATTTCCATGTAAATTCACTGCAATTAAACGCAAAATGGCAAGATTTTCTTCTTCACTATCAGTTAATAAATAAAGATGCATTTCTGTTTCCTTATCTAAACCTTCAAAATGGAAAAGTTTAAAGTTCGGAACATTGATTTCTAATTCTTCAAAATCATAATATCGCCTTATATCTGGATGATAATATTCAGATGTATCGATGTTTGAAATTAAATTAGGCATTAATTTACGTGATGTTTTTTAAAATAGTAGCTAACTAGTAAATATCAACAAATATATACAACTTTTTGTAAGTTATTTATTTTATAATAAAAAACCACTCTGGTCGGAGTGGTTAAAATAGTTTCGGAGGTTGTATTAGATATACTTTAAATATTCGGTTTAGGCTATATATTTTAATTACAAAAGTGACTTTCAGTTAACCGGAAAGCTACTATTGAAATATACAGTGTTAAGAACTTTATTGTTTTGTTAAAATAATGTCAGTAGGAATGACAAATGTAGGTGTCGGAATACCTGTCATATTTTCTTCATTAGCATTTTCAATCTCCCAATGTGCACTATTTGAACTGTTAGCATCTATTGTAAAAATTAAATATCCTTTTTTGCCAAAATAATACATAAAATTATCACTTCTTGTATTAATATCATATATTATGGCTGTCATTTTATTAAATTCTATAGAGTCGCCATTAATAATTGTATTGATAAGTTGTGAGCTATTTAAATAAGTTGTTTCAGAAGTATAAATTATTTCTTCATTAAGAGAACCATAATTTTCAACCAATTTATAATGACCGAAAAGATTATCCATATAATATAATGGCTTACTGGAGTTATCGCTTGGGTATTTGGTTTGTTTCCATATTGTTACAATGAATGTCTGATTTCCATTTTGAGAGTACCAAGTTCCGACAAAAGGGTCATACATATTAAAAACATCTTTGTAGTACACTTGGTCAATTGGAGTTGTAGGCAAACTTTCAGTATAGAAGCTGCTTATAGGTTTTATGGTTTGACTATAAATCAAATTTATAATCAATAGTGATAATAAAGTGTATATTGTTTTCATGATATTTTCAAATTTAATTACAGTTTTCTGATTTTGTCTGTCCGTTACTATCTAAAGAAAGTTTGGTATAATTCTCAAAATTATTATCAATTTCAAAAAGAGTTAAACCACAATCAGCTTCTTTTAAAAATTTTAAAAATTTTGTTTTATCGTCTACAGGATTACTATCAACTTTTATACCATTTGGTGAATTATAATATTTTTTAAAAATTTTATCTTTTTCTATTAAATCTTGACCATTAACGTATGTTCCGACAGAACCTGAAATACTATTAAAAAAAGCATTTAATTTAGTGCTGTCGTCTATAGTTATTGCGTATTGTGTATTATCTGCCGTTATTGCATAAAATACAAATTCACTTGTTTTAATATGTCCGTCTTTTGTTAATTTACTGATAGTAGCTAAATCATCCCATGAAAAAATAGAATATGTTCCGTTTCCGGTAGAACCTTGAGAGTCATGGGTGTGAGCAATCATTATATATTTTTTTGAAGGAGACATATCAGGGTTTATTTGTCCTCCGGAAGAATTTTCTGAGGGAATATTTTGGATTGAATTTGAATTTGATGAAGAAGCATCAACATCACAAAATATACCATTTTCATGATTTTGACTTGTTGTTGCTTTTAAATTGATGAGGGCTTGCTTTAATTGTGATACCTTATTGTTGAGATTTTTGACTTTTTTACAAGGACTTGCTAATGTAGTAGTAGGGGAAGTATTTACAGAGCCTCCGCCTCCTGATGAACTATTATCTCCTGAACTTCCGTCAGGACAAGCTCCCCAAGTTTCTACCCATTGATCGGGAGTTGCAGGAGAAGAAAAGCAAGTACAAAATTCACCATAGGAGTGCCCGTCACAACCACAAACAGAACCAGGTACAAAATTAACGTCCAAAAGGCAAGGAGCTTCAAGAGCATCATAATAGGCTTTCCCAAAAATAGAAGAGGTATTTATGGTGTTGTTATTTACTCTTAATAATGTACATTTTTGCGAAAGATTGATTGCGTTACCCTCTTGTAACTGTAGAATTTCATCGGATGTAACATCATAGAGGGCAACATACATGTCATAACCCAAAGAATCATTTAAAGATAAAATTAAATTTTCTAAAGGATATTCTGCACTGTCACTAATAATTCTAAACGTATAGGAATGATAACCGTTATCGTCTTCTATATAAGTAGCAAAATCGGTATCAATATAAAAATCATTTTCTGCAGAATAAACTATTTTTCCATCGATACTTTGAGAAATGCTTTCGCTTATTTCAGATAGATTATTAATTAATTTTTTGTTTAGAGATAATTCTTCGAAACCTATAGGTCTTACATTAAAATGTTTTTCATGTAGATTGCTATTATCAGTTAAGTTTACTTTTTCATCATACTCACAATTGGTAAATGAAAAAAATAATATACTGAATAGGGTTAGAAATAGAATTTTTTTAAGTTTTTGTTTCATGCACTATAAATTGTGAACTAAATTAATATTAAGCTCAAATTTAAACTGTTTGAAAAAAGAGATTTTACGGTTTTTCGTACTCATTTTATTTTTACGGTTTATTTGTAATAAAATTTCTTGTAATTAGTATATACCAACAAATATATACAACTTTTTGTAAGTTATTTATTTTATAATAAAAAACCACTCTTGATAGAGTGGTTAAAATAGTTTCGGAGCTATTCCGAAATTTTATTTCGCTAAAAAAGGATTAAGCCTTTTTCACATTAATGGCGTTAAGTCCTTTTTTTCCGTTTTCTACATCAAAAACAACTTTGTCATTTTCACGTATTTCCTCTGTAAGAGCTGAGGAATGCACAAAAATATCGTTACTACCATTTGCAGGAGTAATGAAACCAAAGCCTTTTGTAGCGTTAAAAAATTTTACTGTACCTTCTTGCATTATTTCTATTGTTATAAATTACTGATTATTTTATTTTTTTTACGTTTATGGCATTATAGCCTTTAGGCGTTCTTTCTTTTTCAAAGATCACTTTATCTTTTTCTTTTAGAGGTTCTGATAATTGGTTACTATGCACAAAAATATTTTCATGGGATTCATCATCTATGATAAATCCATAACCATTTTGACTAAAAAATGAAACGACACCGGTTCTCTCCTTTTTTTCTTCTTCAATTGGTGTAGCGCCTAGTAAAATATCGTCAGGATTGATTTCCTTTCGTTTACTCAAATCGGGTGGAGTTGAGGTTAGATTACCGTCTTCATTAAGATAAGCAATCATGTTATCAAATCCTTTACCTTTATTGTTATTTATTTTTCGATCTTCTCTTCTAAGAGCCTTTTCCTGTTGTTTCTTAGCCTTTTTCTTTGCATTTTCCTTTTTAGAAAAAGAATCACTCATATATTTTTTCTTTTTGGGTTAGACAATTTATTTTGCATTTGAATTTACAGGCATATTAAAACCTATTAATTTTTGAATGTTTCTCAGGTTCACTTTTTCCTCATCATTACAAAATGAAATAGCAGTGCCTTCAATTCCGGCGCGTCCGGTTCTGCCTATTCTGTGGACATAGGTTTCAGGAACATTCGGAAGATCATAGTTCACTACATGAGGCAGTTCTTCAATATCGATTCCTCGGGCAGCAATATCTGTAGCGATAAGTACTCGTATCTTACTGGTCTTAAAATCGTCAAGGGCTTTTTGTCTGGCATTTTGAGATTTGTTCCCGTGTATTGCCGCTGAATGAATCCCTTTTTGTTCTAATTGTCTTGCCAGCCTATTAGCTCCGTGTTTGGTACGTGTAAAGACTAGTGAACGAGGAATAGACGGATTGTTTAACAGATCGATGAGAAGTTTTGTTTTTTCGTTTTTTTCTACAAAATAGACAGATTGTTTTATAGTCTGAGCAGTAGAAGAAACAGGTGTTACATTTATTTCAACGGGCTGATATAGGATAGAGTTTGCAAATTTCCTTATGTTTTCAGGCATAGTAGCCGAAAAGAAGAGTGTTTGTCTCTTTTTAGGAATTTTTGATAAGATCTTTTTAACATCGTTAACAAATCCCAAGTCGAGCATACGGTCGGCTTCGTCCAATACTAAAATTTCCAGTTTGGATAAATCGATGTGTCCTTGATGCATAAGATCTAATAATCTTCCCGGTGTAGCAATAAGTATATCTACTTTTCTTTTTAGTGCTAATACCTGTTTGTCTTGTGAAACACCGCCAAAAATAACAAGTTGAGTTAAGGGCAAATGCTTACCATACATTTTGAAATTTTCTTCAATTTGTATGGCTAGTTCCCGCGTTGGAGTTAAAACTAACGTTTTGATGTTTGGTGTTGAATAAGCTCTTTGGCTTAATTGCTGTAAAATGGGTATAGCAAATGCTGCTGTTTTTCCCGTACCCGTTTGGGCACAGCCTATAAGATCTTTGCCTTCTAAAATATAAGGTATTGTACGATACTGTATTTTAGTAGCTTGTGTATATCCTACTTCAGTTACTGCCTGAAGAATAGGATCTATAAGGTTTAAATTTTTGAAATTCATAATTTATTACCGTAAAAAACGGCGTAATTGAATAAACCAATCATAAGGTATTGGTTTCTTTTTGTTTGTATTGTGAAAGATGAGATTAGACTTTTTGGAGAAGTCAAAACGCATGAAAAAAGGTAATAACAACTTTCAGCTTTGTTAATTTTAATTTACGGCTAAAAATGAAGAGTTGCTTTTACAAGCTTTATGATCAGGTTGCCAATGGAAATATTCATAAATGAAAAATGTGAGTTATAAATATGGCAGCTGAAAAAGCGAAAACTGAGAAAGAAAATTTTGACCTAAACTATGTCAGAAAAAGCAAAGGCAGAAGCCTGTAAAAATATTTTACAAATATATGAATTTTTTTATTAAAAAATGGATTTCCTTATATTTTTTTGATAATTAGAGATTTACAAAATAAAATTTTACCTTTTATTATACAGAGCCTGCAAACTCAATGAAAAAAGAATCGTCAATAGTGCTCCGATAAAATTCAGCCAAAGGAAGCTTACAAGATCAATATAATAAATATAAAATATGATCAATTGGGATATACTCGCTCCCAGAAAGATGGCTTTGGCTTTAACGTATTTGATATAAAAACCTACCAGAAAAATTCCTAAAACCGTTCCGTAAAAGATGGAGCCGATAATGTTGACCAACTGAATAAGGTTTTCAAATAACGTTCCGATACAGGCAAATAATATCGCAATGATTCCCCAGAACAGAGTGAAAAATTGCGTGGCATACACATAATGTTTGTCGTCTTTTTCAGGAACGTTTCTTTTGTAAATATCTATTGCCGTAGTGGCTGCCAACGAATTTAAGCCTGATGCACTGGACGACATGGCCGCACTGAAAATAACGGCTAAAAGCAGCCCTAAAAGTCCTTTAGGCAGGTAATGCAAAATAAAATAAAGGAACACATAATCTTTATCATTGGTTTCAGAGGAACTATCCACTGTGGCAATAACGGCTTTGGCTTCTTCCCGCAGGTCTTTTTCTTTGTTGGCCAAGGCAACCATTTGTTTGCGTAGTGTCGGGTTGTCATAATCGTTGTGTTCCAACTGTTCGACATATATTTTGTTTACTACTTTTTTATCAATATTGATCTGTTCCAATTCCTGTTCTAAGCTTTCATATTCGGCTTTATAGGTCGAATTTTTTACTTTTTCCACATTGGTCGGATTAAAGTGCAACGGCGTATCGTTGAACTGGAAAAAGACGAAAACCAAAACTCCAGTTAAGAGAATAAAGAATTGCATCGGAACTTTTAAGATTCCGTTCATGATCAGTCCCATTTGGCTTTCTTTAATCGATTTTCCTGATAAATAGCGTCCCACTTGGGATTGGTCGGTACCAAAATAAGAAAGCATCAGAAAGAAACCTCCGGTGATTCCGCTCCAGAAGGTATAACGTGTTTCCGGATTATAAGAAAAATCCAGAATGTTCATCTTGCCGTTGGCTCCGGCTACGTGCAGTGCATTGGTAAAATTCAGATCTTCGGGCAAATAAGACAATATGGTAAAGAACGTCAGGAACATTCCTAACATAATGATGAACATTTGCTGTTTTTGCGTTACATTGACAGCTTTGGTTCCGCCTGAAACCGTATAAACGATCACTAAAATACCGATAATGATGTTCAGCATGGTTAAATTCCAACCCAGTAGCGCTGATAAGATGATAGATGGTGCATAAATGGTTAATCCGGTTCCTAATCCGCGCTGGATCAAGAATAAAATAGCGGCTAAAGAACGGGTCTTAACATCAAAACGTTGTTCCAGGTATTCATAAGCTGTGTATACCTGAAGTTTATGGTAAATAGGGATAAAAGTATACGCAATAACGATCATGGCTAAAGGAAGTCCAAAATAAAATTGAACAAATCCCATTCCGTCATGATACGCCTGTCCCGGAGTGGAAAGAAACGTAATAGCACTGGCCTGTGTAGCCATCACGGAAATCCCGACGGTGAACCAAGGGGTTTCGTTATTGTCCAGCAAATAATCTTTAACGTTGGCACTGCCTTTGGTCTTCATCGCACCGTAGATCACGATAAAAAGCAAGGTACAACTCAATACGATCCAATCTAAACTTTCCATATTAAGAGAAGATTTCCATTAGTAAATAGAAAACTAAAATATATAAAGCATTGAGCAGTAAAACCACTGTATAGCTCATTTTCCAGTGCTGTTTGTCTTTCTCCATAGTTTTTAAAGTGCTATAAGGTTAGCCAATAATTTATAAGCGCCGCTAACGCCTTCCGGAAGTTGTCTGAAGAAACTCAGTCCGGTGTAGCAATAATTTCCTTTTCCATATTTGGCTACCAGTAAACAACCTTTCTTTTCCGTTTCTCCGGCATCGGCTGTTGCCAAAATAGGTTGAAATTCAGAGCTCCATTCGTTCGGGAAATACAGACCTCTTTCCTGTACCCAACCGTCAAAATCTTTTTGGGTAATGGTATTCGGCGAATTCAATGCTGTGCATTTAAAATCCAGAAAGTTCATTCTTGCATTTTCATTGGTTACCCTGTCGCGTGATAAATTCAGGCTGTAAGGAGCAATTTCCGGGGTTACCAGATGGTGATTGGTATTGTATTGTACAATTAAATTTCCGCCGTTTTCTACATATTCAAATAAAACTTTGTTTTTGTATTGCAATTCCGGTACTACATTAAAAGCTCTGATTCCTAAAATAATAGCATCAAATTGTTTTAGGTTTTCTAAAGTTAGGTCTTTTGGAGTTAAATAGGTAATGGTATAATTAAGATTTTCCAGATAGCGTCCTACTTCGTCACCGGCGCCGGTTAAATAGCCGATGCTCTCTTTTTTGGTTTTGATATCCAGAGTAACCATTTTGGCTTCGGCATCTTCCAGTATGGTTTGCTTCGGAATGTGCGGATAATTGATTTCAATGATTTGCTTACTGAAAGTCTGATTATCTGTAATAACCTTAGCTAAGAGCGAGGTGTTTTGTTCGTCTGAAGGTGATTTTACTTTGAATGTATAGATCTTTTCATCGCCTTTTTGCGCTATATTGACTTCTTGATGGCTCGGATAAACCGACCAGTCTGAGTTTAAATCAAGTTCTAACGTACCTTTGAAATCCGCTTTATTGGCTTTTACTTTTACTTTGATCTCTTTGGTTTGTTTGGGTTTAAAGATATTTACGTTATCAACTAAACTCACGGAAACATCCGGTAAGAGCGCAAAAGGGTAGTAGGTTTCTCCGTTTTCAGGTGTATTGGTTTTGTATTTAATATTTTCGGTTACCGAAAAAGGAATGCCGTCTATGTTTAACAGGAAAGTAATGGGAAATGGTGTTTTGATCTCGGGTAAATTTCGTTCTGCTTTATCTGGAACCACATACATCCCCACAGTAGGTTTTTCGTTTAGCCAAAATAGATTGCTGTAGGCTTCATTAGTTGGTAAAGTATAGTTTTCAAGGGTAATATCATTTTTTTCATTGGTAGCCAAAGTTCTGTTTTGCGGAAAATTTCCGTTAGGGAGTTGAATTTCCTTAAGTTCAATTTTAGCGTGACTTCTATTGATGGCTTCAACGTTCAGGCTGAAAGTTTGTCCTTTGGTTACGTACGGAACGGAAGCTTTAGCTTCTAAATACAATCCGGAACAGGCTTCAATGATCGAAGTAATTTGCTCTGATTTCAGTTTTTTCCAACTATCGTCTTTCAATTGGTTGATCAAAGTGTAGGCTTTGATGAGTTGCGGTAAATGTTCAGCCGGATTATTGAAATTGAAATGTTCTTCGATCGGTTTTAAAATAGCTTCGATAGCGGCTCCGCCTTCAATACGATTCCAGGAAGTATCAATCCCTTCAAAGATATCATCGGCATTAGGCATGGTACCTTTTAAAAGTTCCAAATATTCCGGTTCGTTACCTCGGTTTCCGGTTGTGCCGAATCCTTGGCATTTGTGTTGGCTACGACTTAATGCTGCAATTTCACTATTACTTTTTCCTTTTAGCGGGTAATAGACATTGGCTTCAATGGCTAAAAGGTTGGATTTATCTGCTTTTTCAAAATTTTCCTCACTGCCGTAGAACCACCAGGACGTATTGAAAAATACACGTTGCGGTTTGACCGAAATTTTATTGTAAGCCTCCAAGCTTAAAATCGCGGAAGCCGTGTGATGCCCGTGAGTAGTACCGGGTGTCCGATGGTCGAAACGGTTGATTACAATATCGGGCTTAAAGTTTTCCATTGCCTGAACAACATCACTTAAAACCTGATCTTTATTCCAGATACTGAAAGTTTCTGTCGGCTCTTTACTGAATCCGAAATCGTTGGCACGGGTAAAAAATTGTTTACCGCCATCTACTCTTCGGGCGGCTAATAATTCCTGCGTACGAATAGCTCCTAATTTTTCGCGTAGTTCCGGACCGATTAAATTCTGCCCTCCGTCACCTCGTGTAAGAGAAAGATAAGCAGTTTCCGCATGGTAATAATTAGAAAAATAGGAAATTAACTTGGTATTTTCATCGTCAGGATGTGCCGCTACATACAATACTTTTCCCAGAAAATTCAGTTTTTGAATACGTTCGTAAATTTGGTTAGAGCTCAGTTTTTCAGGAGTCTGAGCTTGTAAACTTAGGGATATGATCGAAATAAAAAACAGCGTAATTCTTTTGAGCATCAGTTTCGTTTTTTTCAAAAATAAACATAATAAAAAAAGGGCACTTATTCAAGTTGCCCTTTTAACAGTAAATTATCATTTGCAAAAGCTAAGTAATTTGTCGTATACTTTGTCAATTGGCATTCCTACAACATTAGCATAGGAACCTTCGATCTTATCAATTCCTACAAGACCTATCCATTCCTGAATGCCATAAGCTCCGGCTTTATCAAACGGTTGGTATTTGTCGATGTAATACCGTAAAGCTTCATCGGATAGGTTTTTAAAACTGACTTTAGTTTTTTCAAAGAAAACAGTTGTGAATTGTGTTGTTTTGAAACAAACGGAAGTGATTACTTCGTGAGTTTTGCCACACATGGATTGTAGCATATTGAAAGCGTCTTCATAATCTTTGGGTTTCCCCAATGCTTTTCCTTCGTGCCAAACGATGGTGTCGCTGGTGATCAGAATGTCATTGTCCTGAAGATCTGTAAAAGCATCTGCTTTCATCTTGGCTAAAAAATCAGTAATCTCTTCTGCCCGAAGCGCATCGGGATATATTTCTTCCACATCTTTCAACCGAATCTCAAAATCAATATCCAGTTCTTTGAAAAATTGTTGGCGGCGGGGCGACCCGGAAGCTAAAATAATATGGTAGTCTTGTAATTTTTCTCTAAGCATGATGTGTGGTAGCATAAGTGATTACCCAAATCGACAGAATTCCTAAAAATAAAATCACTTTTAGTAATGTGCTTAAATTGTGGAATTCTTTTTGTGTTTTAGCGCTCCAACTTTTGATCGTAAAAAAGAGTAGAGGAGCTATGATAAATAGTAAGGCGTAATATACAACATAGTCGTACATATACAGATTTTTATTTAAGTAGTAGGCTAAAAGTACTATCGGAACGATAGACAGTACAAAAATAATTTTCATGGTTCTGTTCTTACCTATCAGAACCGGTAGGGTTGCTATTCCGGCAGCATAATCGGCATCGGTATCTTCAACATCTTTGACTAATTCGCGTAAAAGATTGATAAGAAAGGCAAAAATGGCATAATCGGTTAAGATGCTGAAAACTTGTTTCATTTGTTCTTTATTTCCTTCCCAAAGCATGTTTCCCTCGTGAGTAGAAGGAACGAGATCAAAAATTCCGATGATAAGGATGCTGAATGAAGTGATTAGTGCAATAACGATATTGCCCACTACGGCAATTTGTTTTAAAGTAGTGGAATAAATGTACAATAAAGCAGCCGTAAGGATGAATAAGGTTGCAAAACTCGGTTTGTTTATTGCATTGGAAAGATAAAAACCGATTCCTACGCCAATGACATTAAGACCGACATATAAATTATAGGCTGTGGTTTCGGTTATGGTAACACCTACGATACGTTTTTTGGCGATGGCATCTGTTTCCTGATCTAAAATATCATTGATAACATAACCTGCCGCTGCGATACAAACGGTTGCTAAAACTAATAAGAAAAACTGTAAGTGGGACAAAGCCAAGAAATTATATGTCGGAGTAAGCTCGGTATATGTCCCTGCTTTCATGAACGTATAGCGAAATAGATATTGCATGAATGCAATCATAGCAAGGTTTTGTACTCGTATTAGTTTTAGGAATTTCATTTATTTAAGGTAAAGGGTATTGGGTTATAAGTTTTGTCAGGTCGAGCGGAGTCGAGATCTAATTAATCATATTTAGCATCAAAGTGTTCCATCCATTTGTGTTGTACTTTCATGAC
This sequence comes from Flavobacterium sediminis, assembly GCF_003148385.1. Taxonomy (NCBI): domain Bacteria; kingdom Pseudomonadati; phylum Bacteroidota; class Flavobacteriia; order Flavobacteriales; family Flavobacteriaceae; genus Flavobacterium; species Flavobacterium sediminis. Next base: position 28,162 of record NZ_CP029463.1, on the reverse strand, counting down.
TTGTTCAATTACATCACGAACACAGCCTTTGCCGCCTTCTTTATGGGAAACATATTTCGAAATGTTCTTGATTTCGGGAGCAGCATTTTGAGGGCATGTTGGTAAGCCTGTTAGTTTCATCACATGATAGTCAGGAATGTCATCCCCCATGTACAGAACCTGTTCGGGATCAATGTTATAAATATCCATGTATTCTTTGAAGACTTCTACTTTATCAGAAACTCCTAAATGAATATCAGTTATCCCTAAATTTCGCAAGCGAACGCGAACTCCTTCATTGCTGCCGCCTGAAATGATACAAACATTGTAACCATTTTCTACCGCTGCTTTCATAGCATAGCCATCGCGAATATTCATATTGCGAAGCATTTCTCCGGTTTGGGTTACGTGTATGGTTCCGTCGGTTAATACGCCGTCAACATCAAAAATGAATGTAGTGATGTTGTTCATGAGTTCTTTATAACTTTTTTGAGACATCTTGAATCGATTGGGTTAAGAGTTTGTAAATATCCTGATATTTCGAATCTTTTAAAAATTCAATGTGTTGGTCTATAGTTTTGGTATCGTTTCGTTTCGCCGGACCTGTTTGCGCTTCTTCGGGTGATAATTCCATTATTTTTTGCGCCGTTTCCCGAATTAATGGATGCAACACCTCAAACGGAACATTGTTTTTATCGCAAACTTCGTTACCAATGTAATACAGATGGTTGACAAAATTACAGACAAAAACAGCAGCAACGTGCAAACTTCTGCGTTGTTCGGAAGAAATTCGGTAGACTTTTTCTGAGATAGCCTGAGCGACTTTTTCTAAAACTTGGAAATCCGTTTCATCTTCTGTTTCCAGACAAAGCGGAACAGAGGAGAAGTTGATCTCTTTATTCTTAGAAAATGTTTGCAAGGGATAAAAGACACCTTTTCTATTTTTGGAATCCAGAATAGAAATAGCAGAAGTTCCTGAAGTATGAACAACCAATTGGTCTTTAAAAGGGAGTTGCTCCGAAACTTCAGCAATAGCATTATCGGTTACGGAAATAATATACACATCTGCTTTTTGAAGCTTTTGATAGTCATTCGTGATCTTTTCATAGGGAAGTAAATGCAACAAACTTTCGGGTTGGCGGGCAAAGGCCTGAACCAACTCAATTCCGGTAGTTTTCGAAAAGACTTTAATCAGATGTTGCGCTACATTACCGCTACCAATGACAGATACTGTAATCATGGGGCTAATTTAGGGAATTTTGTATAATATGACTTAGTAAAATTAAAGAGATAGGAGGATTTTTTGCTGGAATTTAAAAAAAGGGTTGTATATTTGTATATACAAATGTTGTGAGATGAAAAGGAAAAATTTTATTAAGTTAATTGCAGGAGGTACAGTTATGATGAATATACAACCATTTTACAGTTGGACTCAGGATTTAAAGGAAAATGACACTTTAATGCCGGTCCTGTTTATAGGGCATGGTTCGCCTATGAATGCTATAGAAGACAATGAATTTTCCCGTCGTTGGGAGAAAATGGGGCAGGAGATCCCTAAGCCTAAAGCCGTAGTTGTGGTTTCAGCCCACTGGTTGACTAAAGGAACTTTTGTAACAGCGATGAACCAACCTAAAACAATTCATGATTTCGGAGGTTTTCCAAGAGCTTTATTTGAAGTACAATATCCGGCGCCCGGAAATCCGGAATTAGCATCTGAAATTCAGAAATTAATAACCAATCCGGCAGTGGAATTAGACCATGATTGGGGATTAGATCATGGAACGTGGTCAGTTGTAAAACACATGTATCCGAATGCAGATATTCCGGTGCTACAATTGAGTATTGATTATTACAAGCCTGCTCAATATCACTATGAAATAGCGAAACAGCTTTTGGCTTTGCGGAAAAAAGGGGTGTTGATCATCGGTAGTGGTAATATGGTGCACAACTTGCGCATGGTGGCCTGGGATAAATTAAATGTGGATAATTATGGTTTTGACTGGGCTTTAGAAATGGATGCTATTTTTAAAGATAAAATTTTAAAGAAAGACCATAAAGCACTGTTTGACTATCCTAGTTTAAGTAAAGCTGCTACATTAGCTATCCCTACACCGGACCATTATTATCCGTTGATCTATACATTAGCTCTTCAAACGGATAATGATACGGTCGAATTTTTTAACGATAAGGCTGTCGGCGGTTCGTTGACCATGACATCCGTTAAAATAGGCTGATATTATTGAGGTAATTCTTCAGGAGCAGGTTCTCTGTATATAACAGAGGTAATACTTCCTAAGAACGCTTCTAATGCATCCAGTTCTGATGCATCTAAATTCAGTTTTTTCAATAAAGGCGATGTTTTCGGAAAGAGAATATCGTCTTTATCATCATCTTTAGGTTTAAGGTTAGGCATTCCGGCATTGTACATATTCAGAACACCTCTGATTTCAGGAAAAAGTCCGTTGTGCATATAAGGTGCTGTTTTCATAATTTCCCGCAAGGAAGGCGTTCTGAATTTGCCTACATCTTCCGGTTTTTTAGTAATGGCATAAAGTCCCAGATCTTCATATTTTCGTTTGTAATAGGTAAGTCCGGCATTGTGAAACTGGTTGTCTGAAAAATAAGGAGAATTATGGCAGTTGATGCAACGTGCTTTGGTTCTGAATAAATGCAAGCCTAAAACTTCCTGATCGGTCAATTGAGTAGAATCACCTTCAATAAATTTATCAAATCTACTTTTTTTACTTACTACTGTACGTTCAAAAGTAGCAATAGCTTTCATGATTCGGTCATTAGTGATCTGTTCGTCACCGAATGCTTCTTTAAAGAGTGGTTTGTATCCTTTTATTTTTTTTATTTTTTTTACAGCTTTTTTAATATCGTGGTTCATTTCTTTTTCGTCTTCTATCGGAAATTTCGCCTGATCTTCCAGTGATTCAGCTCTTCCGTCCCAAAATAAAAGAGAGGCGTAAGCACTATTGATAATTGGTTTAGCATTGCGTTTTCCGGGCGTGCGATCGTGACCATTTGAAACTCTTTTTCCATCTCCCCAACCAAGTTCCGGATCATGGCAGGAAGCACAGGAAATCTGGTTGGAAGAAGACAATCTAGGATCAAAAAATAGAATTTTACCAAGTTCTCTCTTAGCTTCATTATAAGGATTGTCGGCAGGGAATACAACAGGGGGTAAAGTCCCTAATTCTTGAAAATTAATAACCGTACTGTCAACTTCAGGACGTGGGTATTTTGTAATATCACCGCTACTATATAACATTCTGAGTTCTGCCAGTGAATAATATTTTTCGTCAGATTCTGATTTACTTCTCAGAGATAGCAAAGCAGTAAAAGTAGCAAGCAAGACAATGATTTTTATTGTTTTCATTGGTTTAATAAATAATAGCAAGACCTAAATTAAAATTGTTATTAGCTGAAGTGTTGAGAGCCGCATAATATTTTGTATAGTTACTATTTAAAGCAACTAAAGAGTCCCAACGACCAAAAATACGTAGCTCTTTTTTGTTCGGCAATTTATGATAGTAGTTTAACATTATAACCGAACCTAATTTGTCAGTAACATCATAGGCGTGATCAGGAATAACTACATTGTCCAGAAATAAATTTTCAGAAGAAAGTTTTACGACCAATAGTTCTTCTTTTAAAGCCGTATAATAGTTTAGCCCTGCTTTAAAGTTTATTTTATCTTTTTCATTGATGGAAAGATCTGTGTTGAAATCAGTATGAATAACCAGATCGGTTAATTTTTTTTGTGTGCTTCCCAGAAGATCAACATATTTTTGTTGGCTGACATCTATTCCGGCTTCAAAGCAGTAAAGTGTTATATTGTTTTTAGTTTTTATCATCCCTGAGTTAAGGCTTAATTTATCTATATTCATGCGATAATTCTGACCTTGTTCCAATACTGAAAAATTGTCTCCTTGCTGTTTTTTAAGAGACAATGCAATACTGTAGTCTTTGTTTTGTCCCTTTATAAAAGCATTGGTAGTAACTGTATGATTGATAGTTCTGTATTTGTAGCGAATGGATTCTTCATTGAGATATACGTTGCCATTTCCGTCTTTTCCATAAAAATCAGTCATGGTTTTATTATAGCGGTAAGTGGTGTTTACATTCCATTTTTCTTGTGAAAACTGATAGCCTATGCCAAAACCTTTATCCGTAAAGAGATCGATATGGCTTCTGTAAGAATCGTCAAAAACAATACGCCCGTATCCGGTGGAAAATCGTGTGAAAGTTTCAGTATATACGGGAGCATTCAAATAATCATCCATATAAACGATTGTTGTATTCTCTTTCTTACGGGATAATTTACCATTTAAAATTAAGCTATGCTTTCCGGCTTTGTATCCTAATGACAATTCACCTCCATAATGCCCATAAATAATTTGTGGTCTGGGATCAACGTTTCTAAAGCTCTTTTTGTAATCACCAAAAACCTTTGTACTTAGTAAGATATTGTTTTTAAAATGGTGAGAAAATCCACCCTGTAACCAGTAGTTTTGGTGTTCCCAATTTCCTTTTCTAGGCGCGTAAAAATAGTTGGGAGAAAGTACATTTTGATCATTTGTACGTTCAGAAGAAAAGGTATAGCCTACTTGTTTTTCAAAATATTTTGAAAACCTGACATCTCCAAAGAATCGGGTTTGCGGATTTAAGTTGTAAATTCCTTCTGTAGAAAAAGTGTACCGGGCTGTTTTTTCTGCGGTTTGTACCCGTTTCAGGTTGAGGTTCTGTTGACTGTATTCAACTTGAGTTATTGTGTAATTTTTAATGTTTTGCTGTGTATAAAACAGCGGTGTTTCCCATAGACCTGTTTTGAAATAATTATAAAATGTATTTTGTTTAACAGCTATTGTATCTGTTAGCTGTGCCTGAACGGCACAACCAACAAATAAAAATACAACTAAAAGAAAAAAATTAAACTTTAAATTCATTTTAAATGGACTTACATTCCGTATTAATTAGCAAAACCTCTTGGATTTGCCATAGCTAATTTTACAAAATCATTAGCAGAATTGTTAGTGTCTTCCAAAATAACTCTTCCATTAATAGTAGATTTTGTTTTTCGGATAACAGCTTGTGAATTGAATGCCGCATCACAACCAATATATGAAGCATCTACTTCAGAAGGTAATATCTTAGGACGCTGACTACTAGGGTTATAATGTTGGAGGTCAACGCCATCAATAATTTCAGCTATTGGGATCTGTAAGAAATATTTAGTACTGCTTCCTTCTGCTGTAACTGAGGGATCAGGGAAATTTTGATATGTGCTGAAGTCTTCTGAGCGGAAAATAATAAAGCTATCTCTTCCCGGATTATCCATTAAGAAATCTTTATTACCACTGTAATATCCCGGACGTCCCCAATAAGCAATTAATAAGTCTGTAACAGCAGGATTCTGGATGTCGTATTGGTAAACTGTAGATCCGATAGACAAGCGGAAATCGCCTAAATAAGCTTCAAAATCAGCACCGCTTAAGTCTACTGTAAGAGAAGGATCATTTACAGTAACAGGATCTCCGTTATTGTTTACCATTGGCGATTTATGATTTAAAGCAGATTGTGCAATAACAATACTTTCTCCCGGTTCAATCGGGTATTCCTGACCTGTTCCCGGTATTTGAAAAACATAATCAGCATAAACATAATTTGTATTTGCAGACGAACCGGCAGTCATACCGATCGATTGGCTCCAATCGAATTGTCCGTTGGTTAACGAATAAGATGCAGAAGTAGTTGTATTTCTACCATATAGTTGACCTATATATAAACCGTCAGCATAGATTGTTTCGTTTGAATTATTGTGTATTTCGATAAATTGGTCGCGAAATGAAGCTCCTTGTGATGTACTTGAACCGGCATAATAGATCTGTTTTATAACTAAATCGCCAATGCGGGCTGATTTTAAGATTACGGTTGTAGATGTTACGTTGACATTTACAGTAACTTGTTCCTGAGAACCGTTAAACTGAACTTCTGTGGTTGACGGAGCGTAACCGAATGTAGTTGTAAATTCAGTATTATCCATATTCTTAGCGGCTGTAATGTTATAACTACCGGGAAGTATAGAAGAGAATACGGCTATACCGCTTGAGTTAGAAGTAGCGGAGTATACATCTCCTGTAGTTGTATTGGTAAGAGTTACGTCTCCGGTATTAACAACTTCTCCGTTGTAGGTAGTCGCATCGTATTTTAGTTCAACATTGAAACTTACCGGCTGAAGGTTTCCGTTCCCCCAAAATCATCGTCTGAACAAGAGATTAGAGCTAGGCTAGAAGTAATGAATAATAGTATTTTTTTCATGATAATATATTAGTATTGAGTTAATTAAAATTGATATTCTATTCGAGTCCCGAAAGAGAGTTGTACAAAGTTTGGATTTACTTTCTCTTCATAAACACCGTTTTCCAGATAATAACCGGTTGGCTTCAGATCCAGGAAATTGCTGGCATAGAACGAGAACTTAAATCCGTTTAAAAAGTCTTTAGAAACTCTCAAATGGAAGTTGTTGTATACTTTGTTTGTATTCTTATCGTATGAAGAACCGTTTCTGATGATATGCCCATATAGACTCTCGTTTGTGCGGTCTGCTTCCGGAATACTTACTCTATTCAGGTTAGCATCCAGATAAGCATAAGGAAAATCATCAGTAGAATAATAATTATGATCGGTAATAAAATGTTCGCTTCTTACAGAAATGATCAAACCGATTTTAGGTAAATGATAATTTAGATTAGCTCCAAAGCGAATTTGTTTGTAGTAACGGGTAAAAGGACCGTAAATTCCGTATTTTTCTTCCGAATTAACATCTTCCGAACGATAAAAGGTATCTGCTCCGTTCCAAGTTTCTGTTTCAACATAACTCCCTTGTATATCTAAAGTAATATTGTGAATCGGTATTTTTTTAATAGTCAGGAACATTTCCAAACCTTTGTCTTTTGATTCCAGCTTGTTTACCAATTTACTTAACGTAAAATAGGTCGTTTGATAACCGGCTATTTGGTATGTAGGAGGATTGGGATCATCGTAAATGATATTCAGTTCTGCTAACTGTCTGATAGAAGGCATAGCTTCTGAGGTAATTCCGTCGTATAGCTTATTATAATAGCCTGTAATATTCAATGTTCCGAAAGGTAATTTATAATCAAACCCCAGTTCAGAACGTAAACTTTTAGAAGGCTTGAGGTCTTTGTTATCTGCGTAATCTACAAATGTTTGTACAACATTTACATTGTAATAGCCCGGCAATCTGATATCAGCTAAGGTAGCGTCATAGTAACGTGGGCCGGTATAAATCTGATTAAGGGACGGTGCTTTTGAAGTTAATCCGAAACCACCTCTTATTTTATATTTTTTTCCGGAAAAGTAAGAATTGATTCGGGGTGCAAAAAGAGAAGTTCCGTACATGTTGTCGTAGCGGATTCCGGTACTGACATTAAATGTATTGGTAGCCCATTCCCGTGTCATATTATCTTCCAAATATAGTGATGTCTGATATTCGGCTCTTACGTTGTCTCCGTAATTATAAGGTCTGAAACCTTGATTGGAGTAGTTTGTAATCATGGTTTCCGGACTACCTAATCTTCCGCGTCCTTTGTTGTCGCTCATTTTGAATGATGTACCTAACGATAAATTGTGCTTCCAGTTCTTAGTGTGAAAGGTTTTGTAAAGGTCTGTAGCAAAATAACTTGAAAGAGGAATTCCTTCTACTTGTTTTACACTTGTGTAACTAACAGGTGTATAAGAACCGTAGTAAACTTCATCTGTTAAACTGGTGCCGACAACGTTTCCTCCTCCGTTGACCAACTTTGATTCAAATGATAATTGTTTGGTATAACTAAAGTTGAAATTAATATCCATATTATCAAAGAATGAATCTTCTGAAAAGTTCCATTTGAAGCGGTCTGCAAATGAAAAATCCTTTTTTTCATTTTTAACCCTTTTCTGATCTGCATTTTCTTCATCATAATTTACATCATCATCATTAAAAGCATAGGTAAGGGTTACCGAATTCTTGATATTTTTCTTTTTATTATGCCAAGACCAGATTATGTTTGAAGTAGTTCTGTTATAGGAGGTAAAGCCTGTGCGAGGGTTGCTATCCGATTCCAGTTTAGAGATGTTGAAGTTAATAGCTCCGGCTCTTTCACTTAAACGAAATCCTTTACTAAATCCGTATTCCGTAGCTCCGTCTCTGAATGAAGTGTAAACTTGGTAAGGGGTTCTTCCTGCTTTTTGTTCAATCTTTATTAGCCCGGAGGTAAGATCACCGTATTTAGCAGAAGGAATTCCTTCAACAACATCGATCTTTTCGATGTTATTAGTAGGTAATTGTCTTAGGTCGGTACCAAAATTTGCATTAGAAAAGTAACCGTTAAAGTCATTTGCACCTGAATCTCCATATCCCAAGTAATTAGGAGAAAACGGACTCAAAGAAGTTCCTCCGCCGTATGATTGCATGTTCTCATTGTTTGAAACAGGTATGCCATCAATAACAACAGCTGTTCCGAACGATTTGTTGCCAAACCCTTCATCGTTCACGTTTGATGGTCTTGAAGTTCTGAAAACAATGGGTTTAAATTCATTGAGATCTAAATTGGTCATGGCTTGACCGGGTAATTGTTCTAAAACTTCATTGACAGAGAAGGCTTGTACCTGATTAATAGCTTCGTTTCCTATTACAATCTCTGAATAATTTTTCCCTTTTTGGGACGAAACAACAACTTCATTCAGTCGTAAGTTAGCATCCTTTAAGCTTACCAGAATAGATTGAGAGAAATTTTCCGGATGAATTGTCAGGTTTTGAGGTTCTTTTCCGAGAATTTTTACAGTCAGGTTTATTGGTGTAGAAGTAGAATTGAGTAAAAGTATAAATTCTCCGTTTTCATCGGTAAGTGTCCATTTTTTTGAGCTGTTTTCAATAATATCAGCATTTGAAATAGTTTCACCGGTTTCAAAAGAAACAACTTTTCCCTTGATTGTGGTTTGGGAAAGCAATAGATGTGTTCCTAGTAAAAATAGAGTTAAATAGAATAATTTCAAGGCTCAAAAATTTTGAGCAAAAATACTATTTAATTCTTATTTAGACTTAAAATAAATAATATTTTTTTAAAAAGGGTAATGGGATAACACTAAAAAATTACTAATCAGTGTTTTATTTTAACCTTATTCGTCTAATTCAAATGGATAATTGTCAAATAATGAAGAAAGTCTTTTTATCTGATATACTTTTTTGGTGTATTTGTTGGCCAAAGCTATACAGGTAACCGTATCATTTTTTAGTGTGATGTAAGAGGTTGTATTGCCGTGCCACCAACCGTTGTGATAATAAAAGGTAGGAGCGTCATCCCATTCGCGAAGACGGATTCCGAGACCGTAATTTTTTTCCCCTTTCTTTTCGTAGCTGTAGCCTCTGAAGATTTCTTTTCGCAAGCTATCTGAAAAGAATCGGTTTGAATAAGTAGCTTTGTCAAATTTCAAAAGATCTTGTGGAGTCGAATAAATATTTTTATCACCATAAACAGCATCCAGATAATCGTTCGGTATTGCTTCCCAAGTACTTTTGTAAGATGGAGGCGTTGAATCTTTTTGAGTAAAATAATCAAATACAAAAGTGTTTTTCATATCCAATGGTTCAAAAAGCAACTTTTGCATGGCTTTTTTATAAGGGAGACCACTAATTTTTTCAATTACTAAGGCTAAAAGGGCATAATTAGTATTGCAATAAGCGAATCGCTTGTCCGGAGTAGCTTCAAGAGGAATATTTCCGGTGCAAAGCAGATTCAGAATGTCTTGATTGGTAAGTACGTTTTTTTTATCCCATACGGTTTCCTCATCTGTGAAATAGCTGTATCGACGCAATCCGCTCCTGTGGTTTAAAAGTGTCCGGATTGTAATTTCTTTATAGGGGAATTCAGGAAATATGCTTTGCAGGCTCTGGTCAAGCTGCAATTGATTTTTGTCTACCATTCGTAAAATAACAGCCGCGGTCAATACTTTACTAATGGAAGCCAGGTGGATCGGGGTAGTAGCTGAAACCTTTATTTTTTTCTGATAATCAGTGTATCCTTGATAGCTTTCATATAAAGTTTTTCCATTTTTAGCAATTAAAATACTTCCGCTAAAATCATCATCAATAATATTATCATTTAAGAATTGCTGTATTTGCGGTGTAATTGAATCCTTAAAACTTTTCTCTAATGGTAAGAAGGTTATATCAAAATCACCATGTTTTTGTAGTTGCTGATCTTGATCTTGTGAAGCTATTTGTGTTTTGTGTTTTGTTTTTTCTTTGCAGGAATTTAAAATCAGTAGGGAGAAAAAAGATAGGTAAATTAAATTAAACTTAAACATTTGTAGGTGGGGCAATAATTATAAAATCGGGGTTAATTTCTTTTAATTTCAGAAGAAAGAGATCTTGATTTTCAGGAGAAATGTATAGTTCGTTTAATTTACCGTAGTTTATGATAATCCCCTCGCTATTGAGAGAAAGCTTTAGTAAAACCGGAACGATAGTACCTGAATGGTGGCTAATCTTTGTGATTTCTTTAATGTTGATCTCTTTTTTGATAGGGCCACATGTACAAAAAAGAGTTTGGTCAATAATCTTGTATTCAGTTTTTAATAGTATCCAGAAAAGAAGAACAACAGCCATACTATTTATAATAAATGGTATAGCTGAAGCTGCAAGATTTTCCGGATCAAAAGCAAAAAAAGAGGTAATTGATAAAATCAATAAAATGAAACCAAAAATAAATTTGGTTGTTCTTGTAATTGTAGACTTAAAAATCATGATAAATTCTTTTAAGTCAGAATTTTATAGATTTAATGATTTTTTTAACTTTTTGTCAATACCGTTCTTATTTACTAAAACAGAGATCGATTTAAGTTGGAGATAAGCAGCACTCATGTAAACATATCCGCCGTTTTTTACTCTTTTCTCATCAGATCCCCAAGAATTTTTCACTTTGTAATATACATTACCTTTTTGATCCTGTAATTTACCTACGATATGCATTAAGTGGTCATCAGTAGTATCAAAATTTTCAAATTCATCCTGACGGTATTCCGGCGTAATTGTTTTTTCTGCTACGATCTCAGTTAATCCGTTTTTTTCATCTTCTTCATTTTCAGGGATGAAAGCAACACCGTATTTAGCTGAAAATGTTTTTTCCGATACATCGCAATCTAAGGCTAAAGTATAGCCGCTTTCTAAGGCATGATCAATAGCTTTCATAAATTCATCTAAAGGTAAATTATACATGCTTCCGTTCGAAAAATTATCCGGAATGTTTAAAATAAAAGGCTCGTAAAACGGATGATTTGTAAAACTGGTTAAAGTAACATATTCATCAGCATTTAGTTTGGTATAATCCAAAAAGGATTTAGGAGTGTATTTTTTTCCTTCATACATAAATTCAGAGGGAACTTCACCTAAATAAGTATCTAAAACTTTTGAGACAGCATCTTTCCATTTCGGGGACAATCTTTTTGCAGGATTTTCAACGTATGTTTTAACCATTGCTTCTAAAACAGCTGCTAATTCAGCATGATTGTGTATTTTTTCTTCTTCTGAAAGTCCTGTAAAAACAGATACCGGTACTAAACCAAAGTCTTTCATGCTGTTGATCACATCATGTGCCAAAGCTCCTTCGCTAAATTGTGCTTTACCTTGACGCATTACAAAATTTTCTGCCTTTTTAGGGTAAGTGGTTCTAACCTGATACATTTCAGATAGATCGATATGTTTCCCTGTTTTTTTGATGATCTCTGATTCCAGAAAAGAAGATGTGGAAAAACTCCAACAAGTTCCGGTTCTGTCTTGTGAAATTACAGGTAAATGGTCTAAGTCTATAACTTCTTTAAAATCATAGCTTTGAGCAAATGAGCAGAAGCCTGTAAGTAAGCTTATAAGGGAGATTTGTATCTTTTTCATGATAATTATTGATTAAAGACCTGCAAGATAATATAAAAATGGCGTATTTTTACCTTCAGAAAGTTAAAAATACATATAGCTTTTAACACTTAATTGAATAACTAAACTCTAAATAAACTTTTTCGTTATGAGTAAAATCGAATGGGAAATTGCAAAAGAATTTGACGATATTACCTATAAAAAAAGCAACGGCGTAGCACGTATTGCTTTTAATCGTCCGGAAGTCCGCAATGCTTTTCGTCCGAAAACAACTAAAGAACTATTAGAAGCCTTTCACGATGCGCATGAAGATACTTCTATAGGTGTTATTTTATTATCTTCTGAAGGACCATCTCCTAAAGATGGGATTTATTCTTTTTGTAGTGGTGGAGATCAAAAAGCGAGAGGATATCAAGGTTATGTGGGGGAAGACGGCTATCATCGTTTAAACATTTTAGAAGTACAACGTTTGATCCGTTTTACACCTAAAGTAGTTATTGCCGTAGTTAACGGTTGGGCTGTAGGCGGAGGACATTCTTTACATGTAGTTTGTGATTTAACCTTAGCGAGTAAAGAGCATGCTATTTTTAAACAAACGGATGCTGATGTGACCAGTTTTGATGCCGGTTACGGTTCTGCTTATTTGGCTAAGTTAGTGGGACAGAAAAGAGCGAGAGAAATTTTCTTTTTAGGACGTAATTATTCAGCGCAAGATGCTTATGAAATGGGTATGGTCAATGCAGTAATTCCGCATGATGAATTAGAAGAAACTGCTTATCAGTGGGCTCAGGAAATCCTTGAAAAATCACCGATCTCTATTAAGATGCTGAAATTTGCCATGAATCTGACCGATGACGGAATGGTAGGGCAACAGGTGTTTGCCGGCGAAGCTACACGTTTAGCGTATATGAGTGATGAGGCTAAAGAAGGACGTGATGCTTTTCTTGAAAAACGTAAGCCTAATTTTGAAAAAAAATATATTCCTTAAAATAAGTTAGACTTCAGAATTCAGAAGTAGAATGTTCTTTATTTCTGAATTTTCTGATTTCATAATTTTGATTCTATAAAATGAAACACTGGATTCAAGCGGCTCGTCTGCGTACATTACCATTATCCGTATCGGGTATAATAGTAGGGAGTGCTTATGCTGTATACCAACATACTTATAATAGTATGATCTTTATCGGGGCTATTGTAACAACCTTGCTATTTCAGATCTTATCCAATTTTGCGAATGATTACGGGGATGGTATTAAAGGGACTGATGCTAACAGAACAGGAGAAAAACGATTAGTGGCTGCCGGTGTAATCACTGCCGGACAAATGAAAAAAGCAGTTGTTCTGATGGCTGTATTATCGTTGCTTTCAGCTTTAGTGCTGATCTATATTTCTTTTGGTAAAGATAACTTTTTATATTCAGTTCTCTTTGCTGTTTTAGGAATAGCTTCCATTGCAGCTGCTATTAAATATACTGTAGGAAAAAATGCTTATGGCTATAGCGGATTAGGAGACCTGTTTGTTTTTCTTTTTTTTGGATGGGTAAGTGTTGTAGGAGCTAATTTCTTATTTTCTAAAACAACAGATTGGGTTGTCTGGTTACCGGCAACAGCCGTAGGTTTTTTGAGTATTGCTGTATTGAATTTAAACAATATGAGGGATATTCATAATGATAAAGTAGCCGGTAAGTATACTTTAGTGGTTAAGTTAGGACTTGAAAAAGCAAAATATTATCATTATTTTTTGATCGTCAGTTCAGGGTTACTCTTTTTGATTGCTGAAATTTTAATGGGAAAATATCCGGTTGCCGGAGTTTTTTGTTTATTCCTGTTTTTAAAACATTTGGTATTTGTGAAAAATACTAATGAACCGGGTACTTTAGACTCTCAATTAAAGATAGTTGCGCTTGGAACATTTTTTGTTAGTTTATTATTTTTACTGAATGTTGTATTTTTAAGCTGATCTTTTTTAAAATTAATTTACTGAAACTATGAAAATAACATTTTACGGACATGCATGTTTAGGAATCGAAATAAAAGGGACATCTATTTTAGTAGATCCTTTTATTACCGGAAATCCGAAAGCTTCACATATTAGTATAGATGAAATTAAAGCAGATTATATTTTGCTTACGCATGCACATCAGGATCATACTCTGGATGTAGAGGCAATTGCTAAAAGAACAAATGCCGTAATTGTGTCAAATTTTGAAATAGCATCTTATTATGGCAATAAAGGTTTTCAGTATCATCCTATGAACCATGGAGGGAGTTGGAATTTTGATTTCGGTAAGCTTAAATATGTAATTGCTTTGCATACTTCATCATTTGCAGACGGAACTTATGGTGGTCAACCCGGAGGTTTCGTTATTGAGGGAGAACATAAAAATATTTACATTGCCGGAGATACAGCTTTAACAATGGATATGAAGCTGATCCCGATGCGGACAAAATTGGATCTGGCCATTTTGCCGATAGGAAGTAATTTTACAATGGATGTTGATGATGCTATTGTAGCGTCAGATTTTGTAGAATGCGATAAAGTGTTAGGTTATCATTTTGATACTTTTGGCTATATAGAGATCAATCACGATGAAGCAAAACGTAAATTTTTTGACAAAGGAAAAGATCTGATGCTTTTAGATATCGGAGAATCGATAGAATTGTAGCATTTAGTAATTGATCCGAAAAAAATCCGGTTATTAATTATAGAATTTAATTGTAGACTTGAAAGCTAGTTATAAAAGATACGTATTAAACTTTAAAAGGCCGAGTGGAACTTCCAGAGGCGTTCTAACGGAAAAAGAAACCTGGTTTTTAATTTTAGAAGAAAACGATAAAAAAGGAATAGGGGAATGTGGAATCCTGCGAACACTCTCTATTGATGATCGTCCGGATTATGAAGCTAAATTAAAATGGGTTTGCGAAAATATTCATTTAGGAGAAGAGCAACTCTGGAATGAACTTATTGAATTTCCATCCATACAATTTGGAGTAGAGATGGCCTTTCTATCTTTAAGATCAAGAGATCCCTTTGAACTCTTTCCTTCTGATTTTACGCAAGGAAAAAAAGGAATGGAGATCAACGGACTTATTTGGATGGAGAGGAACAGTTTATGAAAGCTCAGATTGAAGAAAAATTAAGTCAAGGTTTTCGTTGTATTAAATTGAAGATCGGAGCTATTGATTTTGAAAGAGAATTGAATCTTTTGCATTTTATTCGTCAAAATTTTGATGCCCGGACTGTAGAAATCAGAGTGGATGCTAACGGAGCTTTTAAGACTAATGAAGCTCTGGGGAAACTAAAACGATTAGCCCGATTTGAATTACATAGTATAGAACAACCTATTCGTCAGGGAAATCAGGATGAAATGGAAGAGCTGTGTAAGTTGACTCCTTTTCCTATTGCTTTAGACGAAGAACTGATCGGAGTTTTCGGTTATGAAAAAAAAGAAGCTCTATTAAAAAAAATAAAACCACAATATATTATTTTAAAGCCTAGCCTCGTAGGAGGTTTTAAAGGAACTTTAGAATGGATTGCATTAGCAGAACAATATAATATAGGTTGGTGGATCACATCAGCTTTAGAAAGTAATATTGGTTTAAATGCGATTACTCAATTTACTTTTACGTTACAAAATCCGATGCCTCAGGGGTTAGGAACCGGCGGATTGTATACGAATAATTTTAAATCTCCATTATTTATCCAAAAAGGAACTATTTGCTATAATTCTGACGAAAAATGGCTTAATCTGATAGTTTAAAATCAATTTAATTAAGAAAAAGTTGTAAGAATGTTTTATCAAGTAAGTATTTTACATGTATTTGTGGAATATTAATGTTTTTTTTAAAGATTTCTTAATAAACAGTCTGAAAATTTAATAAATAAATTATGTTAAAATTTTTGGTTAAAATGTTAAAATAGATATTTTTGTTAACCAAATTTTAACAAGCCCTATCGTGTCAGAAAGAAAAGCATTAATTATTACACTTGTTAATTCAGTGTTGCTAATAGCGGTAATTTTATTTCTTTTTTTTGATAAGCTTAAAACAGACAAAGAGATTGTGTCTGTAAATAAAGCTGAGTTGTTTGAAAGTTTTCAGATGACTAAAGAATCCCAAGGATTCGGAGAAAAAGAATTTTCCAATAAAAAGAAAATATTAGATAGTTTATATTTAAGACTACAAGGAGATCTGCAAGATTCAGAGAAAGAAGTCTTGATGAAAGACTTTATTGCAAAAAGAGAAGAATTTGATGAGTTTAGTCAAAACTTTGCTTTGCAGGAATCTGATAAAATATGGAGCAGATTAAAAACATATGCTGAAGAGTTTGCAAAAGAGCATAACTATAAGGTTATATTGGAAACTGAAGACGGCTATAATGGCAATGTTCTGTATAGCGAATCAGAAATAGATGTAACAAAAGAATTAATCGTTTTTGTAAATAAAAGATATAGTGGTCTCTAAAAAAATAATTATAATCTCAGTATTTTTTATTTTGCTATTTTCTTGTAAGAAAGAAACCAAACCAAAAAATATAGAAGACGATAGTTCTATTCGTCAACAGTTATACCGATTAGAAAATGTAGGCTGGAAATCAAAGATACATTCAGAAGCAATTGAAGGTATTAATTTTTCAGCTACAGAAGTTCCTGTTCAATATTATTTATTAAAAGATCAGGGAAATCAGGACCTATTTTTAATAGATTCTCTTTATCAGGAAAATAAAACGGAACGCATAGTTGAGTTTGTCTTTACCCAAGAAGAGGAAGAAGACTTACTAAAAGAAAAATTCACTTCTCTTTCTTATGAAGACGGAGTAAAATATTTGTCTTTTTCTATAGATAAAGATTTTTATGTCGTTACCTCTAAAAACGATACAATTCCTTGTTCCGGTGTAAATTACGAACGTAATTTCAAAATAGCACCTTTTCAAAAAATCATGTTGTTTTTTTCGGGAATTGACCCGGAAGAAGAAATACAGCTAATTTATAATGATAAACTATTCAGAAAAGGAACTATAAAATTTCAATTCAAAGATACTTATACAGAAATACTATTATGAAGCAGATCAGAACCAGTAAACTTTCTAAGCTAATAGCCTATTATTTAGCTATGATGATGTTTTTGCAAGTCACTCAGCCTTTACAGATGTATGCATTGACCAGCGGTCCTTCGCAGCCGGAGTTTAATGCGTTTACTCCTATAGGTACATCAGACATGGTTGATTTGGCAAGTGGAGATTTTAACTATAATATTCCGATAATGGATGTCGGAGGTTATCCGATTAATCTGGCTTATAACTCAGGAATAACAATGGATCAGGAAGCTTCATGGGTAGGATTAGGCTGGAATTTGAATGTCGGACAGATCAATAGACAAATGAGAGGTATTCCCGATGATTTTAACGGAGACCAAATGTTGTATGAGAATAATCTGAAAGATAATATCACCGTGGGTGCTAATTTAGGTGTTAATATAGATTTATTCGGAGGAGGTGAAAGTGGAGAAAAAGGAGGGAACAGTGGAGGAGATTCAAGTACTTCAAGCGGAGGAAGTGGTAGTTCCGGAGGTAGCGAATCAGGAAGCTCTTCAAATGAAGCTACACCAATTACAAGTCCAAATCAAGTGGGGAATGTAAGTTTTGGTTTGGGAGTAAAATTCAACAATTATGATGGTGTCGGTTTTTCTGTTACCGGAGGATTAAGTTATGATATAAGTAATTCATTAAGCGTTGGAATGCAAATGGAATCTTCTGTACAAGATGGTGTATCTGCTTCTCCAACACTTTCATTTAGCAATAAATTAAAAACGAAAAATTCTTCAACGTATAATTTAGGGACGTCTTTGGGAGTTTCTTATAATAGTAGAAAAGGTATAGAATCCATGACATTTTCGCCTAGTATAAAAAAAGGAATACATACTAAGTGGACAGAGGATAGTAAAAAACTTAAAGGAAGTAATAGTGTAGGGATAGGCGCTACATTATCGGTAAATCCGGATGCATCATATACGCCCACAAAAAGAGTAGGGATGAAATCATCAAACTATATGTTTAATATGGATATTGATGGTGCAATTTGGGGAGCTCATACCGGAATAAAGTTTTCTGGTTATAGAGTAAAGCAAGGAATTGATGATGCAGAAAAGATTAAAAACGAAAAAGCTTTTGGTTATCAACATACATATAATGCTTCGGAAAGAGATGTTTTAGATTTTAATAGGGAAAAGGACAGAACGATTAATAAAAACGCGACAGTTCTTCCTATGACAAATTATACGTATGATATATATAGTATACAAGGACAAGGGGTTTCAGGAATGTTCAGACCATACAAAGGCCAAGTAGGTTATGTGTATGATAAGTATATTGAAGATAAAAGTAGTGGAGGAAGTTTAGGAGGAGAATTTGGAGTTGGAACCAGTCAGGAATGGGGTTTTAATGGAAGTGTTACCAGAGCAGATAGTAGAACAAAATTATGGGGTAATACTGCTTTAAGTAGGTTTAAAGAGAAGAAGAATAATGATCCCGATTATGAAAAAATCTTTTTTAAGAATGTAGGAGGAACTCATGTTGACACGGAATTAGATTTGCTAAATGATAAATTAGGTAAATACAGTGCTATAAAACTTTCGTTGGCAGGATCAAAGTTCGGGAGAAATACAACTCAGGATTATTATAAGAAATCTAACGGTGGCAATATGAGCCTGATAGATTTTAAAGGTAAAGTCGTAAGAAGTGAAAGGGTGAACAGAGGTCAACCGATTCAGGTATTGACCCTGTCAGAAGCTAAAAAGTTTGGTTACAGTAGACAATTCAGCCAATATGCTAGAGATCACCATACTGCCGAAATAAGAATTGTGAAAGAAGGAGGAGATCAATATGTTTTTGGTAAAGCATTGTATAATACAATAAAAAAGGAAACTACTTTTGATGTTAGTGGTAGAGAAGTAGATTGCTCAAGTGGTTTGGTAAATTATAATCCGGGAAGTGATAATTCAGTTAACAATAGCAGAAGTGGTGACCAATACTTCAATAGAGTTACTACTCCGTCTTATGCACATACATTTCTTTTAACAGAAATATTGTCTTCTGATTATCAGGATATTGATGGAGTTAAAGGACCTTCTGATGGAGATTTAGGTGCTTATACAAAATTCGTATATCAAAGTTTTTCTGATGATCCATACAAGTGGAGAGTTCCTTTTGGAGAAAATAAGGCAAATTATGATGAGGGATTAAAGTCTAGTAGTAAAGATGAAAAAGGTAATTATATCTACGGAGAAAAAGAATTAGCTTATATAGAAAAAATTGAGACAAAAACTCATATTGCAATTTTTGAGCTTTCAGAAAGAAAAGATGGTTATGGAGTTAAAGGTGAAAACGGAGGATTAGGAACAACTTCTAAATCTTATAAATTAAATGCAATTTATTTGTATTCAAAACCGGAATACGAAGCTCTTGGAAATCAGGCAACGCCTATAAAAGTAGCTCATTTCATGTATGATTATGATCTATGTCAGGGAATTGAAAATAACAATGGAGGAACAACGGATAATTATGAGATGGCGAATCAAGGAGGAAAATTAACACTGAAAAAAGTGTATTTTACTTATAGAGATTCCAGAATGGGGCGATATACTCCATATTTCTTCAGCTACCAAAATAATTATGATTATAATATGAAGGCTTATGATGTTTGGGGAAATTATAAACCTGTAGGTTCAAATGTAAGTTGTAAACCGTTTGATGATACAAAAGATATGTCAAATGCTGAATATCCTTTTGTAGATCAAAGTGATAGAGCATCAGCCGATAATTACGCTACGGCTTGGCATTTAAATTCTGTAAAGTTACCTTCCGGAGGAACAATTGAGGTTAATTATGAATCAGATGATTACGCTTATGTTCAGAATAAAGAGGTAATGCAGATGTTTAAAGTAATGGGGATTGGGAACGGACAATTTAATAGCAGTTCTATTTCTAATAATTTGTTTAATACTGATTACAAATACCTGTATGTTAATATCCCCGACGGAGTGACTGCATCTGAATTCAAAGCTAAGTATCTTGGGGATTTAATAGACGAACCGGTTTATTTCAGATTTTTACTGAATATGTTTGATCCTAACCCTTTACCGGGAGCAAGTACAACAGATAAATATGATTATGTTACAGGATATTTAAAACTTGCTAATGAAATGCCTCTTGTAGGTCAACTAAACGGAACCGGTCAAAATCTGGCAGCTATTAAGATTCAAACGGTTAATAAAGGAGATGGTCTAAATAGTAATAAACAAGTAAATCCTATTTCAAAAGCGGGATGGTATTTCGGGCGATCTTATCTGAATAAGCTAGTGTATGGTATTACCAATGAGGAAGATACAAATGATTTGAAAAGTATAGTTATGGAATTGATTGCAACAGTGCCTTCTATACGTCAGATCTTTCAGAGTCCCAATGGACGATTAGAAGATAAAAAGATAGCCAGTAGATTTATACCGAATAAATCATGGATTCGATTAATGCAACCAGACCGTAGAAAAGTAGGTGGCGGTAGCAGGGTAAAAGAAGTTCAGCTACATGATGAGTGGGATGTAATGACAGGAAATACAAATGATCCGGTTTATGCTCAGTTCTATGGGCAACAATATTCTTATGTTACAGAGAACAAAGGGACTTCTGGTGTCGCTACGTATGAACCTTTAGGTTGTAAAGAAAATCCATTTGTAAAACCTTTCTATGACAAAGGAAATCCAGGTTTATTATTAGGTCCTGACGAACAAAATTATGTGGAAGAACCTTTTGGAGAATCTTTCTTTCCCAATCCTAAGATTACATATAGTAGAGTAGAAGTAAGGAATTTGCCTAGAGAGAAAACGGTAACGGAGAATAACGAAACAAAAACGTTAATGGTTAAAAAACATGCTACGGGTAAAGTGGTTACCGAATTCTATACGTCTTTCCAATATCCGACAATAGTGGATTATACACCTATTTCTTTCCATTATGATAAGTCGCCTTTAGCAAGTTTGATCCGAATAAATGATAAGCAACATTTAACGATGTCTCAAGGTTTTTCAATTCATACAAACGATATGGATGGAAAAATGAAAAGTCAAAGAGTATATGCCGAAGGACAAACAGGTTTTATATCCGGAGTAGATTATAATTATTATGATAATACAACAACGAGTATTAAAGAAAATGGTTTGTTAAACAATGAAGTAGTAACTATTGATAGAAATGGTAATGTATCAAATAATGTAGTCGGAGTAGATTACGATGTAATTAATGATTTCAGAGAAAATAAATCAGTATCGGAGACAACAGCTATTCGATTTAATACTGAGGGGATACCTTTACCGATTATATACCTTGTTGTTCCGATACCATTACCGAGTTATTCAAGGCATGAAGAGTTATTGAAGACTGCAATAACAACAAAATCAATTCATTCAACAGGTATTTTAAGAGAAACAGTTGCTTATGATGCCGGTTCGGTTGTTTCGACTAATAATTTAGCTTGGGATGCAGAAACAGGACAGGTATTGCTTACAGAAACTGTTAATGAATATGATGACAAATATTATAGTTTCAATTACCCTGCTTACTGGGCAAAGAATTACAACAGTATGGGGCAAGCAGCCAAAAACTTGGATTTACAATGGGGAATAGAGTTAACCGGGAATGGAGAATATTACACATTTGTAAATAACGGTACTAGTACGGTAAATGCAAGTAATTATCTGATACCCGGAGATGAGTTATGGGTGACACAAAATGATGACAATGGTTTTTCTACCCCGGTATATGGAGATTATCCACGACCTTTTAAAGCTTGGGTCTATGAAGTTAATTCGAATGGAGAAATTCTTTTAATAGATAAAGACGGTCTTCGGGTAGATCAATACAAAGTAACAAACGGAAGGATAAAAGTAGTTCGTTCAGGCTATAGAAATTTACAAACGGCTAGTATGGCCTCAGTAACTTCTATGCACAATCCTTTACCGGTACTTGTTAACGGACAAGGACTTTTAGAGCAAAACTTGTTTGAAACGGACAGTTGGGATGATTATAGGATTGTTAATACGGCAGCGATAGAATATTCTGATTTATGGCCGGGACAATGTGAATGTAATTTGCCTAAAATAGAAATAGCAAACGGAGCATTGACTATTGATTTTCCTTTGATTGATTATAATGATGTATCTGTTGATATTGATGCAATTTATGAAAATTCATACAACCCTTATGTATATAATATTTTAGGAAATTGGAGAGCTAAAAAATCGTATGCCTTCCTTACAGGAAGATATCATTCTGAGCATGTTACGCCTAGGGTTTCCGGTTTTTATAATGATTTTTCTCCTTTTTATATTTTGGATGCCAATCGTGAATGGGTAAGAAATGAAGCCGATCTGGCTCGTTGGACCTTTGCTTCAGAAGTCACTCAGTACAATCCTTATGGACAAGAAGTGGAAAATAGAGATGCTTTGAATCGATATTCATCAGCGTTATATGGTTACAATTATAGATTCCCGTTAGCAGTAGCTTCCAATACGAAGTATACTGAATTAGGCTATGACGGATTTGAAGACTACGATTTTTCAACCTGTGATTCTCTTTCGCATTTTAATTTCGAAGGAAGTTTGGAGTTACACAATATAGAAGTTTCAGAAAGTCATTCGCATACCGGTAGAAGAAGTCTTAGAATTGCGCCTTCGTCTGATGTTGAAGGAAGAAAAGCTTTATTAAGAAAAAAGATTATTACATGTGATGATGCTTCTTCAACTTCAAATAAACAGAGAAAAGCAGTACGAACAACAACTATTAAATAATAAGCTAAGAACAGATGAAAAAAATTAAAACGAATTTTATACTTTCTATATTTTGTTTGTTAGTAACAAATAGTTTGTTTGCTCAGGTTCCGCAAAGTGAGAAAGATGCGCTTATTGCTTTTTACAATTCTACTAATGGTGATAATTGGACAAATACAATTAATCAGAATGGAGCTTGGCCTGTTAATGATCCTTTAGCAGATGTAACATCATGGAATTCATCTACAGGAACGGGGTGGTATGGGGTTACTGTTTTGAATGGACATGTTACTTCTTTAAGTTTAGTTCAGAATAACTTAATAGGTGACATTACTGATTTGTCTGATTTGGTAAACCTCGAGTATCTGGACTTGAAAAACAGTGATCTAACCGATTCCAACTTGTTATTTCCTACATGGATCACAAATAAGACTAGTCTAAAATATTTAGATTTGATAAATTGTGATTTTAGTGGACCATTTCCGAATTTATCAAATTTAGTTAATCTTGAAACGCTTAATTTGTTTGATGATTATGATAGTACAACCATGCCAAGCTGGCTTAATAGTCTATCAAATTTAAAACATTTAGAGTTAAGGAATGTTAACCTTTCCGGTCCTATTTCTAATATTTTCTCATTAAATGCTTTGGAACATCTAAATCTATCTTTTAACGATTTGTCCGGAGGAATACCAAGTAATATTAACTTATTAACTAATTTAAGAGACTTAACTCTTTCTGTCAATAATTTATCCGGTACTATTCCCGTTGAATTAATGCAAATACAATCTTTACAATTTATTAGCTTAGCTTCTAATCATTTTAGTGGAAGTATTCCAACAGAAATAGGGCAATTGACTAATTTAACTGCTTTAGCATTAGATAATAATAATTTTACAGGAACACTTCCGGTTGAATTATCTCAGTTAACTAATTTATATTTTATTAGTGCTACTCATAATAATTTTGAAGGAGAGGTTCCCGCGATTAATATTGTTATTCATCCACAGATAAATCAAGGTAGTTTTTTTATTGATTATAATAAATTTACGTTCAAAGATATAGAACCGACATTTAATGATTATGAAACTAATTTAACTCATTTCAGATACGACAATCAGGCAAAAGTAGATGCTGTAAGAAATGATGTAGTATCAGAAGGAACTTCTTATACTATGACGATGCACGAAGATGGAAATTATTCTGCTAATGAACAATACCAATGGTATAAGGGAGTATATCCGAATGGAGTTGCTATAGCTGGTGCAACAACAAGACAGTATACTATTAATCCTGTTAGTTTAACAGATAGTGGTAGTTATTATTGTTTATCAGATCATCCAACTATTACAAAGCCGGGTGTTTTATTTAAGGATATTGTTTTAGAAAGGGAGCAAATTAATTTAACGGTTACAGCTTCTGCAGCTTCTTGTACCGAGACCAATCCTAATTCTGCAACTGTAAATGAGTTATTAGTAGATCTGTTAACTCATTTAATTCAAAGAAAATTAGCCGGTGATTCAGATATGGATATTGAAGGTTCAACTCCACCTGAATTAATGGCTTTAGCGCCTTATGTTACAGATCCGGATCCAGTTGCAATCTATAATTTTACCTCTAGTGTTTATGCTAATGGAAATGTAGATGCTATTCAGTTTTCATTTTCTCCGCATTCAGGTTATGATGTCTTAATCGATAGTGAGGATTTTAATAGTCTCAATAATTTAAATTCAGGAAATTTTCAGTTTGATTTATCGGGTTATATTAATGCGGATGAGGAATTGCAAAATATAGCCTATACATATAACATTTTTGATATAAAGAGAAGTATTGTAAAGCATCTTGAATTTTGTCCAGATCAATTAGTAAGTTGTACCGCTACAAATCCTTACACAGATGACGTAGTAGAACTATTTTTATCTTTAATAAATGATATGACCTCAATACTTCAAGGAGGTGGTACTATCGATAGTTCTTATAACTCTGTATATTTGCAGAACCTTGCACCTTATATTACTATAAATAATCCAGGTATATATAATTTTAATTACGACAGTAACTTAGGGATTTTTCAGTTTTCTTTTACAAATACAACTTCTTCTCCTAATTATGATGTTTGGGTACAGAGTGGTTCAATGGGAGGTATTTTAGATAATTTAGACACTTCAACATATATTGATTCTGATACTTTTTTGGACTATGTAGGGGGATGGAGTAGTTCAGGAAATGATGCGGCTAAATTTTATATTCGTAATATAAATTTTTGTCCGGATGCACTTATAAATTGTGCTGTAACAAATCCTCATTCCACAACTATAAATAAGTTATTAGTAAATCTATTAAGTCATTTGATACAAAGAAAATTAGCCGGTGATTCAGATCAGGATATTGAAGGTTCAACTCCTTTGGAATTAATAGCTTTAGCGCCTTATGTTACAGATATGGATCCGGTAGCGATTTATAATTTTGTGTCAACATATAATAGCTATAATCAGTTGACGAGTATTTCATTTTCTTTTTCTATTGATCATTTGTTGGATATAAGTATAGGAGGAGGTAATTTTTATGGAATTAATGGAAATAATTTTCAATTTGATTTGTCTAATTATTCCGATCCAGAGCAAGAAATAATAATAGATGCTTATGCTTATGATAATTTTTTAATTAAAAATGGTATTATAAAACACATTGAGTTTTGTCCGGATGAACTATTTTGTAAACATCATATAGCTATTGTGGTAGATGAATCCGGTTCAATTGATGACAGAGAAGCATTTAAAATCAGAAAGCAGATTAAGAGTTTTATTGAAAAGCAAGCAGCTGATAATGATGGTTTAGGGGCTAATATATATGTATCTTTAATAGGATTATCTGATTCTGATACTTTTGATAGAACAGATGATGATCAATTGTTGAATGTTAAAGTAACAGGACAAGGGGCGAACCCTAACATTAATTTATTTAATGATTGGTTACTTAATTACAGAGGCAGAGATTATACGAGCCCGGGTATATCTCCGAGTTCAGATTATTGGAAAAGCGGTTTAGATGTGGCACTTGCGACAGATGCTGAATTAGTGATCCTCATTACGGATGGTTGTGAAACAGATAATGCTGTTGAACTTAAAGAAACAGTACGAATGTTTAATAATAATTTGGGAGGAACAAATAACACTAATGATCCCATTCCTCACTTGTATGTAATAGGATTGAATGAAGGTTTCTATGTAGATACAGATACTAATCCTTATAGTAAGTCGAGCTTGGCTCATAATGAGGATCCGAATTATAATTCTGAATTGGTTGCATCTGTTTCCTTGACCTCAAGAGTTGCATCTAATCTTCGAACATCTCTGAAGTATTTAATGGAGTATACTGGTACAGATTTTCCGGTTAATGACAAATATAAATTTATATATAGACCTGTAACTGCGGGAGGAGTTTACGAAATGGTAGACTATTATGGAGCAGAGGATTTCCGTTTTTTTACTGACGAAATAAATTATTTATCTAATGGGTTAGTTGATGAAGTTTCTCCGGCAACTTGTGGTGACCCAATTCCGTTAGAGGTGTGTAATAATTGTATCAATTTTAAATTGGATATAGGTCAAAAGTATATAATCAGTGCCTGGGTTAAAGAAGAACAAAGAATTCAGGTTCCTACTTATTCAAATGCTGAGATACAAATCAGTTTTAGAGATGAAAATGATTATCCGATTTCCGGCTCACTTACAGTTTGCGGAACAAGTGGAGATATAATTGATGGATGGCAAAGAATTTTTAAAGAATTTACAGTACCACAAGGTGCTGCCTATATAGATATCGAATTGGTGAACAAAAGCCAAGTTACTCCCTTACCGATTTATTTTGATGATATTAGAATACATCCTAAGGACGGAAGTATGAAATCTTTTGTATACGATCCGGAAACTTTCCGCTTAATGTCGGAACTAGATGAGAATAATTATTCTACCTTTTATGAATACGATAATGAAGGAGGTTTAATAAGGGTTAAGAAAGAAACCTCAAGAGGAGTTAAAACAATACAGGAAACCCGATCAGGTAATTTCATATTTAAAGAGGAGTAAAATAATGAAGAAGTTTTTTTTAATAGTAATAGTTCTGTTTTCCCAACTTTTTGTTGCTCAAACCGTTCAGGAAGTCTTGAATAATGTTAATAAAGAGTATACGAAAGCATTACCGCTCAATTATAGTGTAAAATATAATTTGTACAAGAACAAAGATTCCAAAAAAATCACAGAGAGTTA
Source organism: Flavobacterium sediminis (assembly GCF_003148385.1). NCBI lineage: Bacteria > Pseudomonadati > Bacteroidota > Flavobacteriia > Flavobacteriales > Flavobacteriaceae > Flavobacterium > Flavobacterium sediminis. Next base: position 1,163 of record NZ_CP029463.1, on the reverse strand, counting down.
TAGTGGAATTTTTAAGAAGAATGAAAAGAACGAGATCTACCAGAAGATTGATGAAGTTGAATTTATTTGGAATAATAATTTTTGTTTGAAAGTAATTCATCCAGATAAATTAATGACTTTGACTTCCTCTCAACCTATAATTACAGGTGAGATAGATATGAAGAGTCTCGAGCAGTTCTGTAAAGTGAAAACATTTTATAAAAAAGGAGATTCTTGGGAATTGACTTTAGAGCCCAATCAGTTTTCAGGACTACCGTATTCAAAAATGGTTATTTGGATTGATAAAAGGTATTTTATAAAAAAGCAGCTATTTTATTACAATACAGGAATAGACTTTTCAAGTGATTATAGGAAGCAAGATATCAGTTTACCTGTTTTAGAGATAATATATTCTGATTTTTCAAGGAATTCTGTTCCTAACGATTTATTTGATGTTAAAAAATACATTGCTGTCACTAAAGATAATATCATAGTTACAGAGAAGTATAAGGAATACTATTTAGAAGATCAAAGAGAAATTACAATTAAATAAGACATAACTTTCAATAGGATGAAAAAAATATTTTCAGTTTTAACGGTACTTTTTTTACTAACTGGTTTTTTCTCTTTCGGTCAAGAGAAAGTCTATATTGAATCGACTATTTTGACAGAAAGTTCCTTGCAGCAAGCGGCAACTTTGTCAGTTGAGGATGATAAATTCAATGATCTTGAGCAAAATTACACTTCTACCTCGCCGGCAGATTTGGGATATGCTTACAAGGATCCTGCAACTTATGTTCATTTTGGTTTTCAGGATGATACGGCAAATTCAGTGAAATTTGCTTCTGTTTATTCTTGTGAACTTACATTAGATATAACCCGATATAATTTAGATGGAACTTCTTTTGTTGAGGACAATCAAGAGTTAACGATCGTTCATAATAATGTATCAGATGATATTCAGTACAACGATTATGCAAAAGTTAAACTGCCCAATACCCATAAAGCAGAAATTTATATTGAGAGTATAATTTATAAAGATGTTAATGGAAATGTTATCAGTAGTTTTAGTAATACTTTAAACTCAACATATCTCAAATTAACGTTTGAAGCCGATAGATATTACAATATCGGATCAACAGTATTAAATGTTACACATAATTTAATTGAATACGGGCCAACAG